>JBBRQA010000025.1:0-23853 GCA_038227085.1 Burkholderiales bacterium | reverse complement strand
GCGCACGCGCGGCTACACCACGGGCACCTTCAGCTTCAACTCCGGCAACGGGCGCTGCCCGACGTGCAGCGGCAACGGCTTCGAGCACGTCGAGATGCAATTCCTCTCCGACGTGTACCTGCGCTGCCCCGACTGCAACGGGACGCGCTATCGCGACGAGACGCTCGAGGTGAAGGTCGACGGGCGCAGCATCGCAGACGTGCTCGAGCTCACCATCGAACAAGCCGTCGGCGTGTTCGCCGGCGACAAGGAAATAGTTCGCCGCTTGCAACCGCTTGTCGACGTGGGCCTCGATTACCTGCGCCTCGGCCAGCCGGTGCCGACGCTCTCCGGCGGCGAGGCGCAGCGCCTCAAGCTCGCGGGACATCTGGCGGAGGCCGATGGGCGCTCGATCTCGATGCTACCCCGCCGCCCCCGCGAGGGCACCATGCAAACGCGCCTCTTCCTGTTCGACGAGCCGACCACCGGCCTGCATTTCGAAGACGTGTCGAAGCTGCTCAAGTCCTTCCGCAAGCTCATTGCCGCGGGCCACTCGCTGGTCGTGATCGAGCACAACCTCGACGTGATCCGCGCCTGCGACTGGATCATCGACCTCGGCCCCGAGGGAGGTGAGGCGGGCGGCGCGATCGTCGCGGTCGGCACCCCGAAGATGGTGATGGAGCATGCGACATCCCACACCGGCAAGGCGCTGCGTGAGTACGAAGTCGCGCTGGTGCCCTCTCGCCAATTGGCGGCGGAACCCCGCATCGCCTACCGCCCGCCGAAGACCATCCGCGTGAAGAACGCGCGCGAGCATAATTTGAAAGGCATCGACGTCGAGATCCCGCGCGAGAAGTTCACGGTGATCACCGGCGTGTCGGGCTCGGGCAAGTCGACGCTCGCCTTCGACATCGTTTTCGCCGAGGGCCAGCGCCGCTACCTCGAGTCGCTGAACGCCTACGCGCGCCAGTTCGTGCAGCCGGCGTCGAAGCCTGACGTCGACGCGATCTTCGGCATCCCGCCCACCGTGGCGATCGAGCAGCGCACCAGCCGCGGCGGCTCGAAGAGCACGGTCGCGACGCAGACCGAGATCCACCACTTCCTGCGCCTGCTGTTCGTGAAGCTCGGCACGCAGTACTGCCCCGAATGCGACGTGCCGATCGAGCCGCAGAGCGTGGAGGCGATCGTCGCGCGCCTGATGAAGGAGCGCCGCAACGACAAGATCGCGGTGCTCGCGCCGCTCGTCACAAACCGCAAGGGCTTCTACACCGACCTCGCCAAGTGGGCGCTGGCCAAAGCCGTGTCCCACCTGCGCGTGGATGGCGAATACCTGCCGACCAGGGGCTGGCCACGCCTCGATCGTTTCCGCGAGCACACCATCGAGCTGCCGGTGGCGGAAATCCTGGTGAAGCCGGAAAACGAGAAGCAGCTGCGCGTCGCCGTCGAGTCCGCGCTCGAGATGGGCAAGGGCGTCCTGCACGTGTGCTGCGGCGGCTGGGGGCAGCGCGAGACGCAGATCTACTCGGTTAAGCGCGCCTGCCCGTCGTGCGCTCGCAGCTTCCCGGAGCTCGACCCACGCCTCTTCTCCTACAACTCGAAGCACGGCTGGTGCGCCGCATGCTACGGCACGGGCCTCAAGATCGACGAGGTGAAGTGGGACGACGAGCGCTCCAAGACCGGCACCGAGGACCACGTGCTCGATTCCTGGGTCGAATGGCTCGAGCTGGACGAGGCGTGCCCGGAGTGCGAGGGCAAGCGCCTCAACAAGGAGGCGCTCGCGGTGCGCTTCCGCGGCGAGTCGATCGCCGGCATGAGCGCGCAACCGATCTCCAAGGCGCACACGTTCTTCGAGAAACTCGCGGTGGCCGGGCGCGAGAAGGAAATCGCGCGCGACATCCTCACCGAGCTCATCTCGCGCCTTGGATTCCTCGAGCAGGTGGGCCTGGGTTATCTCTCGCTCGACCGCGGCGCGCCGACCCTCTCGGGCGGCGAGGCGCAGCGCATCCGCCTCGCGGCGCAGCTGGGCTCCAACCTGCGCGGTGTCTGCTACATCCTCGACGAGCCCACCATCGGCTTGCACCCCCGCGACAACCAGATCCTGCTCGACACCCTCGCGCGCCTCGGCGCCAAGGGCAACACGCTGGTCGTGGTCGAGCACGACGAGGACACCATCCGCCGCGCCGAGCACGTGATCGACCTGGGGCCGGGCGCGGGACGCCTCGGCGGGCGCATCGTCGCGCAGGGCACCGCCGAAGAGCTCAAGGCCAATCCGGATTCCATCACCGGCCACTTCCTGCGCTATCCGCTGCAGCACCCGATCCAGCCGCGCCGCGCGATCGAAAAATCGACGCCCTCGGTGGAGGTGGTGGGCGCGAAGCTGCATAATTTGAAAGACGTGAACGTGCGCTTTCCGCTGGGGCGGCTGTCGATCGTCACCGGCGTGTCGGGCTCCGGCAAGTCCACGCTCGCGCGGGACGTGCTGCACGAGAACCTGCATCGCCTGGTCGCCGCGGCGCGCGACCGGAAGCACGCGCCCGCCATCACCGGGACGAAAGGCGTGAAGGGTTGGGAGAGCGTCTCGCGCGTGCTCGAGGTGGACCAGACCCCGATCGGCAAGACGCCGCGCTCGTGCCCGGCGACCTACGTCGGCTTCTTCGACAACATCCGCAAGCTCTTCGCCGACACCCAGGAGGCGCGCATCCGCGGCTACACCGCGAGCCGCTTCTCGTTCAACACCGCGGGCGGGCGCTGCGACGGCTGCGACGGACAGGGCGTGAAGACCATCGAGATGAGCTTCCTGCCGGACGTGAAGGTCGCGTGCGAGGTCTGCAACGGCGCACGCTTCAACGCCGAGACGCTCGCCGTGCAGATGCGCGGCAGGAACATCGGCGAAGTGCTCGCGATGAGCGTGGACGAGGCGGTGGACTACTTCACGCACCATCCGTCGATCCACCACTGCCTGCGGCTCCTGCAGGACGTGGGCCTGGGCTACCTCACGCTCGGCCAGCAGAGCCCGACGCTTTCGGGCGGCGAAGCGCAGCGCATCAAGCTGGTGACCGAGCTCGCGAAGGTGCGCGGGCCGCAGGCCCCGCGCCCGGGCCGCGCTTCGATGGCGGCGCACACGCTGTACGTTCTCGACGAGCCCACCGTGGGCCTGCACATGGCGGACGTGGAGAAGCTCATTCGCGTTCTGCATCGCCTCGTGGACGCGGGCAATACCGTGGTCCTCATCGAGCACAACCTCGACGTGATCGCCGAGGCCGACTGGATCGTGGACATGGGTCCCGAGGGCGGGGACGCGGGCGGCCGCGTCGTGCTCGCCGCGCCGCCGGAGGAGTTCCTCAAGCCCGGCACGAAATCGCACACGGCGAAGGCGCTGCGGGAATTCCTTTCCACTCGGTAGATCTACGGTCGATGACCGGGACAACACGCGCATGGGGTCGGCTCCTCCCGCCCCTCCTTCTCGCGGCATGCGGGGGCGGAGGGGGAAGCGGGAATGCGCCTTCCCCGCCCCCTGCGCCGCTCGCCACGTACGCGGCGTGGATCGCCTCGCCCCAGGACCTCACCGAGGCGCTGCCCGGCGCACCCCAGCCCGGGCCGCCGCTCTTCAGCGGCGAAATGCCGCGCCAGTTCGCGCACCTCTCCATGGGCGGGACGAAGCTTCGCCTGAAGCTCTCCAATCTGTTCGGCGCGGCGCCGGTCGCGTTCACCGCGGTGCGCGTCGCGAGGAGCACGGGACCCTCATCCATCGACGCATCCACCGACCGCGCCGTCCCCTTCGGCGGCTCGGCCTCCGTCACGATCGCGGCGGGCGCGGACATCTGGAGCGACGACATCGATTTTCCGGCCGCGCGCGGGAGCGATGTGGCGGTGAGCCTTTCGGTCGCCGCGAACACGCCCGCGCAGACGGGGCATCTTTCGCCCACCGGCACCGCGTACTTCCTCACCGAGATCGACGCGAGCGGCACGCAGAAGGCCAACGTCGTCGTGGCGTTCGGCGACTCGATCACGGACGGCACTGGATCCACGCCTGGCGCGAACCTGAGCTACCCCAGCCAACTCTCCGCGCGCGTGGCGGGCGAAATCGCTCCTCCCATCTCGGTGGTGAATGCCGGAATCGGCGGCAACCGATGGCTGTTCGATTTTCCCGGGCCGAGCGGCGGCGCGCGTTTCGAGCGCGACGTGCTCGGCGTCCAGGGCGTGACGCATGCGATCGTCCTCCTCGGCATCAACGACCTGGAAGTCGCGCACGTCGTCGCCTCGCAGCAGGTAACCCTCGACCAGCTGGTCGCCGCGACCCAGTCCGCGGTGGGGAAGGCCAGGGCGCGCGGCGTGAAGGTGGTGTTGGGCACGCTCCTGCCGTACAAGGGCTCGGCGTTCTTCGCCGCGGCAGACGAGACCGTGCGCGAGGGATACAACGCCTGGGTGCGCTCGCAGGCGACGGGCGACGGCATCGTGGACTTCGATGCCGTGCTGCGTGATCCGGCCGACCCACTTGCCATCGCGCCGGCGCTCTCCTCCCCGGACCACCTGCATCCGAACGACGCCGGTTACGCAGCGATGGCGGCGGCGGTGGACCTCGCGAAGCTGCGCTAGGGTCCGCTCGCGCGGCGTAAAATCGCGCCATGATTCGCGCGCTCCTCGTCTTCGCATTGATTGGCGCGCCGCCCGCCCTCGCGGCGGAGCCGGCCAAGGTCTTCCGCTACGCGTTCCCGATCGCGGAGACCTCGCTCGACCCGCAGAAGGGGTACGACCTCTACTCGAGCCTCATCAACAACGCGATTTTCGACTCGCCGCTCAAGTACAACTACCTCGCGCGCCCGTTGCGGCTCGAGCCCAACGTGCTCAACGCCATGCCCGAGATCAGCGCCGACGGCATGACCTATACCCTGCGGGTAAAGCCGGGCATTTTCTTCGACGACGACCCCGCGTTCAACGGCAGCAAGCGCGAGCTCACCGCCCAGGACTTCGTCTACACGATGAAGCGGCTTTTCGATCCCAGGCTCGCCGCGCCGATGCTCTCGGAAGTCGAGGGCTACGTCGTCGGCAGCGACGAGGTGCTCGCCAGGGCGCGCAAGGCCAACCACCTCGACTACGACGCGCCCATCGAAGGCCTGAAAGCGCTCGACCGCTACACCTGGCAGGTCAAGCTGAACCAGCCCTTCTACAACTTCATCTACAACTTTGCCGACTGCCGCGTCTCCTGCGCGGTGGCGCGCGAGGTGGTCGAACGCTACGGCAACGACGTGGGCGCGCATCCGGTCGGCACCAACGCCTATCGCGTCGCGTTCTGGAAGCGCTCGTCGAAGCTGGTGTTCGAGCCCAATCCCAATTTCCGCGAGGAGTATTTCGACGGCGAGCCCGCCGCGGACGATGCCGAGGGCCAGGCCATCCTCGCGCGGATGAAGGGCAAGCGCATGCCGTCCATCGGCCGGGTCGAGGTGTACGTGATCGAGGAGACGCAGCCGCGCTGGCTTTCGTTCCTCAACGCCGAGATGGACTTCATCGCGATCGTGCCCAACGAGTTCGCCAATGTCGGCATGCCCAACAACAAGCTTGCGCCCAACCTCGCCCGGCGCGGCATCATGATGTCGCAGGTGCCGGCGCTCGACCTCACCTACGCTTACTTCAACATGGACGACCCGGTGGTGGGCGGATACACGCCGGACAAGGTCGCCCTGCGGCGTGCGATTTCCCTCGCCTACAACGTGCGCGACGACATCGCCATCATCCGCAAGAACCAGGCGATCCCCGCGCAGGCGCCCTACAGCCCCGGCGTCGCCGGCTACGATCCCGCCTTCCGCACCAGCGCGAGCGAGTACGACATCGCCAAGGCCAAGGCGCTGCTCGACATGTTCGGCTACGTCGACCGCGACGGGGATGGCTACCGCGAAATGCCCGACGGCACGCCGCTCGTGCTGCGCTTCAACTCGACGCCGATCGCACTCGACATGCAGGTCGACGAGCTGTGGAAGCGCAGCATGGACGGAATCGGGGTGAAGATCACCTTCCGCAAGGCGAAATGGCCCGACCTGCTCAAGGAGAGCATCGCCGGCAAGCTCATGATGTGGCAGCTGGGCGGCGCGGCCTCGGCGCCCGATGCCGAGACCTGGCTCTCCTCGCTCTACGGCCCCCATATCGGCACGTTCAACCAGGCGCGCTTCAGGCTCGCCGAGTACGACCGCCTCTTCGAGAAGGCGCGCATCATGCCCAATACGCCGGAGCGCACCAAGGTCTACCAGGCCATGGCCAAGCTGGTCGTGGCATACGCGCCGTGGAAGCTCAACGCGCACCGCATCCTCACGGACATGTGGTATCCGTGGGTCGTGGGCTACCGCCGCCCCCTGGTCCAGAACAACGCGTTCTGGAAGTACATCGACGTCGACCTGGAAAAGAAAAAGGGGCCGTGAGGCCCCTTCAAGGGGGTTGCTGCCTTACTGCCTACTTGAACTCATAGCGGACCTGGCCGTAGACGAAACGGGCACGGGCGTCGTAGTACGACGGATCGAAGCCAACCTGGAACGTGTTCTGCTGGTTGGTCGACGGCGGGTTGGAATCGAGCACGTTCTTCACCCCGAGCGTGAAGGTGAAGTGCTTGAGGCCGCGCCACACGCCCTGCACGTCGTAGAGGCTCATCGAGCTCACGCGGCGCTCGTTGCCGTTGAAGTCCGTCCCGACGTCCACGTAGCCCGACTGGTAGGTGTTGCCGATCGAGAACGTCCAGGGGCCGGTGTCGAGCGAGGTCTGCGCATAGTGCTTCCAACGCGAGATCACCCCGACGACCGGCGACCCGGCGGCGTTGGACACGAAGCCGGTGAAGCTGCCGTCCAGGTTCTGGCCGTCGTAGCGGATGTAGTACGTACCCGCCAAGTCAACGCGCACCCGGCCCCAGCTCGACTTCGGCCACTTGTAATGCGCCTCGAGGTCCACGCCTTCGATGTGCGTGTTGCCGAGGTTGATGTAGCCCTGTTGGATGTGCGTGATCGGCCCCGGCAGCTGCGGGAACGCCGGATCGACCGGCCCGCGCGTGACCAGGTTCCCATACGTGCTCAGGTCGCCGAGGATGGTGGCCACTGGGATGCCGTTGGTGACGGCGCCGGCCGTGCGGATCTTGAAGTAATCGGCCGACACCGAGAACGCGTTGGTCGGCTCCCACACGAGTCCCAGGGTCGCCTGCTCGGACGTCTCCGGCTTGAGGTTCGGATTGCCGCCGAAGAACAGGCCGAACTGCGTGAGGCAGTCCGTGCCGGTGTTGTGGGTCACCGGGCAGCGGATCGGGTCGGACAGGCCGGTGCCGGAAACGCCCGGCTGGCGCGGCAGGAACAACTGGTACAGCGACGGGGCGAGGAAGCCCTTGCCATAGGAGCCGCGGAACAGAATATCGCGGCTCGGCTGCCAGCGCAGGCTTGCCTTCGGGTTGTTGGTGCGGCCGAAATCGCTGTAGTCATCCGTGCGAACCGCGACGCTGGCTTCGAGGCTACGCAGGATCGGGATGCTCAATTCGCCGTACGCGGCCTTCACGTCGCGGCTGCCCTGCACGGCAATGATGCCGCCGCCGAACCCGGAAACGTCGCCCGTGCCGAGCACCGGGTTGGAGGACTGGTTGAGCGATTCCTTGCGCAGATCCACGCCGATCGCCGCGGCAAGGGGTCCTGCCGGCAGGTTGAAGAGCTCGCCCGAGACCTTGGCGTTGAATGCCTTGTTGGTGGCCTCGTCCTTGATGACGCTGCCGACGACGTTGGTGGCCCTGAGCTGATCCAGGACCGCGGGGGTGTTGTCGCCGAACAAGTTGACGTTGCCGCTATTCAGCAGCGCCAGCAGCTGCGAGATCCGGAAGAAACCGCTGTTCAGCGACTGGTCGGTCTTGCCCTTCGAGTACGAGTACGAAGCGTCCACGTCCCATCGGTCCATGAAGCTGCCCTTCATTCCGACCACGACTTGCGATCCCTCGTTGGTGTCCAAGGTATCGCGAAAGCCGTTCGGGAATCCGCGCCAGCGGACGTTGAGGGGCTTGCCGTCGACGCCCGCCGCAGCCGCAAGGGCATGCGGATAGAACGGGCTGGTGACCGGTAGCGTGATGTTGCCCGGGAGGTCGCCATTGGGCCCGTACGGGAACACGCTCGACTGCGGCGCAGGCTGGATCGTGTAGTGGTTCTTGTCTTTCGAATACAGCGCGGTCCCGTAGGCCTGCCAGTTGTTGGTGAACTGGAACTTGGCCGAGCCGAAGGCGTTCAGGTTCTTGTCGTCCGGGATGGACTCCACGCCCTTGACCTTCGCCGGGTCGAAGGCGCAGGCGATGCCGAGCGACGGCACGGGGACTAGGCCGGGGCCATTGCAACCGCCAGGGACGCCGATGCCGCCGGTGGTGATGTTGCCGGGGAACGTGTTGCTGGATCCCGCGTATCCGCCCGTGTTGACGACGAAGTTCTCGGTGGAGTCATTCGAGAAATTGCGGTCGACCTGGTCAAGCGGCTTCTGGTGGTCGTACGACACCGAGCCGAACACGTTGAAGCGATCCTTGGAAAGGTCGCCGAAGCCGAGCGAGGCGCTGTACTTCTCCTGGGCGCCGCCGCCGCTGCGGGTGGGCGCGCCGTAGAACACGTTCACCTCGGCGCCCTTGTAGTCGGAGCGCATGATGAAGTTGATGACGCCCGCGATGGCGTCGGAACCGTACACGGCCGAGGCGCCGTCCTTCAGGATCTCGACGCGGTCGATGGCGGCAAACGGGATGACGCCGAGGTTCACGCCGCCAACTCCCTGGATCTCGCCGGCGAAGCCGTTCACGCGCTTGCCGTTGATGAGAACGAGGGTGTGGGCGCCCTGGAGGCCACGCAGCGACGCGGTCTGCGCCGAGAAGGTGGTCGCGCCGATGACGCTGGTAAGCGTCGAATTGCCAAGGCTGCTATTCGCGGAGACGAGGTTCAGCAGCTCCATCGCGTTGGTGGCGCCGCTTCGCTCGATCTCTTCACGCGTGATGACGGTCACCGGGAGCGCGCTCTCGCCCTCGACGCGCTTGATGTTGGAGCCCGTGACCTCGATACGTTCTTTGGCGGCGGGTTGCGTCGTCGTCTGCGCCATGGCGGGCAGCGTTGCGACGCCGGCCGCAAGGCCGAGGGCCCCGATCACTGCGAGGGCCAATTTCTCATCTTTGCGATTCATGTTTTCCCCAGGGTTTTTTGTGGCGTTCGAGACGTTAAAGAGTGCGCATGTCGAGCGTCAACGGAATTCAGCCTCGCGCGCACCGCGCGTTGTTGGCGCGCAACCGAGCCATTTCCAAACAGCTACTTCCATCCAATTTTCTTGAAGTCCGCCTTCAGTCGGCGCGCAGCGTCGACTTTCCCGACACGGATTCGGCGAGCATCCGGTTCAGCACGCGAATGGTCACGTCGGCCGTGGCGATGAGCTCCACCAGGCGCTCGGCGCGCCGCGAGAGGCGCAGCACGTCGGGGGGCACGCGCACCTCGTCGAGGGTCACGTTGCGTTCCTCGGCGTGGATCTCCATCCAGCGCAGGACGTCGGCGGTGTCGACGTTCAGCTCGAGCGCGACCTGCCTGGCGCTGGCGCCACCCACGCGGATCCTCGCGATCGCATCGAGGCGCTCGCCGAGGTGCACGTGGCGGCGGCGGGGGATCCTACTCATCTGCGTCGACTCCGCTTCCGGGCATTCCGAGTCTCTCCTTGAGAAGCGCCACCTCGAGGGTTCGCTGGCCGAGCAGGCGCTCGAGGTTGCGCACCTGCAGCTGCAGGTCGGCGATCTCGCCTTCCATCCCCGCCTTCGGCGCGGCCCCCGTGGTGAGATCGGTGTCGACGATCTCCCGGTAGACCTTGCGCCAGTAGTAGAGGACGTTCAGCGCGATCTGGTGGCGCTTGGCGACGTGGGCGGCGGACATGCCCGGCATCATCGACTCGCGCACGATCGCGATCTTCTCCGTGAGGCTGCGCCTGTGGCGCAGACCGCGCGGTCCAGCGCTGGGGACCTTCACTCGTTCTGTCTCCACCAATGTGTTCGTGACGCCCCCGTTACATGCGACGCGCGTTGCAATCTTTCGTCACGCGGCTGCAAGGTTCTCGTACACCCGCCTCGCTTCGCAGCGCCGATAATTCACTTCGCGGCGCAGCACCCGACAAAACATACCATCGACTAGTTGCATCTACAACCATGGTAACGCGCCGTAACGCGACGGCGCCACCGCCCTCGCCCAGGGGCCGCTTCGCCACGCTGGTGCAAAATAGCGGCTTCGTACGCCAACGGGGGGTCGCATGCGTCGCAATGCACAGCTTTCCAGCCTGTTTCTCGCCGCAGCCCTCTACACGGGCGCCGCGTGCGCCGACTTCAAGATCGCCTACATCGACCCGCTCTCCGGAGGCGCGGCAAGCGCCGGGGTGAGCGCGCAAAAGCACGTCATCTTCTACGCGGACAAGATCAACGCCGCCGGCGGCCTGAACGGGGAGAAGATCGAGGTCCTGTCGTACGACAACAAGGTAAGCCCGCAGGAATCGCTGATCGTGCTGAAGAAGGCGCTCGACGAGGGCGCGCGCATCGTCTTCCAGGGCAACGGCAGCGCGGTGGCGCACGCCATCACCGACGCGGTGCTGAAGCACAACGAGCGCAACCCCGGCAAGGAGGTCCTCTACTTCAACTACGCGGCCATCGACCCGGCGCTCACCAACGAGAAATGCCACTTCTGGCATTTCCGCTTCGATGCCGACGTCGACATGAAGATGGGCGCGCTCACCGACACGATCGCCAGGGATCCGCGGATCAAGAAGGTGTACCTGATCAACCAGGACTACTCTTTCGGCAAGGCGGTGTCGGCGGCGGCCAGGTCGATGCTCGCGGCGAAGCGCCCCGACATCCAGATCGTGGGCGACGAGCTGCATCCGCTGCAGAAGGTGCAGGACTTCTCGCCGTACGTGGCGAAGATCAAGGCCTCGGGCGCCGACACGGTGATCACCGGCAACTGGAGCAACGACATGCTGCTCCTCTTCAAGGCCGGCAAGGACGCGGGCCTCAAGGTGAACTACTTCACCTACTACGGCGGCGGGCTGGGATCGGTGCCGGCGATCGGCAAGGATGGGATCGGCGCGTTGAAGCAGGTGACCGAATACCACAACAACGTCCTGCCGCAGGTCGATCCCGACGAGGCCGCGTTCCACAAGCGCTTCACCGACAAGGCCGACGAGTTCTACTACTGGCGGCTGAAGAACACCTTCGCCATGCTGGCCGCGGCCGCCGCGAAGGCGAAGTCGAACGATCCGGTGCGGCTCGCGCGCGCGCTGGAGGGCCTCAAGCTCGACACCGTGCTGGGCCCGATGGAGATGCGCGCGGACAACCACCAGCTGCTGCAGCCGCTGTTCGTCTCCACCCTCTCGGACAAGGTGAAGAACGGCCTAGAGGGCACCAGCCTCGGCTTCGCGACCGACCGCAAGATCGACGCGAAGGACACGGCGCTTCCCACGACCTGCAAGATGCAGCGCCCGAGCTAGGCCATGCTCGAGCTCGCCACGTTCTCACTCCTCAACGGAGTGGTGTACGGGCTGCTGCTCTTCATGCTCTCGAGCGGCCTCACGCTGATCTTCAGCATGATGGGCGTGCTCAACTTCGCGCACGCGAGCTTCTTCATGCTGGGGGCCTACTTTTCGTACCAGGCAGGCCGCTGGATCGGCTTCTGGCCGGCGCTCGTGATCACGCCTCTCGCCTGCGGCATCGTCGGCGCCCTGGTGGAGCGCTACGGGCTGCGCAAGGTGCACCCGCAGGGCCACGTCGCCGAGATCCTCTTCACCTTCGGGCTTTCGTATGTGATCGGCGAGCTGGTGATCATGGCGTGGGGGCGCGGGCCGATCGAGAACCGCGTGCCGGCGTCGATCGATTTCCCGATCTTCACGCTGATGGGGACGAGCTACCCGTTCTACAAGGCGATGATGATGGCGATATCGGCGGGCATGTTCGCCTTCCTGTGGCTCGCCTTCAAGCGCACGCGCGTGGGGCTCGTGATCCAGGCGGCGCTCACCCATCCGCAGATGGTGGGCGCCCTGGGCCACGACGTGCCGCGGCTCTTCGTGCTCGTGTTCGCGATCGGCAGCGCGCTTGCCGGCCTCGCCGGAGTGATCGGCGGCTTCGCGCTCCTCACCGAGCCCAACATGGCGGTCGCCCTCGGCCCCATCGTCTTCGTGGTGGTGGTGGTCGGCGGACTGGGGTCGATCCCGGGCGCCTTCATCGCCTCGATGCTGATCGGCATCGTGCAGACCTTCGCGGTGGCGCTCGACTACGCGCTGCTCGATCTGTTCAAGGCGATGGGCGTTTCCGTCGCCGCGAATTCCGCGCTGCGCGAGCTCTACGCGATCAAGATCGCCCAGGCCGCGCCCATCCTCCCCTATTTCCTGCTGGTGCTGGTGCTGATCGTGCGCCCGCGCGGCATCATGGGCACGCGCGACCAATGAGCCGCGCCGCGCGCGGCCTCGCGCTTTCCGCCGTGCTCCTCGCGGCGCTGCCGTGGGTGCCGGGCCTCGACGGAAACTTCGCGCGCTCTCTCCTCTCGCAGATGGGCATCGCCGCGATCTTCGCGATCTCCTACAACCTGCTGCTGGGGCAGACGGGGCTCCTCTCCTTCGGGCACGCGGTGTACTTCGGGCTGGGTGGCTATGCGGCGATTCATCTCTTGCGTGCGGTGAACGGCGGCGTGCCGATCCCGGTGCCGCTGGTCCCGATCGCCGGCGCCCTGGCCGGGCTCGCCGCGGGGATCGTGTTCGGGGCGGTGGCCACGCGCCGCGCTGGAACGATCTTCGCGCTGATCACGCTTGGCGTGGGCGAACTCGTGCATGCCGCCTCCCTGATGCTGCCCGGGCTCTTCGGCGGCGAGGAAGGCATCACCGCGAGCCGGACCAAGGCGCCGCACCTCCTCGGGCTCGACCTCGGCTCGCAGGTGCAGGTCTATTACGTGATCGCGTCGTGGCTCCTCGTCACCGCATTGGTGGCGCTGGCCTTCATGCGCACGCCCGTGGGGCGCATGTGCAATGCCGTCCGCGACAATCCCGAGCGCGCCGAATTCATCGGCTACAACCCGCGGCGCGTGCGCTTCCTCGCGTGCTCGGTGGCGGCGATGCTCGCCGGTCTCGCGGGCGGCCTGCACGCGATCAACTACGAGATCGTGACCTCCGACGCGGTGGGCGCGACGCGCTCGGGCGAAGTGCTGCTGATGGTGTACATCGGCGGCGTGCACCACTTCATCGGCGCGATCCTGGGCGCCGTCGCCATCACGTGGCTGCAGGTGAGCCTCAGCAACTACACCACCGCTTGGCTCCTTTATCTCGGCCTCTTCTTCATGGCAATCATCCTCTACGCGCCGGGCGGGCTCGCCGCGATCGTCGTGAAGCACCTGGCAATCGTACGCAACCGCGCGATGGGCTCGGTGCTGCGCGCCTATGCGCTGGCGCTCCCGGCGGCCATGATGATGGTGGCCGGGGCGGCGACGCTCGTGGAGATCGCCTACCGGCTCTCCACCCAGCCCGAGGCCGGGACGCGCATGAAGCTTTTCTGGATCCCGATGAACGCCGCTACGGCATGGCCGTGGCTCGGCGCCGCGGGAATCGCGACCATTGGATTTCTCCTCCTACGGCGCGCCGCGCCCCGCGTGCGCGCGGCCTGGGACACCGCCCTCCATGGCTGAGCCCGCGCTTTGCCTTCGCGACGTCCACAAGAGCTTCGGCGCGACGTCGATCATTCGCGGTGTCTCGCTCGATGTCGCCGCCGGTGAGCGCCACGCGATCATCGGCCCCAACGGCGCCGGCAAGTCCACGCTCTTCAACCTCATCAGTGGAAGGCTCGCGCCGACGCGCGGATCGATCCTGCTGGACGGCAGGCAGATCGCCGGGCTCGCTCCCTACCAGGTGAGCCGCCTCGGCCTCGCGCGGAGCTTCCAGGTGACCAACATCTTTCCGCGCATGAGTGTCTTCGAGAACATCCGCTGTGGCCTGCTTTGGCCGCTCGGGCATCGCTACGACTTCTGGCGCGGCATCGACGGGCTCTCCGACCTGAACGAGCGCGCCACGCGCACTCTCGAGCAGATTCGCCTCACCGCGCGGCGCGACACGCTGGCGGGCGTCCTCACCTATGCCGAGCAGCGTGCCCTCGAGATCGGCATCACCATGGCGGGCGGGGCGAACGTGATCCTCCTCGACGAGCCCACCGCCGGCATGAGCCGCGCGGAAACCGAGAACGCCGTGGAGCTGATCCGCGAAGTCTCGGAGGGCAGGACGCTCGTCATGGTCGAGCACGACATGAGCGTGGTCTTCGGCCTCGCCGACCGCATCTCGGTGCTGGTCTACGGCGAGATCCTCGCGACCGACGTGCCCGCGCGCATTCGTGGCGACGAGGCCGTGCGATCCGCGTACCTGGGGACTGCCCATGCTTGAAGTCGAGGACCTGCACGCCTACTACGGCAAGAGCCACATCCTGCACGGCGTGACGATGCGCGTGGGCGAGGGCGAGATCGTGAGCCTCCTCGGGCGCAACGGCGCGGGCCGCTCGACCACCGTGAAGGCGATCATGGGTGAGGTGGCGCCCCACGGCAGCATTGGCCTCAAGGGCGCGCGCATCGACGGCATGAAGCCCCACGAGATCGCGCGATCGGGCCTGGGCTACGTCCCCGAGAACCGGGACATCTTCCCCGCGCTCACCGTGCGCGAGAACCTGCTCCTGGGCATGAAGCCCGGGCAGGCGCGCGGCCGCTGGGCGATGGAAGACATGTTCACGATGTTCCCGCAACTCGCGGCGCGCGCCGAGGCGCCCGGCGGGGTCCTGTCCGGCGGCGAGCAGCAGATGCTCGCCATCTGCCGCACCCTGATGGGCGATCCCGACCTCATCATGGTGGACGAGCCCACCGAGGGGCTCGCGCCGATGCTGGTAGATGTCGTGCGCGACCTGCTCGAGAAGATCTCGCGGCGTGGCGTCGCGATCCTGCTGATCGAGCAGAAGCTCACCATCGCGCTCGCCATATCCCATCGCCTGTACGTGATGGGACACGGCCGGATCGTGTTCGAGGGGACGCCGGGCGACCTCGCCGGCGACGATGCGGTGCGCAGGGAGTGGCTGGAAGTCTGATAGGCTCGCAGGAATATGAGCCGGCCGATCGCAGCGACACTTGCCGCCGTGTTCCTCACGCTGGCGCATTCCGTCGCCGCCGCCGAGGGCGCGCAGGCGTACCCCAGCCGCTCGGTGCGGATCGTCGTTCCCTTCCCGCCGGGCGGTGCCACGGACCTCATGACGCGCAACATGGCGCAGAAGCTGAGCGAGGCGTGGAAGCAGCCGGTCGTCGTCGAGAACCGGCCGGGAGCCAACGGCATGATCGGCGCCGACGTTGTCGCCAAGTCCACGCCAGACGGCTACACGTTACTCGCCGCCACCATCGCGCACTCGGCCAACGTCTCGCTCTACCCCAGGGCAAGCTACCAGTTCCAGAAGGACCTGCAGCCGGTCGCGATCCTCGGGCTCATTCCGCTGGTGCCGGTGGTGAACTCCGCTTCACCCATCCGCACCTTGCAGGATCTCGTGGAGGCTTCGAAACGCCGCGACCTGAACGCCGGCTCCGGGGGCAACGGCACCGCCGCGCACCTCACGCTCGAACTCTTCAAGGCCGCCACGGGCGCAAATATCCAGCACGTGCCCTACAAGGGCGGCGCGCCGGCGATGACCGATCTCCTCGGCGGCCAGATCGACGTCATTTTCGCGCTGCTTCCCGAGTGCCTGCCGCACGTGAAAGCGGGAAGGCTGCGCGCACTCGCCGTCACCGCCGAGGCACGCCATCCGCTGTTGCCCGACGTGCCGACGGTGGCCGAGGCCGGGGTGCCGGGCCTGCAGGTGACGAGCTGGAATGGCCTCATGGCGGCGGCCGGAACGCCGCCTGAGATTGTCGCCAAGATCAATGCCGAGTTGACGCGCATTGCCGCGGCGCCCGACATGAACGCACGCATCGTCGAGTTGGGATTCCAACCTTCGCCGATGAGCGTGCGCGACGCCGAGAGGTTCCTGAAGGACGACGTCGAGCGTTGGGGCAAGGTCATCCGCGACGCGAACATCAAGGCCGATTGATCGCCCGCGCTTCCGCGTCTCGTCCAAGGCCGTCCTCTCGGGCCTACTTGCTGAACACCACTTCCTGCATGTTCTTCCCGCCGAACACCGTGCGGACCTTGGTGCGATCCGCCATCCCCGTCTTGGCGGTCTCTTCGGCCTTGGTGAGCGACCCCGCCACCTTGGCGGAGATCGCCTCCAGTTGGTCGGGAAGCTTGTCGTACGAGGCCCAGTTCGGGCTCTCGATCATGATCAGGAAGTTGAAGTCTTGCGGATTGGAGCGCGCGCCCTGCAGGAGCTTGTAGGAGACGACCGCCTTCTCCTTGATCGCCTGCTCCATGACCGTGGTGTAGTAGCCCTTGATCGATGCCAGGTAGTCATCGCCGCGCCCCGGCTCCACGGAGATCATCACGACGTTCCAGATGGAGCCCAGCTTGTAGCCGCGGTCCTCGGCGTTGGCGGACATCGCGGCAAGCGTGAGCATGGCGCCGGCAAACGCGCGTTTCAGGGAAGGCATGGGCATCTCTGCTCCTCGAGGATTGATTGGTTGCAGGCACAACGGCGCAGTCTGCGCGGGCGGGATGCCGGAAGCAATGCGAAACGGGTTGCAAGCTGGAACACATTGTTACGGAGCGCGGCTGCAGTAATATCGGGGTCATGAAAAGCCCATTCGCCTTGGCCATCCTTGTCCCGTGCCTGTCGTTCGACACACGCTTCCCACGCTGCTGCTTGCCGCCTTCATTCCCTGCGTTATCGCCTCCGTCGCCGAGCCTGCGGGGATTTCCCGCACGCACCGCGCCCCGGCCGTCGAGCAGGCCGACTTCGTGCTGCAGGCGCAGGGCGTGCAGATCTACGCATGCAAGCCGCGCGCGAACTACGCCAACGCGTATCAATGGAGCTTCGTCGCACCCGAAGCGACGCTGACGCAGAGCGGCGCCTCGGTCGGCGCGCACGGCGCCGGGCCCAGTTGGGAATCGACCAGCGACCGCAGCAGCGTCAAGGGCGCGGTCAAGCAGCGCCAGGACGGCGGCGCGGGAAATATCCCGTGGCTGCTCCTATGCGGGACTTCGACCGAGGGCGAGGGAAAGTTCGCGGGTGTGACCAGCGTCCAGCGTGTCGCGACCAAGGGCGAGTCGAGCCCGCCGAGGTGTGCGACGCGTCAAAGGTCGGGCAGAAAGTGCGCGTGCCGTACACCGCCGACTACTAGCGGCGCAAGTAGCCGCAGCGCCACAAGCGGGGTGCCGCCTCCTACCGAAAGTGAGGAGGCGGCCGACAGTCTCCGCGCGCAGGAAGCCTAGACTCCCTTATCAGTCGCGGCACCGCTGCCGTGTGATGATTTCCTCCCCGCTTCACCAACCTATCCGGAGCCTTTATGCGCAAACTCGCGCCGATGTTTGTATTCACCACGATCGCCGCACTCGTTGGCGGAACCGCCCTCGCAGCGACCACCGGCATGACCACTTCGATGTCCGCCACCGACAAGTCCGGCGCGCCGACCGTCGATGCGAACACCAACAGCACGCAGGGCATGTCGTACAGCGACAAGAGCAGCACGTCCTCGGGCACCAACGCGCGCATGGATGGCAAGGCTTCTTCCATGGCCACCAACCAGACGGACGAGCGCGCCACCGCCAAGGGCGTGGACGAAGACGACAAGTCGATGACCGAGCAGAAGACCGCGGCCGAGAAGAAGGCCGGAAAGATGAACATGAAGAAGGCCAAGGTCGCGCGCGCGGGCAATTCCACCACGATGGATCGCACGCCGATCAACAGCACCAACGGCGCAGCGGCGAATTCCACCACCGGGTCTTCCGCCGGTCAGTGATCGTTCTCGCAGCAGCGATGGAACGGGCCGGGCGACCGGCCCTTTCCCATTGAGGCGCGCCGGCCTCGCAATCGTCTTCCTCTGGTTCCTGATCGGGGGCATCGCCCATTTCGCGGCGACGCAAACCGAGATGCGCATCGTGCCGCCGTTCATCCCGTGGCCGCGCGCCGCGGTGTTGGTGAGCGGGGTGTTCGAGTTGCTCGGGGCGGCGGGCCTGCTGTGGCGGCCGACCCGGCGCATCGCGGGCTGGGGCCTTTTCGCGCTGACTATCGCGGTCACCCCCGCCCACATCTACATGCTGCAGCGCCCGGAGCTCTTCGACGTTCCGTATTGGGCGCTGGTCCTGCGCCTTCCGCTTCAGGTGGGGCTACTGGCCCTGATCGCGTGGAGCACCATGCCGCCCGTGCCCCGCCGCTGACGCCGCGCGCTGCGCAGGGTTATCCTGCGGGAACATGAATCCATTCGAGCTCCCCTCCCCGGAACGTGTCACCTACCGCGCCTGCCACCTGTGCGAGGCGCTGTGCGGCATCGAGATCCGCACGCGCGGCGACGAGATCGTCGGTGTTCGCGGCGACGCCGCGGACCCTTTCAGCCGCGGCCACGTCTGCCCGAAGGCCGTGGCCCTCATCGACATCCACAACGACCCCGATCGCCTGCGCTCGCCCGTGCGCCGCAACGGCGACAACTGGGATCCGATCGGATGGGACGAGGCGTTCGATCTCGTCGCCGGCCGCTTTGCCGCGATCCAGCGCGAGCACGGCGCGAATTCCCTCGGCGTCTACCTCGGCAATCCGAATGCGCACCACGTTGGCAGTATCCTCAACGCCCCGGCACTGATCCGCGCGCTGGGCACGCGCAATCGATTCTCCGCGACGTCGGTCGACCAGCTGCCGCAACACGTCGTCTCGCACGCGATGTTCGGGCATCTCTTCATGTTCCCGATCCCCGACATCGACCACACGGCGTACTGGCTGATCCTGGGCGCGAATCCGATCGCATCCAACGGCAGCATCATGAGCGCGCCCGACGTGGGCAAGCGCCTGAAGTCGATCCGCGAGCGCGGCGGCAAGGTGGTCGTGATTGATCCTTGCCGCACCGAGACGGCGGACGTCGCCACGCGCCACCATTTCATCCGCCCCGGCACCGACGCGGCCTTCCTCCTCGCATTGGTGAACGCGGTGCTCGAGCTCGGCCCGCCGCGCATCGCGCGCTATGGCGATCGCTTGTCGGAATTGGCCCGGGGGATAGAAGCGATCCGCCCCTTCGGCGTGGAGCGCGCCGCCGCCGCCACGGGCATCTCCGCCGACGAGGTGCGCGCGATCGCCATGGAGCTTCGCGATGCGCAGTCCGCGGTGGTCTACGGGCGTGTGGGCCTGTGCACGCAGCCCTTCGGCACCGTGTGCCAATGGCTCATCCAGCTTCTGAACCTCCTCACCGGCAACCTCGATGCGGTCGGCGGGGCGATGCTCACGCTGCCCGCGGTGCCCGTGACGGGCCCCGGCACGCGCCCCGGCGGACCGGGGAGTTTCAAGGCGCGCGTCTCGGGCCGGCCGGTCTTCAGCGGCGAATTGCCCGCGGCGGCGATGGCCGGGGAAATCGGGACGCCGGGGGACGGGCGCATCCGCGCGATGCTCACCATCGCGGGCAATCCGGTCTCCTCGACCCCGAACGGCCGGCGCCTTGACCGGGCGTTGGCGAGCCTCGACTTCATGGCCGCCATCGATATCTACGTGAACGAGACGACGCGCCACGCCGACGTGATCCTGCCGCCGGCCTCGATGCTCTCCCACGAGAACTACGACGTGGTGTTCAACGCCTTCGCGATCCGCAACGTCGCGCGCCACAACCCCGCGGTCTTCGAGAAGCCGCCCGGCGCGCTCTTCGATTGGGAAATCTTCAACGGGGTAGGCGCTGCGTATGCGCGGGCCGCGGGCGTGGAATACAACGCGATGCCGAACCCGATGGCGCTGGTCGCCGCGGGGTTGCGCGCCGGACCCTATGGAAAGACGGTGTCCCTCGATGCGCTCAAGTCCGCGCCCCACGGCGTGGACCTCGGCGCGCTTGCGCCCTCCCTGCTGGATCGGCTCGAGACGCCGGACAGGAAGATCGCGTGCGCGCCGCAGGCCTTCGTCGCCGACTTGCAGCGCGTCGAGACGGAGCTCCTCGCGCACGCGCCGGCGAGCGGTGCGATGTTGCTCGTGGGCCGACGGCACCTGCGCAGCAACAACTCGTGGATGCACAACTCGCACCGCCTCACCAAGGGCCCGCGACGCGACCATCTGTGGATCCATCCCGACGACGCCGCGCCTCGATCGATCGCCGACGGCGACGAGGTCACGCTCGCCTCGCGCGTGGGCGAGATCCGCGTCACGACGAAAGTGACGGACCGCGTCATGCCGGGCACGGTATGTTTGCCGCACGGCTTCGGGCAGGCGCGCGGCGGCGTGCGGCTCGCGCTGGCCTGCGCGCTTCCCGGAGCGAGCTACAACGACATTTCCGACGAGGACGCCATCGACCCGCTCTCCGGAAACGCGGCGCTGAACGCCTTGCCGGTCGCGATTCGCAAATGAGATTCCTCGCGATCGCCGCCGTGCTGAGCGGATGCGCGTCCATCGCGCAGCACCTGAAATGAGCTACGAAGCCTATCTCGGCACGCGCCCGGTCGCGGAGGCGCATCGTTTCGACGTCGCCGCGCTCGAGCGTTACATGCGCGAGCACGTGGAAGGATTCGGCGGCACGCTCGCGGTCGAGCAGTTCAAGGGCGGGCAGTCCAATCCCACCTATCGCGTCGCGGCAAACGGCAAGGCCTACGTGATCCGGCGCAAGCCTCCGGGGAAGCTGCTGCCCTCCGCGCACGCCGTGGATCGTGAATATCGCGTCATCACCGCGCTCGCCGGCAGCGACGTGCCGGTGCCGCGCACCTATTGCCTGTGCGCCGACGAGGGCGTCATCGGCTCGATGTTCTACGTGATGGATTGCGTCGAGGGACGCGTGCTGTGGGATCCGCAGCTCCCGGGCGTGGCGCCCGCGGAGCGCGGCGCGATCTTCAGCGAGATGAACCGCGTCATCGCGGCGCTGCATCGCGTGGATTACGCCGCCATCGGCCTTGCCGACTACGGCAAGCCCGGCAACTACTTCGCGCGCCAGGTCGACCGCTGGAGCCGCCAGTACAAGGCTTCGGAGACCGAGAAGATCGATGCCATGGACCGGCTCATGAAGTGGCTGCCGCTCAACATCCCCGCGGGCGACGCAACCTCCATCGTCCACGGCGACTACCGCATCGACAACATGATTTTCCATCCCACCGAGCCACGCGTGCTCGCGGTGCTCGACTGGGAGCTGTCGACGCTCGGGCATCCGATGGCCGATTTTTCCTATCACCTGATGGCGTGGCGGCTTTCGTCCCGGGAGTTTCGTGGGCTGAGCGGCTGCGACCTCGCCGCCATGGGGATCCCGGGCGAGAAGGAATACATCGACGCGTACCTGCGCCGCACCGGGGCCACGACACCAAGCGCGAAGGACCTCGCCTTCTGCATGGCGTACAACATGTTCCGCGCGGCGGCGATCTTCCAGGGCGTGATGGCCAGGGCTCTGGCGGGCAACGCGGCGAGCGCGCAGGCGCTGGATGTGGGCCGGCGAACGCGGCCGATGGCCGAGCTCGGCTGGAAGCAGGTCGAGCAGGTTCACGATTGAAGACAAGGGAGGCATGATGGATTTCGACTACTCGCCGAAGGTGCGCGACCTTCAGTCCCGTCTCGTGGCGTTCATGGATGCGCATGTGCATCCGAACGAAGAGCGCTTCCACGCCGAGGTGGCTGAAGGGGACCGCTGGCAGCCGACGCACCTCATCGAGGAGCTGAAGGTGAAGGCGCGCGCGGCAGGATTGTGGAACCTCTTCCTGCCCGAGTCCACGCGCGGCGCTGGGCTCACCAACACCGAGTACGCGCCGCTCTGCGAGATCATGGGCCGCGAGTACTGGGCCCCGGAAGTGTTCAACTGCAACGCGCCCGACACTGGCAACATGGAGGTACTCGAGCGCTACGGCACGCCGGCGCAGAAGAAGGAATGGCTGGAGCCCCTTCTCGAGGGCAAGATCCGCTCGGGCTTCGCGATGACCGAGCCCGCGGTGGCGTCGTCGGACGCGACCAACATCCAGGCCTCCATCGTGCGCGATGGCGCCAACTATGTGTTGAACGGCCGCAAGTGGTGGACCTCGGGCGCGGGCGACCCGCGCTGCGCGATCTTCATCTTCATGGGCAAGAGCGACCCCGCGGCCGACAAGCACAAGCAGCAGTCGATGATCCTCGTGCCGCGCGATGCGCCCGGCGTGAAGATCGTCCGCTTCCTGCCGGTAGTCGGTTACGACGACGCGCCCCACGGCCACATGGAGGTGGACTTCACGAACGTGCGCGTGCCCGCTTCCAACATGCTGCTCGGCGAAGGGCGGGGCTTCGAGATCGCGCAGGGCCGTCTCGGGCCCGGGCGCATCCACCACTGCATGCGCCTGGTGGGTGTCGCCGAGCGCGCGCTCGAGGCGATGTGCAAGCGGGTGAAGTCGCGCGTCGCCTTCGGCAAGCCGGTTGCCGAGCAGGGGGTCACGCTCGAGCGCATCGCCAACGCGCGCATCATGATCGACGAGGCGCGTCTCCTCACGCTCAAGGCCGCGTGGGTGATGGACACGGTCGGCAACAAGGGCGCGCGCGCCGAGATCGCGATGATCAAGGTCGCGGCTCCGGTGATGGCGTGCCAGGTCCTCGACTGGGCGATCCAGGCGCACGGCGGCGCGGGCGTGTGCGACGATTTCTTCCTGGCGAAGGCGTACGCCAACTCGCGCACCCTGCGTCTTGCCGACGGTCCCGACGAAGTCCACCGCAACCAGATCGGCAAGCTCGAGCTCGCGAAGCACTGACAGTTCGCTAAAGCAGAATCCTGCTCAAGAGAATAGTTCGATGAGGCCCGGAGCGTCGGCCTCCTCGGTGTCGCGCCGGTAGTCGCCGCCCTCGATGACGGCGAAGCGATCGCCGTCATTCAGCGCCACCAATCCGTGGTGCCAGCAGCCGCGCTTCAACACGACGCCCTGCCCGGGCCGCGTCACGAAGGCCGAGACGCCGGGCCACTCCGGCGCTGCCTCGCCCGGCGCCACCACCACGACGAAGCGGTGGCCTCCCAGCGGCAGGAACAACTGGGCCGCGAGGCGGTGGCGCTCGAGGCGCACGACGCGCATCGGCAATGCGCGCGCCTGCGCGACGTAGATACCGAGCACGGGATCGCGATCCCCGCGCAGGTCGAGCGAGGCGAGGTCGGCGTGACGCCGGGTCGTGCCGTCGTTGATGAGCTCCGGGACGCGCGCCGCGGCATCGATCACGAAGCCGAACGGCGCGAATGCCGCCGCGTCGATCACGCTTGCCTCGAGACGCATCAGAAGTCGAGCCCCAGCCACTGGCGCACCTGCTCGTGCAGGTCGCCCTGGAAGTCTTCGCGCCCTCCGGACGCGGTGATCCGGCCCAGGCTCAGGACGTGGATGCGGTCGGACATGCGCACCACGCGCCGCACGTTGTGGTCGATGAGGAGAACGCCCATGCCGGACTGCGCGAACCTCTCGATCCAGGCGAACACTTCCTCGGCGAGGATCGGGGCGAGCCCGATGCTGGGCTCGTCGACCAGGCACACGCGCGGGCGCTGCAGCCACGCCTTGGCGAATTCCACCTGCTTCTGCTGCCCTCCGGAGAGATCCCCCGCCTGCGCGCGCCGCTTTTCCTTCAAGGCGGGAAAGATGCCAAGCACTTCTTCGTAACGTGCGTCGATCGCGCTGGCGAAGCGCTTCGCACGGCCCTGCAGCGGCAGGAGCAGGTTCTCCTCGACGCTGAGGTAGGGGAAGAGGCTCGACTCCTGCGGAATGCAGCAGATGCCGCGATCGATGAGGCGGTGGGGCTCTATCCCCGCGATCGACACGCCCTCGAGCTCGATGCGCCCCGACTTGGGT
>JBBRQA010000024.1:0-25254 GCA_038227085.1 Burkholderiales bacterium | reverse complement strand
CGAGGAGCATTTCGCCACGCGCCTGTTCGACCGCGCGCAGGGGCGCACCACCCTCACGACCGCGGGCCAGCTGGCGTTCGACTACGCCGAGCGCATCCTCGCGCTGTCCGGCGAGCTCGACGACCGCATGCGCGAGATGAGCGGGCAGCAGTCGGGGCCGCTGCTGATCGGCGCGAGCACCACGATCGCCGATTTCCTGCTGCCGCGTGTGCTGGGCGCCTTCATGGCCCGGTATCCCGGTGTGGTGCCGCGGCTCATCGTCGCCAATTCCGAGGCCGTGCAGGCGCGCGTGGCCGAGAGGAGCCTCGACCTGGGCTTCATCGAAGGCGACACGCACCTGCCCTCCCTCATCGCCGACGTCTGCTGCGAGGACGAGCTGCGAGTTGTCTGCACGCCCGACCACGTGCTCGCGCGCCTGCCCAACGTCGCGCCGCACGCACTCGAGGGACACGCCTACATCAGCCGCGAGCTGGGGTCGGGAACCCGCGAGGTCGTGGACCACTACCTGGAGAAGGCGGGGCTCGCGCCCGGCGCGCTCGAGGTCGTCATGGAAGCCGGCAGCCCCGAGGCCCTCAAGGGCCTGGTCGCCGCCGGCCTCGGCTTCGCGATCATGTCGCGCGCGACGGTTACCAAGGAAGTCCAGCTGGGCAAGCTGGTCGAGGTGGCGCTGGTGCCGACGTTGAAGCGCGGCCTCTCGGTGATCTATCCGCGCGAACGCTTCCACACTCGCCTGGTGGAAAGTTTCGCGGGATTCGCGCGCGAAATGCTCGCGGCGGGCAACGCGCCCTAGCGCTGGCCCCCGTGCCGCGGCCGGGTATATTAGTGATTGCTGATATTCTTGCCGATGGTGCTGGTGTTGTTCGGCATGGCGACGGGCTCGCTCGCGCTGCTCGTGGCCGCCGTCGCCGTGCAATACGTAGGTCGTCGAACGCTGATACTTCCTCGCGCAAATAAACCATCCCCCAAACCCCTGCTACCAATGCGTTTCCTGCTACGCCTCGCAGCGCCCGCCGCGGCGCTCTATCCCGCATTCGCGCACGCCGCCTCCGCCGCGCCCGCGCTGCCGTGGTGGACATGGCCGATCCTGCTCTTCGCCACCACGTTCGTCCTCGGCATGATCGCGGTGGTGGGCGGCATCGGCGGCGGCGTACTCTTCGTGCCGATCGTGGGCGGCTTCTTTCCCTTCCATCTCGACTTCGTGCGCGGCGCCGGGCTGCTCCTCGCGCTATGCGGGTCGCTCGCCTCGGGACCGGCGCTGCTGAGAAGCGGGCTCGCGAACCTGCGCCTCGCGATGCCGCTCGCGCTCACGGGATCGGTCGGCGGCATCTTCGGCGCGTTGATCGGCCTCGCGCTGCCCACGCGCGTCGTCCAGGTGGCGCTGGGGACCACGGTGCTGCTCATCGCGCTCCTCATGTGGTGGACGCGTAACTCCGCGCGGACCGACTCGCATCCGGCCGATGCATGGGCGATCGCGCTGGGGCTGCACGGCACCTTCCATGATCCCGCCCTGCGCCGCGACGTCGACTGGAAGGCGCATCGCACCGCGAGCGGCCTTGCAGCGTTCTTCGGCATTGGCATCGTGGGCGGGCTCTTCGGGCTGGGCGCGGGCTGGGCGAACGTCCCGGCGCTGAACCTGCTGATGGGCATTCCTCTCAAGTTAGCGGCGGGCACCAGCGGGCTCGCGATCTCGATCATCAACACGTCGGCGGGTTGGGTGTACATGAACAAGGGCGCGCTGCTGCCAATCCTGCACGTGCCCTCGATCCTGGGCGTGATGCTCGGGGCACGGGTGGGCGTGCGCCTGCTCAAGCGCATCAAACCGTCGTCTGCGCTTCGCCTCGTCATCGCCGTCCTCGCCGCTGCCGGCGTGCGCTCGCTGATGCAGGGATTCGGTTTCCAATGAAGGACGACGCCATGCAATCCGATCGGAACCTCCTTGCCGAGCAGGAGACCTACGCGCGCTGGCTCTCCTTCGGCGTATACCTCGGGTTCGTTTCGCTCGTCGCGAGCTTCGCCGCGTACCTCACGCGCTTCGTCCCGCCCGGCATCCGCCCCGAGGACCTGCCGCGCTACTGGGGCTTGCCGGTGGCCGAATACGTGAGCGCCACGGGCGCGCCCACGGGATGGAGCTGGGTGTGGCGGCTCGGAGAGGGCGATCTGCTCAACTTCGTCGGCTTCGCCATCCTGGCCTCGACGACATTGATGTGCTACCTGCGCATGCTGCCGTTGTTCGTGCGCGCTCGCGATCGCATCTTCGTTGCGATCTGCCTCGCCGAGGTCGCCGTGCTTGCCGTGGCGGCCTCGGGCCTCGCATTCCCAACTCACTAGGAGATTCCACACATGACCGTGAAATACGCATTCGGAAAGAAGGTCCGGACTTCGTTCGAGCAGACGGTGAAGCTCGCCACGGAGGCGCTCGCGAAGGAAGGCTTCGGCGTGCTCACCGAGATCGACGTCGCGGCCACACTCAAGAAGAAGCTCGGCAAGGACATGCCGCCGTACCGCATCCTCGGCGCCTGCAATCCGCAGTTCGCGCATCAGGCGATCGAGGCCGAGCCCGAGATCGGCGCGCTGCTGCCGTGCAACGTCGTCGTGCGGGTTGACGCAGGGGGCGCGACGGTGGTCGAGATCATGGACCCGAACGCCGTGCTGCAGCTCGTCGATCGTCCGGAAATCAGCGCCATTGCCGCTCAGGTTCGCGAACGCCTCGAACGCGTGCTCGCCGCCTTGTGACCCATCGACCGCCAATTGAGGAGAGTCCCATGAAGAAGCTGATCCGCCTCACCGCCGGCGCCGTGCTTGCGGCCGCGGGCGCGGTGAGCGCCGCGCCGGTGCTCATGTCCGCCGACTGGGCGCGCGAGGCGTGCAACGCCTGGAACACCGACACGACTCTCACCCAAAAGCTGCACGAATCGGGTTGGGTCGCCAACAACAAGAAGCGCGGATACAAGGTGCTGCGGATCGCGCGCACCGACTGCACCTCCAGCCCGCGGGTGGAGTTGCGCATCGCGCCGGAAGAGGGCCGCGCGCAGTGCGTGCAGGGCGGCGGCGCCGCGCCCGACGCCACGCTCGACTACGACATCGACTACCTGATGACCGCCGAGACTCGGCGCTGGCAGGAGATGGGCCGCGGGGAATACGGCCCGATGCGCGCGATGATGTTCGGACGACTGTCGTTCGACGGCCCGATGGGCGAGGCCATGGGAAACATGGGTCCCTTCGGGAGCTTCCTGCTGTTAGTCGGCAAGGTGCCGGGCGACGCGGGATCGTGCCCGGACAAGAACTAAGCCGCGATCGCCCCACGGCGTCACTCCATGAGACGCCAGATGAAGGGTGCGAAGACGAGCTGCATGGCGAGCTCCATCTTCCCGCCCAGCACCACGATAGGCGTCCGCCGCCGTGAGGCGGTCGGTCCAGACTACGATCAGGTGGCCGTGGAGGACTCGCCCGCCACGGCGGCTGCGGCCTCCTCGGAGTCGACTCCTTCCTCCGGCGTGATGCGGAAGAGCGCCAGGACATCGCTTGCCTTCGGCGCGTAGTCGCTGATCGGCTGCAATTCGTCGGCACCCACGACCGCACTCGTCGATGTCGGATGGTGGGACTGCCGCTGGTGGAGCCCGCGGGCCGCGGTATCCAGCTCACCGAGGCGGGGCGCGAGTTCGCGCTGCTCGTCGAGGAGGTACTCGATGGCATGGAGCACCTGGACGAGATGGCGACGCGCTGGCGCGGAGTGCGCGGCGGGCGCATCCGCCTGGACTTGTGTCGACGGCGAAGTACTTAGTGCCCAAGCTGTTGGCGCACTTCCTCAAGAGCCATCCGGGCGTGGGTTTCCGCCTCACCATCCACAACCGCGAAGAGATCTTGGCGGAGCTGCGCGCCAACACCGTGGACTTCGTGATCATTGGGCGCCCGCCGCAGGAGCTGGAGTGCGTGGCCACGCCATTCGCGCCAGCGCGCGGCCCGCGGCACGAGCCCCACGGCCCGCCGCAAACGAAAAGATTAAGCGGGGGCTTGCACAAGGCCGCTGGCCTCAAATCTCCATCTTCCGGCCGTTGCAACTTAGCGAAGGTTTTTGTGAGACTGCCTCGGACCCTTGTCGCTACAGTAGCCTCACATCGTTCCGATAGGCTTCTTCGCTAGGCAGTGAGAAAATCACTCGTGTAACACCCCATTTTTCTGACACTTCGAATGCCCGACAAAATTGACTTGTTTTCGTTAAGACCCCAGGCACACCCTTTCCCGAAGATTCACGAAAAGGCGGTTCGGGACGCTCGTAACTTATTGATTATTGGTCGGGGTGGAGGGATTCGAACCCCCGACATCTTGCTCCCAAAGCAAGCGCGCTACCAGACTGCGCTACACCCCGTATTCGTCAAAGTATAAGACACGCCCCTTATTGCGAAGTCGATTCCGCGGGCGCCGCGGGGGGCGACTCCTCGCGCTTCGGCGGATCGAGAAGCGCCTTGCGCGACAGTCTCACGCGGCCCTTGTCGTCCGCCTCGAGCACCTTCACCTTCACGATCTGGCCTTCCTTGAGGTAGTCCGAGACCGCGTTGACGCGCTCGTGGGCGATCTGCGAGATGTGCAGCAGGCCGTCCTTGCCGGGCAGCAGCTGCACGATGGCGCCAAAATCGAGCAGGCGCAGCACCGGGCCCTCGTAGACCTTGCCGACTTCCACTTCCGCGGTGATCGCCTTGATGCGGTTCATCGCGTCCTCGCCGGCTTCCGCCGACAGACAGGCGATCGAGATGGTGCCGTCGTCCTCGATGTCGATGGTGGTGCCGGTCTCGCGGGTGAGCGCCTGGATCACGCTGCCGCCTTTGCCGATCACCTCGCGGATCTTGTCCGGATTGATCTTCATCTTGATGATGCGCGGCGCGTAGTTCGACATCTCGACGCGCGGGCCCGGCACGGCTTCCTTCATGATGCCGAGGATGTGCAGGCGGCCTTCCTTGGCCTGGTCGAGAGCGACCTTCATGATCTCGCGCGTGATGCCGGTGATCTTGATGTCCATCTGCAGCGCGGTGATCCCCTGCTCGGTGCCCGCGACCTTGAAATCCATGTCGCCGAGGTGGTCCTCGTCGCCGAGGATGTCGGTGAGCACGGCGAAGCGCCCGCCGTCCTTGATGAGGCCCATCGCGATGCCGGCCACGTGGCTTTTCAGGGGCACGCCAGCATCCATGAGCGACAAGCAGCCGCCGCACACCGTTGCCATCGAGGACGAGCCGTTCGACTCGGTGATCTCGGAGACCACGCGCAGCGTGTAGCCGAACTCTTCCTTGGAGGGCAGCACCGCGAGGAGCGCACGCTTGGCGAGCCGCCCGTGGCCGATCTCACGGCGCTTGGGCGAGCCCACGCGGCCGGTCTCGCCGGTGGAGAACGGCGGGAAGTTGTAATGCATCATGAAGCGCTCGGTGTACTCGCCCTGGAGCGCGTCGATGCGCTGCTCGTCCTGGCCGGTTCCGAGAGTCGTGGTGACGATCGCCTGGGTCTCGCCACGCGTGAAGAGGACGCTGCCGTGCACGCGGGGAAGGATGGTCGGGCGGATCGAGATCGGGCGCACGGTGCGCGTGTTGCGCCCGTCGATGCGCGGCTCGCCGGCGAGGATCTGGCCGCGAACGATCTTGGCTTCCATCTCCTTCAGGATTCCGCGCGCCACGTTGGAATCGGCGGGGGTCTCGGCATTCACCACGCATTCGTCGAGCACGCGGCGCTTGATCTCTTCGAGCTTGTCCTGGCGCAGCGACTTGGACTTCATGCGATAGGCCTCGCCCACGTCGTTCTCCGCGATGGCGCGGATTTTCTCGACCAGCGTCGCGTCGGAATCCTTCGCTTCCCAGTCCCAGTCGTCCTTGCCACCTTCGTCGGCGAGCTCGAGGATGGCGTTGATCGCGGCCTGCATCTGCTCGTGGCCGAACATCACGGCGCCAAGCATCACTTCCTCGGAAAGCTCGCTGGCTTCGGACTCGACCATCAGCACCGCGCTCTCGGTGCCCGCCACCACGAGGTTCAGCTTCGAGGTCTCGAGCTCGGTCTTGGTGGGGTTGAGGATGTACTGGCCGTCGATGTAGCCAACGCGCGCGGCGCCGATCGGGCCCTCGAAGGGAAGGCCGGAGAGCGTGACGGCGGCCGAAGCGCCGATCATCGCGGGGATGTCGGAGTCGATCTCGGGGTTGATCGAGAGCACCGTCGCGATCACCTGGACTTCGTTGTAGAAGCCGTGCGGGAAGAGCGGGCGCAATGGGCGATCGATGAGGCGCGAGGTGAGGATCTCCTTCTCGGAGGGGCGTCCCTCGCGCTTGAAGAAGCCGCCGGGGATGCGTCCGGCGGCGTAGGTCTTCTCCTGGTAATCGACGGTAAGCGGGAAGAAGTCCTGGCCCGCCTTCACGTCCTTGCGGCCTACGCACGTCACCAGCACCACGGTGTCGTCCATGGTCACCAGCACGGCGCCATCGGCCTGGCGCGCGATCTCGCCCGTTTCCAGCGTTACCTGGTGGTTCCCGAAGGAGAATGTCTTCTTGATGGATTTCACGATGTTGTCCTGTTCTGGGCAAGCGGCTCGCCCGGAGATTGCGCGGTACGCGACCGCGAGGGGTGGTGAGGGGACCGGAACAAAAAGCCCCGCGTGCGCTCTAGGGAGCCGCTACGCGGGGCTTGGGTGCGGTCCTGGTGTCCTTACTTGCGCAGGCCGAGACGCTCGATGAGCGAGCGATAGCTGTCGATGTTGCTGCGCTTCAGATAGGTGAGGAGGCTGCGGCGATTGCTCACCATGGTGAGGAGCCCCCGGCGCGAATGGAAATCCTTGACGTGCTTCTTGAAGTGACCCGTGAGCATGTTGATGCGCTCGGTGAGGATCGCGACCTGGACCTCGGGGGATCCGCAGTCGCTCTTCGTGCGCTGGTACTCGGAAACAATGCGCGCCTTGTGTTCGGTGGTAACGGCCATGAGGAAAATCTCCGTGAACTCTGATGGTGCTCTTAACGAATTTCGTGGTCTCGGTTGAGCCTGCTATTTTAGCCTGTAACGGCCGACAAACTCAAGCAAAAACAGGGGTCTTGGCAAGCGGCGGGGACATGAGCCGCAGGGCGACTACGCGCCCTTCCTCGCCACGCCGCGCCGCGCCCAGGAAACGTCCGCCGGGGGCGTAGATCGCGATCTCCTCGCCGGGCTCGCCGCCGGCGTGCACGAAGATCCGGCCGTGCCCGAAATGGTCCGCCTCGGCGTCGGTCACATCCAGGCGCGCAAGGCCCGCCACGAGCGCCTCGGGCGGAAGCAGGCGCTCGCGCGCCCGGGCTTGGCCCTGCGCCTCCAGGGCCTCGAAGGTCATGGCCTGGGCGAGCTCGAAGCCGCCTACGGCCGTCCGGCGCAAGGCAACGAGGTGGGCACCGCAGCCCAGCTTCTCGCCAATGTCCTGCCCCAGCGTGCGGATATACGTCCCCTTCGAGCAGGCCACAGAGATCGTGAGGTCGTTTCCTTCCAGCGCAAGGCGATGGATCGCCTCGATTTCCACGTCTCGCACGGGCCGTTCCACTTCCTCGCCGGCGCGGGCGTACTCATACAGCCGCCTGCCGGCCACATGAACCGCCGAATGCATCGGGGGAATTTGCTTCTGCAGGCCTAGAAAAGACGCGATAACTTCGTCGATTGTCGCCGTATTCACATTAACGTCGCGCTTCCGGCTGACCACGCTTTCGGTGTCCCCGGTAGGAGTCTCCTCACCCAGTCGCAGGACTGCCTGGTATGACTTCCCAGAATCGAGAAGGAACCTCGAGAACTTGGTCGCCTCCCCGAATACGAGAGGCAGGAGGCCTGTCGCGAACGGGTCCAAGGTGCCGGTATGGCCACCCTTCAGGGATCCGAGGAGGCGCTTGGCGCGCGCGAGCGCGCGGGTCGACGTGATTCCGGCGGGCTTATCCAGGAGGAGGACGCCGTCGGGGCCCCCAGAACGATCTACCACTAGTGCTTCGACCGGCCCCGGCCGCGCGGCGCGGGTGGCTTTACCGCCTCATCGATGAGGCGGGAGAGGCGCGCCCCGCGCTCGATGGATACGTCGTGCTCGAAATGGAGCTCGGGGACGGTGCGGGTGCTGAGGCGGTGCGCGATCTCGCTGCGCAGGAAGCCCGAGGCGCGCTGCAGCCCCTCGAGCGCAGTCTCCGCCGCGGACTCGGCCCCGAAGGCGGTGAAGAAAACCTTCGCGTGCGACTGGTCGCGCGACATCTCGATGCCGGTGATCGTCACCATGCCGATGCGCGGATCGCGCAGCTCGCGGATCGACTCCGCGAGCTCGCGCTGGATCTGGTCGGCGATACGGGCCCGGCGCGGCGCGGTCATTACGCGAGGCTGCGGGCGACCTCGACCACTTCGAACACCTCGAGCTGGTCGCCCACCTGCACGTCGTTGAACCCCTTGATGCCGAGGCCGCACTCGAAGCCTGCCTTCACTTCGCGCACGTCTTCCTTGAAACGCTTCAGCGAATCGAGCTCGCCGGTGTGCACCACGACCCCGCCGCGGATGAGGCGAATCGAGGAGCCGCGCCTCACCAGGCCGTCGGTCACCATGCAGCCGGCGACTGTGCCGACCTTGGAGATCTTGAAGACGTTGCGCACCTCGACGTTGCCGACCACCGCCTCTTTCTTCTCCGGCGTGAGCATGCCGTTGAGGGCCAACTTCACGTCGTCGACCGCCTCGTAGATGATCGTGTAGTAGCGGATGTCCACGCCCGAATTCTCGGCGAGCTTGCGCGCCGCAGCGTCCGCGCGGGTGTTGAAGCCGATCACGACCGCCTTGGAAGCCAGCGCGAGATTGATGTCCGATTCGGTGATGCCGCCCACGCCGGTGTGGACGATGTTCACTTTTACTTCCTCGGTGGACAGCTTGGTGAGGGCATGCGCGAGGCCTTCATAGGAACCCTGCGCGTCGGCCTTGATGATGACGGTGAGGTTCTTCGCGCCTTCGGCCAGTTGGTCGAAGGCATTCTCGAGCTTGACCGCCTGCTTCTTGGCGAGCTTCACGTCGCGGAACTTGCCCTGGCGGAAGAGCGCGATCTCGCGCGCCTTGCGCTCGTCGGTGAGCACTATCACGTCGTCGCCGGCGCGCGCGACGTCCTGCAGGCCCTGGATCTCGACGGGAATCGCCGGGCCGGCATCGTTGATCGGCTTGCCGTTCTCGTCGTTCATCGCGCGCACGCGGCCGAACACCGCTCCCGCGAGGACCACGTCGCCCTTCTTGAGGGTTCCCGACTTGATGAGGAGCGTGGCAACCGGCCCGCGCCCCTTGTCGAGGCGCGACTCGATCACTACGCCCTTGGCGGGCGCGTTGATCGGGGCCTTCAGCTCGAGCACCTCGGACTGGAGCTGGATCGCCTCGAGAAGCTTGTCGATGCCCTGCCCTGTCTTGGCCGAGACTTCCACGAACTGCACCTCGCCGCCGAACTCCTCGGCGACGACTTCGTGCGTGAGGAGCTCCTGCTTCACGCGCTGCGGATTGGCTTCCGGCTTGTCGATCTTGTTGACCGCCACCACGATCGGCACCTTGGCCGCCTTGGCGTGGTTGACCGCCTCGATGGTCTGCGGCATGACGCCGTCGTCGGCCGCGACCACGAGCACCACGATGTCGGTGATCTGGCTGCCGCGTGCGCGCATGGCGGTGAAGGCCTCGTGGCCCGGGGTGTCGAGGAACGTGATGACGCCGCGCGTCGTCTCGACGTGATAGGCGCCGATGTGCTGCGTGATTCCGCCGGCCTCGCCCACTGCCACGCGCGCCTTGCGGATCGCGTCGAGGAGCGACGTCTTGCCGTGGTCGACGTGGCCCATCACCGTCACCACCGGCGGGCGCGTCTCGAAGTTCGCCTCGTCATTGGCGGCGCTCTCGACGAGGAACGACTCCGGATCGTCGAGCTTCGCGGGCTTCGCCTGGTGACCCATCTCCGCGACCACGATCATCGCCGTGTCCTGGTCGATCACCTGGTTGATGGTCACCATGGTGCCCATCTTCATCATGACCTTGATGACCTCGGCTGCCTTCACGCTCATCTTGTGGGCGAGGTCGCCCACGCTGATGGTCTCGGGAACCAGCACCTCGATCACCTTGGGCTCGGACGGCGCGGCGAACGACGTGCCGTCGCCATCTTCGCGATGGCGTGCTCCGCCGCGCGAGCGCCAACCGTCGCGTCCGCCCGAGGCGTCGCCGCGCGTCTTGATGGCGCGCCTGCGCGCCACGTCGTCGACCCATGCCGAGGCCGGTTTGGCGGCGCGTTTCGGGCCCTTCTTGTCCTTCGCTTCACCGGGCTTCAGCACCGGGCGATGCAGCGTGCCTTCCGGCGTCGCGACCGCGGCTCCGGCGGCGGGCGCTTCGGCGGCGGGCTTCGCGTCGGCCTTGGCGACTTCCGCCTTCACCTCCACCAGCACCGGGGCCTCGGCCTCGGTCGCCGGCTCTTCGCCCTTCTTGCGGATGACGCGCTTCTTCTTCGGCGTCTCGCCCTCGACGGGCGCGGCGGGAGCGGCTTCCGGCGCGCCTTCGTCCTTCTTCTTCGCGGTCGCGACGGCGGCCGCGCGCTTGGTTCGCGTCTCCGCGTCGGCGGCCTGGCGCGCGGCGAGCTCGGCCTGGCGCGAAGCCTCGGCCTCGCGCTTCTTCGCCTCGGCCTCGTTGATGATCGGCGCGGGAGCGACCACCGGCTTGGTCGGCTCGGGCTGCACCGGCGCTTCGGCCGGCTTGTCGACCTTCACGAAAGTGCGCTTCTTGCGGACCTCGACCTGGATGGTGCGCGCCTTGCCGGTGGCGTCGGACTTCTTGATCTCCGTGGTCTGCTTGCGCGTGAGCGTGATCTTTTTCTTCTCTTCCTTGTTGCCGTGCATCTCGCGCAGGTAATCGAGGAGCCGCGTCTTGTCCTGCTCGGTGACCGCGTCCTCACCCGCCTTCTTCTTCACGCCGGCAGCCTGCAGCTGCTCGAGCAGCAAAGTGACCGGGAGCTTGAGCTCCTCGGCGAATTGGGTGACGTTCGACTTAGGCATGTGCTGCGTACTCTCCTGCGCGCCGGCTGGTTAGGCCTGCGGCTGTTCCTTGAACCACGGTTCGCGCGCCTTCATGATGAGCTTGTTGGCGCGATCGGCATCCATGCCGGTCATTTCGGTGAGCTCGTCGGTGGCGAGGTCGGCCAGGGCATCCATTGTGGTGATGCCCTTGGAGGCGAGCAAGCGCGCGGTCGGGTTGTCCATCCCTTCCATGCCCTGCAGGTCCTCGGCCGCGTGCTCCACAGTCTCCTCGCTCTTGATCGCCTCGGTGAGGAGGGCGTTGCGGGCGCGGCGGCGCAGCTCGTTCACGGTCTCCTCGTCGAAGTCCTCGATTTCCAGCATCTCGTTGATCGGGACGTACGCGACCTCGTCCAGCGAGGTGAAGCCTTCCTTCACCAGGATCTCGGCGACCTCCTCGTCGACGTCGAGCTTCTCCATGAAGAGCGAGCGCGTGACGGAAGTCTCCGCCTCGCTCTTCTGCTCGCGCTCCTCGGTGGTCATGATGTTCAGCTGCCAGCCGGAAAGCTCGGAGGCGAGGCGCACGTTCTGCCCGCCCTTGCCGATGGCGAGTGCCAGCTGGTCCTCGGTCACCACCACGTCCATCGAGTGGCGCTCCTCGTCCACGACGATGGAGCTTACGTCGGCGGGCGCCAGCGCGTTGATGACGAACTGGGCGGGTTCCGGCGACCACAGGATGATGTCGACGCGCTCGCCGGCGAGCTCCTGTGTCACGGCCTGCACGCGCGAGCCGCGCATGCCCACGCACGTGCCCACCGGGTCGATGCGCGGGTCGTTGGATTTCACGGCGATCTTGGCGCGCAGTCCCGGATCTCGCGCGGCGGCCTTGATCTCGAGAAGGCCCTCCTCGATCTCCGGAACCTCGAGCTCGAAGAGCTTCACCAGGAACTCCGGAGCGACTCGCGACAGGATGAGCTGCGGGCCGCGCGCGGCGCGGTCGATCTTGGCAATGTAGGCGCGCACGCGGTCGCCCACGCGCAGGTTCTCCTTCGCGATCAGCTGGTCGCGCGGCAGGAGCGCCTCGACGCGGCCCGATTCCACGATCAGGTTGCCGCGCTCGGCGCGCTTCACGGTGCCGGTGACGAGCGATTCGCCACGCTCGAGGAAGTCGTTAAGGATCTGCTCGCGCTCGGCGTCGCGGATCTTCTGCAGGATCACCTGCTTGGCGGCCTGCGCGCCGATGCGCCCGAAAGTCTCCGCCTCGAGGGGCTCTTCGATCACGTCGCCCAGGGCGGCGTCGGAGTTCTCCTCGACGGCGTCGGTGATGGCGATCTGGTGCGCGGGCTCCTCGTGCTCCTCGTCGGGGACCACGGTCCAGCGCCGAAAAGCGTGATATTCGCCGCTCTCGCGGTCGATCTCCACGCGCACGTCCACTTCGTCCTTGAAGCGCTTCTTGGTCGCCGAGGCGAGCGCCATCTCGAGCGCGAGAAACACGGTGTCCTTCGCGACGTTCTTTTCGCGCGACAGCGCGTCGACCAGCAGCAGTAGATCCTTGCTCATGACTCTTTAAGCCTCCAAACCCTCATACGTCCGGCACGAGCCGTGCGCGGTCGATCTCGTCGAATCCCAGTTGTTGCCTCTGCCCCTCGACTTCGAGCACGATCCTGCCGTCCTCGACTCCCACCAACCGCCCTTCGAAGCGCCTGCGCCCGTCGCGCGGCAGCTTGAGCTTCACGCTCGCCTCGCGCCCCGCGAAGCGCTCGAAATCCTCGATGCGCTTGAGCGGCCGGTCGAGACCCGGCGACGAAATCTCGAGGCGTTCGTAATCGATGCCCTCCACGGCGAACGCGCGGCTGAGGTGGTTGCTCACCCTCGCGCAGTCATCCACGGTAATCCCGCGCGGGCTGTCGATGAAGATCCTCAAGAGCCCGGAGCGCGCGCTTTCCAGATCGACGAGCTCGTAGCCGAGGCCCTCGAGCGACGTCCGGATCCACATCTCGCGCTCTGAAATCGGTTTCACAAACAAAAAATGGGCGCTGCCGCCCATCTCCCTTCCGAAACCGATAAATCTTAGCACGAATCGGGTTTTACCGATACCCGACGGGCCTCCGGTTGCTAGGGGAAGGAGTTCGAAAACCCGGCCGTTACCGTCTGTTGCGAAAACGATACAAACTGAAATAATCTCTTGGAGTTTGGGAAGTTCCGCAGTTATCGTTCGCGCACGATAAGAAATCGGTCCACGAGGCCGGAAGTCCCCGTCCCACCCACCAAATCGGGAGCACTCATGAAAGGCGTTACCCAGGAAATACTGTGCGTCGCCATGGCCATCCGCCGTGCGGCGATTTCCGTAACCATCGGAATATGCATTGCGGGCGCGGTGCATGCCCAATCCACCGTCGGAAATATCGTCGGCCACACCAAGGCCGGCGCAACCGTCCTCCTCACCAGTCCCGACACCGGGGTCGCGCGCGAGATCAAGGCGCAACCGAACGGTTCGTTCACATTTTCCCAGCTTCCGCCGGGCCGCTACCACCTGGTCGCGGAGGGCGTGGGCCGGGACGTAGTCGTAGCCGGCGGGTCTGACACCCGCGTGGCGTTCGATTCTCCCCAGCATGCGGAGACAATGACGATCACCGGCTCGCGCATCGTCCGCGACACGTTCAATTCGGTCTCGCCTGTCCAGGTCATCACGCGGGAGGAAAGCACCCTCGCCGGCTTCAACTCGGCCTCGAGCATCCTGCAATCCACCGCGGTCACCGCGGGCGGCCCGCAGATCAACAATTCTTTCGGCGGCTTCGTCGTCGATGGCGGCCCCGGCGTGAACACGATCGGGTTGCGTGGCCTGGGAGCCACCCGCACCCTGGTGCTGCTGAACGGCCGTCGCGTGACTCCCGCCGGCTCGCGCGGCTCGGTCGGCTCGGCCGACCTGAACGTGCTGCCCAGCTCGATCATCGACCGCATCGAGATCCTGAAGGATGGCGCTTCGTCGATCTACGGCTCCGACGCGATCGCGGGCGTGATCAACATCATCACTCGCAAGAACATCGACGGCCTCACCCTGGAAGGCCAGTACAACTCCACCGAGGCCGGCGGCGGTAACGAGCAGCGCTATTCCGCCATCTTCGGCAAGACGTTCGACCATGGGTACATCGCCGCCTCCGCAGAGCTTTACCGGCGCAGCGCGATCACCTGGGGCGACCGCGACTGGATGAAGTGCCAGACCGACTACCGGCGTACCGTGTCCAGCACCGGAACGGTCGGCGCGTGGGGCAGCCGGGATTTCATCGACCCGCTGACCGGCCAGCCGAAGTGCTACGGAATCACCGGCACCGGCAACAACGGCGTCACCATCAACACCATCGGCACCGGCACCGTTGCGGCCGTAGGCGCAGCGGGCTCGGTCGGCACCTCCTTCAACCGCTTCCGTCCCAACTCCGGCGTTACCACGGGGTTGGTCGGCTTCGAGGGCGTCGGCGGCGGCGCCAACAGCCTCAACGTGCGCGACACGTTCGAGCCGCGCATCTTGAACCAGACGCTGATCTCGCCGGCCGAGCTGAAGACGGGCTTCGTGCAGGGCTCCTATGACCTCAGGGCATTGGGCGATGCCGAGGTCTACTTCGAGCTGCTCGCGAACAAGCGGGAGTCGAAGCAGGTCGGCTACAAGCAATTGACGTTGGATTATGCGCGCGGCAGCCCGCTGATCCCCGCGGGGCTTGCCGGCGTCCCGAACCTGCAGACCGCACCCACGCTGATCACGAACGGGCTGCCGCTGCAGGTGCGCGCCTTCATCGGCTTCGGCAATTACAACAGCGACCAGGATGTCGACTACGACAAGGCCACTGCCGGCATCCGCGGCAACCTGCCCTTTTCCGACTGGAAATACGACTTGACGGGCAGCTGGGCCAAGTCGAAAGCCAGCTACACGTTCGACCAATTCCTGACTGACCGCCTGGCGCAGAGCCTGGATGTCGTCGCGGGCACGGGCGGGCGCTTCGTCTGCCGCAATGCGGCGAACGGCTGCGTGGCCGCGCCGGTGCTGAGCAGCGCCGTCATCGGTGGCACGCTGCCGCGCGACTGGGTGGAGTTCACCACCGCATCCGATACCGGCCACACGATGTACAAGGAAATGGCCGTCACCCTGGGCACGACCGGCTCGCTCTTCCAGATGCCGCATGGCCCGGTCCGCACCGCGTTGGGCCTCGAGTATCGTCGAGCGGAAATCGACGATACGCCCTCGATCAACATGCAGACGTCGAACGTCTACAACTTCTCCTCCGCCAACATCACGAGGGGCAAGGATTCGGTCCGGGAGGCCTACGGCGAGCTCGAGGTGCCGCTGCTTGCCGGGATGCCGTTCGCAGAGGAACTCACCCTCAACGTATCGGGTCGTTACACCGACTACAAGTCCTACGGCGCCGACACCACCTACAAGGCCGGCTTCCTCTACTCGCCCATAAAGGCGGTGTCCCTGCGCGGTTCGCAGGGAACGTCGTATCGGGCCCCGGCGCTGTTCGAGCAGTTTCTCGGCTCCACCAGTGGCTTCCTGAGCAGCGCCATCGACCCGTGCAACAACTACGGCGCGGGCGATCCGACCTCGATCACCTCGCGCAACTGCGCCAGCCAGGGATTGCCCGGTAACTTCCAGGCCACCTCCGGCGTCCAGGTGAACGCCGTCGGCGGCGCCTCTGCCGGCTTGAAGGCCGAGACGTCCAAGAACAACACTCTCGGCCTCATCCTGCAACCCACCCTGCCCGCCGAGATGGGCAGTTTCTCGTTCGCGGTCGACTACTACAAGATCAGGGTGGACAACGGCGTGGCCCGCGTTGGCGCGAGCTCGATCCTGAGCCTGTGCTACACCGATCCGGCCTTTGCATCGGGTAGCGGCTACTGCCGCCTGATCACGCGCGCACCGGCCGGCAGCAACCGCGCCCTCGTCGTCAACGACAGCTACATCAACGTGTCGACGAACCAGGTGCGTGGCTTCGACTTCACGCTGCGCTACTCGAGGGACATCGGCCCTGGCAACCTCGTCGCCAATGCCGTGATCACCAAGTACCTCGAGCAGTCTGCCAAGCTGTTCCCGACCGATCCGCTCCTCGATTCCAATGGCCGGCTGCGGGCCCCGAAGCTGACGGGCTCGCTGGACGTGCAGTACAAGGTGAGGGAGTGGAAGGTGCGTTACGGCATGGACTGGATCGACAGCATGTCCGATTACAACTTCTTCGGGGAGAATCCCGCCACCAGCACCTACCAGATGGAGACCCCCGTCTACGTCCTGCACCACCTCTCGCTGCAGTACAAGGCCGACAAGTGGTCCGCCACCGCGGGCGTGCGCAACCTGACCGACAGGAAGCCGCCCTCCATCTCGCAAGGCTTCACCAACCGCGTGGGCAATGCCCCGCTCTACAGCGGATTCGACTACTTCGGTCGCACCTTCTTCGTGAACGTCACGAAGTCGTTCTAGGACTGTCACCACGGGCGCCCTTGCGCCACACAACAATCGCCACGCCACTTCCCCGGAAGTGGCGTGGCGTTTTCTCTTAGAGAACCACGCCATGCTCAAAGCAACACGCCTGATGAATCTCGTGCTCGCGATCGTCCTGATGGCCGTCGCCTCCGCGAGCCAAGCCAAGCCCGCCGTCCCGCCGATCGAGAAGCTGGCGGCATTTCCGCGAATGTCGTCCTTCACGCTCTCCCCGGATGGAAAGCGCCTCGGCGCCCTGGAGGCCCGCGGCGAAGACCGCGTGATCCTGGTCTGGAAGACCGACGCGCTCGACAAGGCACCGACGGTGATCGGCTCCACGCGGATGAAGATGACCGGCGTCCAATTCATCAAGAACGACCTGCTGGCAGTCTCGATGTGGCAGCCATACGACGCACGCTTCGATACGGTCACCAAGCGTTTCATCACCAAGCTGTTCATCACTGACCTGGAGGGCAAGAACTGGAACGAGCCCATGCCCCAGGAGCGGGCCATGAGCCGCAACGAAGAGACTCGGCAGGCCCTCTCCAACCCCACCGTGCTGGACTCGCTGCCGAACGACCCCGACCACATCCTGGTGATCAACGACGTGGGCGCCAGTTCGGGCGACGTCTTCAAGGTCAACGTGCGCAGCAATCGCGCCGAGCGCATCCAGCGCTCCGATGAAAAGGTCTCCGGCTACCTGACCGATCTCAACGGAAACATCCGCGCGCGGCTCAGGGCCGACGTCGACGGCACCGGAGCCTTCGTCACCGCGGAGATACTGGAGCCCGGCAGCGGAAAATGGTCGGAACACTTCCGCTCCTATGTCAAGAATCGCGACGTGGTCGAGATCGTGGGCTTTTCGACGGACCCCAACGTCGCCTTCATCCTGAGCAACGTCGGGACGGACAAGGCGATCGTCTACGAGTACGACATCGCATCGCGCACCCGGAAGGATGCCCTGTTCCAGCACCGCTTCTTCGACGCCGGCAGGGTGCTGATCAACCGGACCAAAGGCCCGGACGGCCTCGGATTCGGCGAGATTCTCGGTGTCACGTACCTAGGGCCTCGCGGCGCGAACGGCGACGTGCAGTGGACTTCGCCCAAGCTGGTGGCGCTGGACAAGGCCATCCGCGGCGCGCTGGGCATCCGGCAAGGGCGCCTCACGCTGACGGATCCGGCGACCGGGCAAAGCGCCGACACGGAATACGACCTGGACGCAAGCTACCGGCTAGTTGGATACACCAACGACCTGAGCACCGTCGTTCTTGCCGTGAGCGGAGACTCCCGCCCACCGGAAACCTACCTGCTGCGCGATGGCAAGCTCATGCAGCTGTCGAAGGCCTATCCGGACATAGACCCGTCATCGCTGGGGACCACGAGGCTCCTCTACTACAAGGCCCGCGACGGCCTGGACATCCCGGCTTTCCTCACCACGCCCAACGTCGAGCTATGCGGGGCCGGGCCCTGGCCCGCCGTGGTACACCCGCACGGCGGCCCCTGGGCGCGTGACGAGATGGGTTTCGACGCCTCGATGTGGGTGCCGCTGCTGGCGTCGCGATGCTTCGCGGTGCTGCGGCCCCAGTACCGAGGCTCGAACGGCTGGGGTCGAAAGCTCTGGATGGCCGGCGACGCCCAGTGGGGCCAGAAGATGCAGGACGACAAGGACGACGGCGCCCAATGGATGATCGACAAGGGCCTCGCGCAGCGAGGCCGTATCGCCATGTTCGGATTCTCGTACGGCGGCTATTCCTCCATGGCCGCCGCGGTCCGCCCCAACGGCCTGTACAAGTGCGCGATCGCAGGAGCGGGCGTATCCGACATCAAGAAGATCTGGGCGCGCTTCTACACGAATCCCTTCTTCCGCGAAGCGCAGGAGCCTACCGTGCGGGGAATGAACCCGCTGGATCTCGCGGACAAGATCCAGATCCCGATCATGGTTTATCACGGGGACCGCGACCAGACCGTGCCTCTTGAACAGTCGCAGTGGTTCGTCGCGAAGGCCAAGGGTTCAACGCAGCCCGTCGTCTTCCACGAGCTCGCCGACTACGCCCACGGCCCCGCCTGGACCCGCAAGATCATGGCCGACCAGTTGGGTTACCTGGAGGACTATCTGCTGCGCGATTGCGGGGGCAAGGGCCTTTAAGACTCCCGGCCGCGCCCCTTGCGGATTCAGCCGGCAAAAAAGGCCCTTTTCGGGCCTTTTTTATGTTGTAAAAACGCAACACTCGGTGAATTAAGTGTTGGTCAAGTAACGGCTGCCTCGCTATCATCCCGTGCGTGTCATCAGGCTTAAAAAATAAGGAACAAAAGACCACGGCTCTACACCCTACGCAAGTCTCTGTTTCTTCTAATATTCTATAACTACCTGGGGGTTTCACGAATGAATCCGAGAAAGACGAAGCTTTCTATTGCGCTCATGCAGGTGCTGGGCGCAAGCATTGCCGCGGGCGCCGCATCGCTCCCGGCAATGGCGCAGCAGCCCGCCTCCAAAGAGCGCATCGAGGTCACGGGCTCAAACATTAAGCGGGTCGAGGGCGAAAGCGCCCTCCCCGTCACGGTCATCACCCGTGAAGAGATCGACCGGAGCGGCGCGACGACCGCCATGGAACTGCTGCAGCTCGTGTCGTCGAACAGCAGCGCAGGCGGCGTCGGCATCGTGAGCACGATCGGCGCGACGACCTTCTCGGCCCAGACCGCCAACCTGCGCGGCCTGCAGGGCGGGCGCACGCTGGTCCTCATCAACGGCAAGCGCGTCAACGGATTCGCCGGCGAAGTCGGGGGCGTGCAAGGTGTGAACCTTGCCGTCATCCCGTTTGCAGCCATCGATCGCGTGGAGATCCTGAAGGACGGCGCCTCGGCGGTGTACGGCTCCGACGCGATCGCGGGCGTGATCAACTTCATCGTGCGGTCCGACTACCGCGGCGCGGAAGCCACGGTATGGTATGGCAAGCCGACTCGCAGCGGCGGCGGCGAACAGGAGCGATACAGCGCATCGGCCGGCTTCGGCGACCTCAGCACGAATCGCTACAACGTGTTCATCGCCGGCTCGTTCGACCACCAGAAAAAGCTGCTGCAGCGCGATCGCGACTTCTCCCGCACCTCGTATATTCCCGACCGTGGTCTCGACCAGACTTCGAGCAACGTATTTCCCGGACGCGTCACCACCGGCGGAATTGGACAGGTGTTCGGGGTGAGCAACTGCACCGGGCCCTATGCGACCTTCTTCCCCGACAAGAGCAGCGTGAACTGCTACTTCGATCCGGCGAACGCCCCAGGCGTCGAGAGCATTCCGGATACCAAGACGACCAACTTCTTCGGCTCGGCGAAATTCCAGATCACCAACAATTGGCAGCTTTACGGCACGGGGCTGTACTCGAAGGATGAGAACCACTTCATCATCCAGCCGGTACCGATCTCGAACGTGTTTTTCTATGGCCCCAACGGCGACATTCCCGCGGCCATTCTCGTCCAGCCGGGCAGCCAGTTCTACCCGACCGCCGCGGCCACCGCGGCTGGGGTCAACGGCCGGGCACTCAACGTGCGCTATCGGTCGGTCCTGACCGGCAATCGCGACACCACCGACACGAACGAGGGCTACCAGTTGGTTGGCGGCCTCAAGGGCTCGTGGCGCAGCTGGGACGCTGATGTGTCGTACTCCTACGCCGAAGGCAAGGTGAAGGAAAAGCTGAACGGTGGCTTCCCTCTGTACTCGCGCATCCTGCCGCTTCTCAACGGCGGGACTGTCAACCTGTTCGGGCCCAATACCGACGCGATCGCGCAGCAAGTCGCGGCGACGAACTTCCTCGGCGAGACGATCAGCGGTAAGTCGAGCTCGCAAGCGGTGAATGGCAAGGTCTCCAGCGAGCTCATGCAGATGGCCGCCGGTCCTCTCGCCTTCGCCGTCGGCGCCGATTACCGCAAGGAAAAACTGAACCAGAATTACAACCCGACGATTGCGAGTGGCGACATCTCGGGCTTCGGCGGCAACTTGCTGGACGTCCATGCGGACCGAAACGTGAAGGCCATGTACGCGGAGCTGAACATTCCGATCCTGAAGACCCTCGAGGCCAACCTCGCGCTGCGAACGGACGACTACAGTGATTTCGGGCGCACCACCAACCCGAAGGCTTCGCTGCGCTTCCAACCGTCGCGCGAGGTGCTCCTGCGGGCTTCCTACGGCAAGGGCTTCCTCGCGCCGTCCCTGTACGAGTTGGACGTGCCGAACACGTCGGGCGTGTCCGCACCGGGAACGTCGGACCCGATCCGCTGCCCCGTGACCCGCGTGGACGGCATCGACTGCTTGACGCAGTTTCCGCTGATCTTCGGCGGTAACCGGAACCTGAAGCCGGAGAAGTCGGAGAACGCGACGGTGGGCGTGGTGTACGAGCCGATCAACGCGCTGTCCGTATCCGCGGATTATTTCAAGATCCGCCTGAACAGCGCGATCACCAACGGGATCCCAATCTCGACGATCCTCGGCGACCTTGGCCAGTTTGGCGGTCTCGTCACCCGCGGCCCGACGGATCCGGCCTTCCCGAACCTCCCCGGCCGCATCACGGGCATTATTCAGACGTACCTCAACATCGGCAACGTCCACATCGAGGGGCTCGACCTCGAGGGCCACTACAAGTGGGCGCGTACGTCCTGGGGCCGAGTGCGTCTGGACGTGAACGGCACGTACTACATCCGCAACGACTCGCAGAACCAAGACGGATCGTTTTCCGGGTTCGTCTCGAACCAGAACGGCTCGAACGTAGGGGGTGTGTTGCCGCGTTGGAAACACTATGCGGCGCTCTCGTGGGATTCGGGCCCCTGGGAGGCCAGAGTGGCGCAAACGTACCAGTCCGGCTACGTCGACGTGAGCACAGACGGCAACGACAACCTGCGCCGCGTGAGCACGATGTCACTCTTCGACATCCAGGGCATATACACGGGCATCAAGAACCTCACGCTCACCCTGGGCGTGAAGAACGTGTTCGACACCAATCCGCCGCAGACGAACCAGAACTTGTCGTTCCAGGTGGGCTACGATCCGCTGTACTACGACGCGCGCGCGCGCTTCGTGTACGGCTCGATCCGTTACGCGTTCAAATAACAACGAGTCAGCGCTTGGCGTGAAAGGGGACCTTCGGGCCCCCTTTTTTTTCCGCGTTATCCTTTCGGCCATGACCTCGGTTACAACCGCCGCTTTGCCGTTCGTCGTCGCGGGCCGCGCGATTCTGTAGAGCTCGCACTGATGGCATCTGTCCGCGACACACTCGAGAGAGGAATCGGGTACCACAGGGCGGGACGCTTTGCCGAGGCCGAGGCCCTCTACCGTCACGCGCTGCAGATCGCTCCCGATCATCCCGACGCGCTGTACCTTCTAGGAGGGATCGCGCACCAGGCGGAAAAAAACGATCTTGCGCTCGAGCTCCTCGCGAGGGCGATCGCCGTCAACCCCGCCAACCCGCAATACCTCAACCAGTTCGGCGTCGTGCTCGAGGCCGAAGGAAGGTTCGACGAAGCGCTCGATAGCTACCGCAGGGCGCTGACCCTGGACCCTGGAAACGCAAAGGCGCACGACAGCCTGGGCAGAGTCCTCCTCGCGCAGGGCAAGCCCCAGGAAGCTTCCGCGAGCATGGCAAGGGCGGTGGCGCTCGCCCCACTCTCCGCGCACCTGCACTACAACCTGGCCGTCGCGCTTTCCATGCTGGGGCTGCGCGACGCTGCAATCGCCTCGTATCGCAAGGCGCTTTCGCTCAGGCCCGACTATGCCGAAGCGCACAACAATCTGGGCGTCGAGCTCGAGCAACATGGGATGCGGGAGCAGGCGGTCGCGTGTTATCACTCTGCGCTCAGGCTGCGGCCCGATTATGCCGAAGCCTGGCACAATCTCGGCAACGCGCTTGGTGTGCTGGGGCAGGACGAGTCTGCCCTGGCGTGCCTGCGCAACGCAGTCGAGCTCGACACCAGGCCTGCTTTCAGGCTGAGCTTCGTGAAGTGCGCCAAGAAGCTGGATCGGCTTCCCGACGATCCCCCGTTCCGACGCATCGTCGCTAGCGCCATTTCGCAGGCGTGGGTAAGGCCGGCCGATCTGGCCGGGCTCGGCGTTCGTCTGCTAAGGGCAGATCCCGATGTCCGGAAATCTCTGGATGCCTCCGCACAGGCATGGCCCGCGAGGCCATCGATGCATTCGCTGCTGGGCCCGTCGGGCTGCGCCGCGATCGGCTCCAATGAGTTGATTCTCGCCATGATGGAAAGCATGCAGGTCTACGGACTTGATCTCGAGCGCTTCCTGACGCTCGTCCGGCATGCAATGCTCGGGGAAGCGTTGAACACGGGAAGCCGCGCCGTCGCGGACGAGGGCGCGCTCGCGTTCTGCTGTGCACTCGCGCGGCAATGCTTCATCAACGATTTCGTCTTTTCGTCGACGGACGAAGAGCGGGCGCGGGTGACGCAGATGCGCGGGGCGGTGGTCGCTGCCTTGGAGTCTGGCAAGGAGGTGCCCGCGCTCTGGCTTGCGGTGGTCGCCTCGTATTTTCCCTTGGGGTCGCTTCCCTCCGCCAACACGCTGCTCGGTCGACCCTGGCCTGCCCCCCTCGCGGCGCTGCTCGAGCAGCAAGTCGCCGAGCCTCTGGCGGAGCAGCGTTGGCGCCAAGCCTTGCCGCGCCTTACCGCCATCGTCGAGGACACATCGCGCCGAGTGATGCAGCAGTACGAGGAGAATCCGTACCCAAAATGGGTCAAGCTTCCTGCGTACGCGGGGGACCTGCGTAACCCGGAAATTCTTCCTCTGTTCGAGTGGTCGCCGAATCTCGCTCGCGAGGGGCACGCTTTCGATATCCTTGTCGCAGGCTGCGGCACGGGTCAGGAATCGATCGAATGGGGAAGAAAATTTCCCTCAGCGCGAGTGCTCGGGATCGACCTCAGTCTCGCCAGCCTCGCGTATGCGCAGCGAAAGGCGCGCGAGCTCGGCATGGCGAATCTCGAGCACGCTCAAGCCGATATCATGGAGCTTGGGACGGTCGCTCGAACCTTCGACATCATCTCGTCCGTGGGCGTGTTGCATCATCTTGCTGATCCAATCGCAGGCTGGCATTTGTTGCTATCGCTGCTTCGTCCGGGCGGGCTCATGCTCGTGGGTCTCTACAGCGAACGAGGCCGCCAGGACGTGGTAGCCGCAAGGAAACTGATCGCGGAGCGAGGGTATGGCTCGAGCGCCACGGATATCCGGAAGTGCCGGGAGGAGCTGACGTCCTCCGAAGCCTGTATCGCGCTGGCCTCGCGCACGGAGTTCTACGGGATCAGCGAATGCCGCGATCTTTTGTTCCATGTCGAGGAGCATCGCTTCACATTGCCTGCCGTGAAGGAAATGATTGCCGCTCTCGGCGTGGAATTCATGGATTTCGTTGTCGATCCCGATGTCGCGGCAAGCTACCGGCGGCGCTTCCCTGAATCCTCGATGATCGACCTGGACGGCTGGAACGATTTCGAGTCGGAATTTCCGAGCACCTTTTCCAGCATGTACGTATTCTGGGTCCGGAAACCCGAACGTTCACCGCCGCCGCGATAGCCGTTGCGGCGCAATCTTCTCCGGCTTCGCCCGCGTTATCCTTTCGCCATGCCCTCCATTCGCCATGCCGATCCCGGCGACCTGCCGGCCATTGTCGCGATCTACAACGCCTCCATCCCCGGGCGCCTGGCCACCGCCGACACCCAGCCCGTCACCGTCGCCGACCGCGAGGAATGGTTCGCCTCCTTCAACCGCGAATCGCGCCCGCTCTGGGTATACGACGCCGAGGGCAAGACGATCGGCTGGCTCGGCTTTCGCTCCTTCTACGGGCGCCCCGCCTACCACCGCACCGTAGAGTCGGCGGTGTATGTGTCGCAGGACCACCAGCGCGAGGGCATCGCGAGGAGGCTGCTGCATCACGCGCTGGAGGAGTGCCCAGGCCTGGGAATCGCCAACGTCCTCGCCTTCGTGTTCGCGCACAACATGCCGAGCGTCACGCTTTTCGAGGCGCACGGCTTCGGGCGCTGGGGCCTGCTGCCGAAGATCTGCGAGATGGACGGCCGCGAGCACGACGTCCTTGTCCTGGGAAAGAGGATCCAGCAAGCGCCAGTCGGATAAAATCATGCGAAGCCCCGCATGAAGACCTATCTCGAACTCCTGCGCCATGTGCGCGAGCACGGCGCCCGCAAGGAAGACCGCACCGGCACCGGCACGCTTTCCGTCTTCGGCTACCAGATGCGCTTCGACCTGGCCGCCGGTTTCCCGCTGCTCACCACGAAGAAGGTCCACACCAAGAGCGTGATCCACGAGCTCCTGTGGTTCCTGCAGGGCAGCACCAACGTGGCCTACCTGCGCGCCAACGGCGTGACCATCTGGGACGAATGGGCCGATGCCCACGGCGAGCTGGGGCCCGTCTACGGGCATCAGTGGCGCTCCTGGCCGGCGCCCGACGGGCGGCACATCGACCAGCTCACGGATGTCGTCGCGCAGATCGGCAAGAACCCGAGCTCGCGGCGCCTGGTGGTATCCGCCTGGAACGTCGCCGACCTGCCGAAGATGGCGCTCGCGCCATGCCATGCACTGTTCCAGTTCTACGTGGCAGAAGGCAAGCTTTCCTGCCAGCTCTACCAGCGCAGCGCCGACATCTTCCTCGGCGTGCCGTTCAACATCGCCAGCTACGCGCTGCTGACCCAGCTCGTGGCCGCCCAGGTCGGGCTGGAACTCGGGGAGTTCGTCTGGACCGGAGGCGACTGCCACATCTACGACAACCACGTCGCGCAGGTCACCGAGCAGCTGAGCCGCGGTGCCTTCCCCGCACCGACCCT
>JBBRQA010000023.1:0-25255 GCA_038227085.1 Burkholderiales bacterium | reverse complement strand
TCAATGCGAGCGTCACGTCGAGCATGCGGTTGGAGAAGCCCCACTCGTTGTCGTACCAGGAGCAGACCTTCACGAGGCGCCCCGAAACCTTGGTGCAGGTCGCGTCGAAAATCGACGATCTCGGATCGTGGTTGAAGTCCACCGAAACGAGGGGAGCGGTGCTGTAACCGAGGATGCCCTTCAGGTCGCCGGCTTCGGACGCCTTCTTCATGATCGCGTTCACTTCCTCCACCGTCGTGTCGCGTGCGGCGATGAAGGAGAGGTCCACGAACGAGACATTGATGGTCGGCACGCGGATCGAGAAGCCGTCGAGCTTGCCGTTCAGCTCCGGCAGCACCAGGCCCACCGCCGCGGCGGCGCCCGTCTTGGTGGGGATCATCGAGTGCGTTGCCGAGCGCGCGCGGCGCAGGTCCTCGTGGAACACGTCGACCAGCACCTGGTCGTTGGTGTACGCGTGGATCGTGGTCATGAGGCCGGTGGTGACGCCGATCGCGTCGTGCAACGGCTTCACCAGCGGCGCCAGGCAATTGGTCGTGCACGAGGCGTTGGAGATGACCGTGTGCGAGCCCTTCAGCGTGCCGTGGTTGACGCCGTAGACCACGGTCGCGTCCACATCCTTGCCGCCGGGGGCGGAGATGATCACCTTCTTCGCACCGCCCTTGATGTGCGCTGACGCCTTCTCTTTGGTGGTGAAGAAGCCGGTGCTCTCGAGCACCACGTCGACGCCCAGGCTCCCCCACGGGATCTGCGCCGGGTCGCGCTGCGCGAACACCTTGATTCGGTCGCCATTGACGACCATGTGGTCGCCGTCCACCTCGACCTTGCCCGGGAACTTGCCGTGGGTCGTGTCGAAGCGGGTGAGGTGCGCGTTGGTCTCGACCGGGCCCAGGTCGTTGATCGCGACGATCTGCAGGTCGTGCTGCTTGTTGTTCTCGTAGTGCGAGCGAAGGATGTTGCGGCCGATGCGGCCATAACCATTGATGGCTACGCGGACAGTCATGGATTGGTGCTCCGGGGAAGCGCGGGGGAATAAGGCGATATTTTAGCTGAACGTGGACTCGACCCTCATCCGGCAATCACTCCGCGGGAGCAACCAATCCGGTGACGTCCTTCCACCCATACGCGATCTCGGCGAAATCGTGATTGCCGAGCCGCTCGGTCTTCTCGCGTATTTCCTCGCCCCCGATCAGCTCGTAGAAGAGTCGAGCCCGGTTGGCCTTCAGGACCCAGAGATAGAAGCCGAAGATCCCGCGCCGCACGAAGTGCTGTGCACAGGCCCGCACCAGCTCGCGGCCGACGCCGCGGCGCTGCTCGGGCTGCAGCACGTAGAGCGCGTAGATCTCGCCTTCCAGCTCGTCCACCGTGTCGCGCGCCAAGCCGCAGGATGCGAAGCCGATCGCCCGGCCGGAGCGTTCGGCGAGCCAGGTCGCCGAGTCGCCCGTGGCGCGCTCGAGGCGCCGCTGCCACTCCACCGAATCGCGCCGGCCGGTGATGCTGTTGATCACGTCGAGCGGAAGGATCCCCGCGTAGGTCGTGCGCCAGCTCTCGTGCTGCACGCGCGCGATTGCCGCGGCGTCGGCGCGCGTTGCCGCGCGCACCACGACCCGCGAAGCGAGGTCAGACAACGCGCTTGACCGCCGCGACGAGATGCTCGGCGTCGACGCCGAGGAATTTGTAGACGTCCGCCGCGGGCGCGGACTCGCCGAAGCGGTCGATGCCGATCACTTCGCCTTCGAGGCCCACATACTTGCGCCAGTAGTCGGAGACGCCCGCCTCGATCGCCACGCGCGGCAGGCCCTTCGGCAGCACGGACTCGCGCCACGCGGCGTCCTGCCGATCGAAGATGCTGGTGCACGGCATCGAGACCACGCGCACCGGGACCCCGGAATCGGCGAGTGTCTTTTGCGCGGCGATCGCGATCGAGACTTCCGAGCCGGTGGCGATGATCGCCGCGCGCGACGCGCCGGCGCCTGCCGAGAGCACGTAGCCGCCGCGCCGGATCGACGCGACCGCCTCGGGCGAGCGCTTCATGAACGGCAGGTTCTGCCGCGAGAGCGCGAGCGCGCTCGGCCCGTCCTTGCGCTCGATCGACGCGGCCCATGCCAAGGCGGTCTCGACCGTGTCGCACGGACGCCAGACGTCCATGTGCGGGATGAGTCGCAGGCTCGCGACCTGCTCGATCGACTGGTGCGTGGGGCCGTCCTCTCCCAAGCCGATGGACTCGTGGGTGAAGACGAAGATGTTGCGCGCCTTCATGAGCGCGGCCATGCGCAGCGCGTTGCGCGAATAGTCGGAGAAGGTGAGGAAGGTCCCAGAATATGGGATGAAGCCACCGTGCAGCGCGAGGCCATTGCCGATCGCGGCCATGCCGAACTCGCGCACGCCGAAGTAAATGTAGTTGCCAGGCTCGCTGCCGGTCATGGGCTTCGAGCCGGACCACAGGGTGAGGTTGGAGCCGGTGAGGTCCGCGGAGCCGCCGAGGAGGCCCGGCAGCTTCGGGCCGATGGCTTCCAGCGCGTTCTGGGAAGCCTTGCGGCTCGCAACGCTTTCCGCCTTCTCGCCGGCTTTCGCGACAAGCGATTCCACCGTGGCTTGCCAGTCGGCGGGAAGCTCTCCCGCCATGCGCCTGCGGAATTCGGCGGCGAGGTCCGGATGAGCGCCCTGGTAGGAGGCGAAGCGCGCATTCCAGTCGCCCTCGGCCTTCGCGCCACTCGCGGTCGCGTCCCATTCGCGGTAGACCGCCTCGGGAATCTCGAAGGGAGGGTATTTCCAGCCCAGAGCCGCGCGCGTGGCGGCGATCTCTTCAGCTCCCAACGCCTCGCCGTGGGCTTTTGCCGTGCCAGCGCGCGTAGGCGCGCCCTTGCCGATCACCGTCTTGCAGCAGACGAGCGTCGGCTTGTCGCTCGCGCGCGCGCGCTCGATGGCGGCGGCGAGCGCGTGCGAATCGTGGCCGTCGACGCCGGCGATCACGTTCCAGCCATAGGCCGAGAAGCGCTTCGGAGTGTCGTCCCGGAACCACCCGGCCACTTTGCCGTCTATCGAGATCCCGTTGTCGTCGTAGAGCACGATCAGCTTGGCGAGGCTGAGCACTCCGGCGAGCGAGCACGCTTCATGGGAGATGCCTTCCATCAGGCAGCCGTCGCCGGCGAATGCGTAGGTGAAATGGTCGACGATCGCATGGCCCGGGCGGTTGAACTCCGCCGCGAGGAGCTTTTCGGCGATCGCGAAGCCGACCGCGTTGGCGAGGCCCTGGCCGAGCGGCCCCGTGGTGGTCTCGATGCCGGGTGTGTAGCCGAATTCCGGGTGTCCCGGCGTGCGTGAGTGGAGTTGGCGGAACTTGCGGATCTCCGCCATCGGCAGGTCGTAGCCGGTGAGATGCAGCAGGGCGTACTGCAGCATCGAGCCGTGGCCGTTAGAGAGCACGAATCGGTCGCGATCCGGCCAGGAAGGATTCTTGGGGTTGTGGCGCAGGAACCGGCGCCACAGCACTTCGGCGATTTCCGCCATGCCCATCGGCATGCCCGGATGCCCCGAGTTGGCCTGCTGCACCGCGTCCATCGCGAGGGCGCGAATGGCGTTGACGACGTCGGCGCGGGAGGTTTCTGCGGCAGGAGTGTCGGGCATGGAAATGTTTCGAAAGTAAGGCGCGATACGAAGCGGAATGGCTTGAAAATGCTGTACGTGGCACAACTTATGCGATTATACTTGCGCACTTTTTCACCGCGATATTTTTCGCTTGGGTAAACCTCTGCAAGAAGGACTGCACCCTCCGCCCTGGGTCTAGGGGCGTCCCGCTATTTGCGGAACGCCCGAGGTCGCGAGAACAGTCCCTCCACTGCGGACTTTTGCTTGGAAGGGGGTATCGAAGTGAAGGGACTGCACATCATTGCCGATCTCTACAACTGCCAGAAGGGCGAGCTGCTGGTCTCGTCCGAGAAGTTGCGCGAGCTCTGCGTCAAGGCGTGTACGGACGTAGGCCTCACGGTCCTCGGGGACCACTTCTACCAATTCGACGGCCATGACGGCGCCCAGGATGGCGGAGCCACGGGCGCGGTCGTGCTCGCGGAGTCGCACCTGGCGATCCACACGTGGCCGGAGCGCGATGGCGCCACGCTCGATGTGTACGTCTGCAACTTCACCGCCGACAATACGGACAAGGCCGAGGCGGTCTATTCGACGCTGATGAAGGCCCTCAAGCCCGCCGACGTGATGGTGGAGCGCGTGATCCGTGGCAAAGACCTCCCGCTCAAGAAGCGCGTTGCCTGACAAGATCCTCGAGCGGCTGAACGAGGGGAGCGGCGTCTGGTTCGAAGGCACGCTCCTCGAGCGGCGCCAGACGCCTTTCCAGCTCCTCGAGGTCTACGACACGCCCGAGATGGGGCGCATCCTGCGCCTCGACGGTTTCAACATGACCTCGGAGCGTGACGAGTTTTTCTATCACGAGAACCTCGTGCACCCGACGGCCGTCGCGCACCCGGACCCGAAACGCGCACTGGTGATCGGCGGCGGCGACGGTGGATCGTCGGAGGAATTCCTCAAGCACTCGACGATGGAGCGCGTGCACATGGCCGAGCTCGATCCCGAGGTGATCGAAGTCGCCAAGGCGCAGCTCGCCGCCGTGCACCGCGGCGCCTTCGACGACCCGCGCCTCAAGGTCACGGTGGGCGACGGCGTGGTCTACCTCCGCGCGACCACGGTGCGCTACGACATCGTTTCCATGGACCTGACCGATCCCGTCGGGCCTTCGCTCGAGCTCTATTCCCCCGCCACCTTCGCGCTCGCCAAGCGCGCGATGGCGCCCGGCGGCGCGCTCACGCTGCACCTCGGCTCGCCGTTCTCGCATCCCCAGCGCGTGCGCCAAACGCTCGACAACCTGCGCCAGGTGTTCAAAGTGGTCACGCCGTATTTCGTGCATATTCCGGTCTACGGCTCGATCTGGGGCTTCGCTTGCGCCTCCGACACGCTCGACCCGCGCGCGCTCGCCCCGGAAGAGGTCGAGCGCAGGATCGCGGCGCGCGGCATCGGCGATCTGCAGTACTACAACGGAGAGACCCACGGCGCGGTGTTCGCATTGCCCAACTACGTGCGCGAGCTGGTCGGATAGCATTTCGCGGGGAGGATTCAGATGCTCAGGAAACTGCGCAGGTCGTCGCGCGTGACGCTCGTGCTCGCCGGCATCGCGGCGCTCTCCGGGTGCTCGAACGGGGACGACCAGCGCCGCGACGTCTACAAGTCGCGCGAGGACTGCCTCGCCGACTGGGCCAACAAGCCCGAGGACTGCAAGCCCGCCAGCGACCCGACGCACGCCTCGCGCGGCTTCTGGTACGGGCCCATGTATCCATACGGTGGGTACTCGAGCGGCAACTCCTGGACCCACGGCGTGCGCAGCGGCTCGCGCGCCGTGTCGAGCTCGACGGTGAGCCGCGGCGGCTTCGGCTCGTCGGCGCACTCGTCGGGCGGCTAGCGCGATGCGGCGCGAGGCGCGCGTGCCGAGGGTCGACTGGCCGCAGAAGGTCGAGGCGCTCGGCTTCCTGTTCCACTCGATGGACGGCGTCTACTGGGACGAGCGTGCCGCCTATCATTTCACCGCAGGCGAGATCGATGCGCTCGAGGCGGCCACCGCGGAGCTGCACGAGCGCTGCCTCGAAGCGGTGCAGCGCGTGATCGCGAAGCGCGACTTCGCCCGCTTCGCGATTCCCGAGCCCTTCCATGCGTTGATCGAGAGCTCGTGGGCCGACGGCGACCAGTCGCTTTACGGCCGCTTCGATCTCTCCTGGAACGGCGAGGGCGCGCCGAAGATGCTCGAGTACAACGCCGACACGCCCACCGCGCTGCTGGAAGCGAGCGTGGTGCAGTGGTATTGGCTCCAGGACGTGCTGCCCGACGCCGACCAGTTCAATTCCATCCACGAAAAACTGATCGAGCGCTGGAAGGCGCTGCGCTGCGCGCTTCCCGCCGACGGGCGCATCTACTTCTCCGGCGACGCCGATTCCGCGGAGGACCAGGGCAACCTCGAATACCTGCGCGACACCGCGATACAGGCGGGGCTGGACGCCCGCGCGATCGCGATCGACGACGTCGGCTGGGACGGCGCGCGCTTCGTCGACCTCGAGGAGCGCGCCATCGCGGCGCTCTTCAAGCTCTACCCCTGGGAGTGGATGGCGCGCGAGACTTTCGGCGCGTATCTCCTCAAGCGCACCATGAAGGTGATCGAGCCGCCCTGGAAGATGCTGCTGTCGAACAAGGCGATCCTGCCGATCCTCTGGGAGATGTTCCCGGACCATCCGAACCTTCTCGCGGCGAGCTTCGAGCCGGGGCGCTTTACGACCGACTTCGTGAAGAAGCCGCTCTACTCGCGCGAAGGCGCCAACGTGTCGATCAGCGCGGGCGGCGAAGTCGTCGAGACGCCCGGCGAATACGGCGCCGAGGGCTTCGTCTGGCAGGCTTACCAGGCGCTGCCCCAGTTCGACGGCAACTACACCGTGATCGGCTCGTGGATGGTGGGCGGGGAGCCCGCCGGCATCGGCATCCGCGAGGACTCCTCCGCGATCACACGCAACTCCAGCCGCTTCGTCCCGCATTACTTCACCTGACTCCAGGAGCAAACGCCATGGGAAGAGAGATTTTCGATTCGTTCGCCGGGTTCGACGATTTCCTCGTCTACCTCGGCGTGTCGCTGGTGCTGCTCGCGCTCTTCATCGCGATCTACATCCGCATCACTCCCTACCGCGAGATGGAGCTGATCCGCGCGGGCAACATGGCGGCGTCGTTCAGCCTGTCGGGCTCGATCCTGGGCTTCATCGTGCCCCTGGCCTCCGCCGTTCAGCACAGCGTGAGCCTGGTGGACATGGTGATCTGGGGCGTGATCGCGCTGGTGGTGCAGGTCGCCGCGTTTGTCGCGGTGAAGCTCGCGATCCCGACCATCACCCGCGACATTCCCGCGGGCAACGGCGCCCAAGGCTTCTTCCTCGGTTCGCTCTCGCTCGGCGTGGGCCTTCTCTCGGCGGCCTGCATGAGCTTCTGAGTGGCGACCATCGTCCTCCTCGAGCATCGCCATCAGGGCGAGCTCGGGATCCGCTACATGGCGCACGAGTTCGCCAAGCGCTGGGCGGCGGACGGCCATCGCGTCCTCTTGCATCGCGGCCTGGGAGCGCCACCGCCCGGCGACGTTGCGGTGCTTCACCACGACCTCACCGTCGTCCCGCAGGCGTACCTCGATCTCGCGTGCGCATATCCGCGCGTCGTGAACGTCGCGACCGCGGACATCCGCAAGAGCCGCTACAGCGAGTGCCTGCTCGCCCAGGGCGACGCGTGGCAAGGGCGGGTGATCATCAAGACCGAGGCCAATCACGGCGGCCACGTGGACGATGCGCTGAGGCGAAGGGCGATCGCCGCCGGCGAGGCTCCCGACGCCGCGCAGTGCGCGTTGATGGACAGCTACTACCTTTGCGAATCGATGGCGAGGGTGCCGAATGCCATCTGGGCCACGCCCGGCGTCATCGTCGAGAGATTCGTTCCCGAGGAGGATGAGCGCGGCACCTACCTCCGGGTCTGGACCTTCTTCGGCGGCGAGGAGCGCAGCAGCCGCTATCGGGCACCAGCGAAAGTCCCGCTCATCCGCTTTGCCGACTGCGCCGAGCGCGAGGAGGTCGAGGTACCCGCGACGATTCGCGCTCTCCGCGCGAGCCTGGGTTTCGACTTCGGCAAGTTCGACTACGTGAAGCACGGCGGGCGCTACTACCTGCTCGATGCGAACCGCACGCCGGGAGCTCCGGATGCGTTCGCGGAGAATCCCCCGGTGAAGGCGAGCCTGGACCGCGTTGCGCGCGGGATCGCATCTTTTCTCTAGGCAGTGCCTTGACCGTGATCCCCACCTCTGCATGCTAGCATCGCAACGCTCGTGCCACCCTCTCTCGCGCCTCGTGCCTCGCGCCTGGATTTCGATGCCCTTCCCCCGCATACATGTCGACGTTCGCCTCGGTCCCGGCGCTCAGATCGCGCTCGCGCCGGAAGCCGCGCAGCACGTGGCCAAGGCGCTGCGCCTCAAGGTGGGCGACGCGATCGTGGTCTTCGACGGGCGCGGCGGCGAGTACGAGGCCGTGATCCAGCGCATCGACAAGGACCGGGTGGACGTGAAGGTCGGCGCGTGGCGCGACGTCGAGATCGAGGCAGTCATCCCGGTGGGCCTGGTGCAGGGCCTGCCAGAGGCCGACAAGATGGACGGGATCATCCAGAAGTCGGTGGAGCTGGGCGTGGCGTGGCTCCAGCCGGTGATCTGCGACCGCAGCGTGGTGCGCCTTTCCGCGGAGCGCGCCGCGAAGCGCGAGGCGCACTGGCGCCGCGTCGCGGTCGCCGCGTGCGAGCAATCGGGACGCAACCGCGTCCCCGAGGTGCGCCCCACGCTCGCCTTCATGAGCTGGGTCGCGGCGCCCGCGCAGGCGCGCCGCTGGGTGCTCACTCCGGGGGCGCCCGCGCTCGCCGCCAAGCTGCGCCCCGACGGCCCGATCGAGCTGCTCATCGGACCCGAGGGCGGCTTGTCCGAGCGCGAGCGCGACCTCGCCCTATCGCAGGGATGCTCGCCGGTCTCGCTCGGGCCGCGGGTGCTGCGCACCGAGACGGCGCCGCTCGCGGCGCTCGCCGCGATCAATGCGCTGTGGGGCGATTTCTCTGCCTGACCCCGGCGGGACCGCGCCCGCGCAAGCTAAAATCGCGGCCATGGCGAAGAATCCCAAGCTCAAGACCGAAGCCTTCGTGAAATGGTTTCGCGCCGCCACGCCCTACATCCACCGGTGGGGTGGGGCGACCTTCGTGATCGGGTTCGGCGGCGAGGTGCTCGCCGACGGCGAGTTCCAGCAGCTCACGCACGACATCAACGTGCTGGTGAGCCTGGAAGTGCGCGTGGTGCTGGTGCACGGCACGCGCCCGCAGATCGAGGAGCAGATGCGCCAGCACGGCGTCGCGCCGCGCTACGAGCAGAACCGCCGCGTGACCGACGCCAAGGCGCTCGCGTGCGTGAAGGAAGCCAACGGCATCGTGCGGGTCGAGATGGAGGCGCTCCTGTCGATGGAACTCGCCAACAGCCCCATGTGGGGCGCGGACATCCGCGTCTCGTCGGGCAACTTCGTGACCGCGAAGCCGGTGGGCGTGGTGAAGGGGATCGACTTCCAGCACACCGGGGAGGTGCGCAAGATCGACGCCGAGGGCATCCGCCGGCGCCTCGAGGACCACGAGGTGGTGCTGATCTCGCCGCTTGGCTTCTCCCCGACCGGCGATGTGTTCAACTGCACGCTCGAGGACGTCGCCACCTCGACCGCGATCGCGCTCGCGGCCGACAAGCTGATCTTCCTCACCGAGACCGCCGGGGCGCTGGACACGAAGGGCCGGCTCATCGCCGAGCTCACGGTGAGGGAAGCCGAGGAGCTCACCGCGGCCAACAACCTTCCCGAGGACGTGTCGATCTACCTGCCATGCGCGATCAAGGCGTGCGCCCACGGCGTGAAGCGCGCGCACCTCATCAGCCGGCACGTGGACGGAGCCCTCCTGATCGAGCTCTTCACGCACCACGGCATCGGCACGATGGTGGTGCCGGAGTCGCCCGAGCACATCCGCCCGGCGAGCGCCGAGGACGTGGCCGGCATCGTGCAGATCCTCGAGCCCCTCGAGCAGCAGGGTGTGCTGGTGAAGCGCGAGCGCGAGACCTTCGAGCGCGAGCTCGACAAGTTCTTCGTGATCGAGTCCGAGGGGAACATTCTCGGCTGCGCGGCGCTCTATCCCTTCGCCGACCGCAAGACCGCGGAGCTCGCGGCGCTCGCGGTGAACCCGTTCTACCGGGACGGCGGTCGCGGCGAACGCCTCCTCGCCTTCGCCGAGGCAAAGGCGCGCGCCGCGGGGCTCAGGTCGATCTTCGTCCTGTCGACGCGCACCACCCACTGGTTCATCGAGCGCGGCTTCGTCGAGACCGATCCCACCTGGCTGCCCGAAAGCAAGGCGGCCCTCTACAACTACGACCGCAGGTCGAAGGTTTTCGTGAAGGAACTGTGAACATGGCCCGCATGGTGAACTGCATAAAGCTGAAGAAGGAGGCCGAGGGCCTCGACGTTCCTCCCTATCCCGGCGAGCTCGGCAAGCGGCTCTGGGAGAGTGTGTCGAAGGAGGCTTGGAAGGCGTGGCTCGAGCACCAGAAGATGCTCGTGAACGAGAACCGCCTCAACCTCGCCGATCCGCGCGCGCGCAAGTACCTCGAAGAGCAGATGCGCAAGCACTTCTTCGGCGAGGGCGCCGACGCGGCCGTGGGCTATGTCCCCAAGCCTTGAAACTGTGAGAATCACTTCGGGCGATTGATCGTCCTCACGCCCTCATCCGTTCCCAGCAGGAGCACATCGGCGGGGCGCAGGGCGAAGATGCCGTTCTCCACCACGCCGGCGATGAGGCCGATGTCGGTCTCGAGCTCCATGGGCTTCACGATCGAGAGCCCGCGCACGTCGATGACGAGGTTGCCGTTGTCGGTGGTGACGCCCTGGCGCAGCTCCGGCACGCCGCCCGTGAGCTTCACCAGCCGGCGCGCGACGAAGCTGCGCGCCATCGGGATCACTTCCACCGGCAGGGGAAACTTGCCGAGCACGCCGACCAGCTTGCCGGCGTCGGCGATGCAGACGAATTTGCGGCTCGCCGCGGCGACGATCTTCTCGCGCGTGAGCGCCGCCCCGCCCCCCTTGATCATGGCGAGATGCCCGGTGACCTCGTCGGCGCCGTCCACGTACACGTCGCAGCCGTCGGTGTCGTTCAGCTCGACCACCGGGATCTTGAGGTCGCGCAATCGGCGTGCGCTCGCCTCCGAGCTCGCCACGGCCGCCTTGATGCGCGCGCGTCTCGAGGCGAGGGCGTCGATGAAGTAGTTGACCGTCGAGCCGGTCCCGACTCCCACCACCATGTCGTCCTCGACGTACTCGAGCGCCGCCTCGGCCGCCGCCTTCTTCTGCGCGTTCTGGTCCATGCGCGAAGGATAACCCGGCGAGGGTTCTTGATATGCTTCGCCGATGAAGATCGACAGCTACCTCGAGAAGATACTCACCGCGAAGGTCTACGACGTCGCGATCGAGAGCCCGCTCGAGCTCGCCTCCGCGATATCGCGGCGCACCGGCAACCACATCCTCCTCAAGCGCGAGGACAAGCAGCCGATCTTCTCCTTCAAGCTGCGCGGCGCGTACAACAAGATGGCTAACCTGAAGTCCGCGCAGACGCAGCGCGGTGTGATCTGCGCGAGCGCCGGCAATCACGCGCAGGGCGTGGCGCTCGCCGCGCAGCGCCTGGGCATGCGCGCGACCGTCGTGATGCCGGTGACCACGCCGCGCATCAAGGTGGCGGCGGTGGCCGCGCGCGGCGCGAGGGTCGAGCTCGCCGGCGACAGCTACTTCGAGGCATACCGCCACGCACTTGCGCTCGCGAAGAAGAGCAGGGCCACCTTCGTGCATCCGTACGACGATCCGCTGGTGATCGCGGGGCAGGGCACGGTGGGGCTCGAGATCCTGCGCCAGCACCCGCGCCCGATCGACGCGATCTTCGTCCCGGTGGGCGGTGGCGGGCTGATCGCCGGCATCGCCGCGTACGTGAAGCGCGTGGCGCCGCGCACGAAGGTGATCGGCGTGGAGCCGGTCGACGCCGCTGCGATGGCGCACTCGCTCAAGGCCGGAAGGCGCGTGACGCTGCCCCACCTGAACCTCTTCGCCGACGGCGTGGCGGTGCGCCAAGTGGGGCGCGAGACGTTCCGCATCGCGCGCGAGCTGGTCGACGACATGGTGCTGGTGGACACCGACGAGATCTGCGCGGCGATCAAGGACGTCTTCGAGGACACGCGCACCGTGCTCGAGCCCGCCGGGGCGCTCGCGCTCGCCGGCGCCAAGCGCTGGATCGAGCGGCGCGGCGCGAAGGGCCGCACGCTGGTCGTGGTCGCGACCGGCGCCAACATGAATTTCGACCGCCTGCGCTTCGTCGCGGAGCGCGCCGAGCTCGGTGAGCATCGCGAAGCGGTCCTCGCCGTCACAATCCCGGAGCGCCCGGGGAGCTTCCGCGCGCTCTGTGCCCTGCTCGGCAAGCGCAGCGTGACCGAGTTCAACTACCGCTTCGCGCCCGGGCGCCAGGCGCACGTCTTCCTCGGCGTTTCGGTGTCGGGGCGCGCGGAGACCGGGCGCCTGATCGCGAGCCTCGCGCGCCACGGCATGCCCGCTGTCGACCTCTCCGACAACGAGATGGCGAAGCTGCACGGGCGCCACCTGGTGGGCGGGCGCGCGCCCGGGAAGTCCTCCGAGCGCATCTACCGCTTCGAGTTTCCGGAGCGCCCCGGCGCGTTGATGAATTTCCTTACGCGCATGGGCTCGTCCTGGAACATCTCGCTCTTCCACTATCGCAACCACGGCGCGGACGTGGGACGCGTGCTGGTGGGGCTGCAGGTTCCCGAGGGGGAGGAGCCGGCGCTGCGCCGGTTCCTGCGCGAGGTGGGCTACGACTACGCTGACGAGACACGCAATCCAGCCTATCGCTTCTTCCTGAAATGAACAGCTAAGGCGGCCGGGGGAATCGCAGGCGGCGTGACGCGGATGGTCAGATTCTGTCGGCGGGGCGCGTATTTCAGGGGTAGCGACCCAAACAAGTTGTGGTGTATTCGGTCCCTACCACTACATATTGTGGTTATCGCCATTCACTGCGAGTGGCACGGCGGTTGCACAGTAACCCACGCACAAACCAACTTGAGTGCCAAGCGTCACCCCGAAAACCGAATCAATAGGAGAACACATGAAGAAAGTCCAACAAGGCTTTACCCTTATCGAACTGATGATCGTGGTTGCGATCATCGGCATCCTCGCGGCCATCGCCATTCCGGCGTACCAGGACTACACGATCCGCTCGAAAGTGACCGAGCTGATCAACGCCGCGGGCGTCTGCAAGACCTCCGTCGCGGAGTACTACCAGTCGCTCGGCCTGATGCCCCTCAGCGCGAAGACCGCCGGTTGCTCGGACATCGGTACCGCCAACTCGCAGATCCCCGTCGTGACCAACGGTGAAGTCGAAATCACCGCCTCGGGCACGCTGGCCACCCAGCTGGGTACCGGCACGATGTTCGCCTACAAAGCGGATTGCAGCGGTGCCGCTTGCACGGGCGCGCCGATCACCAAGTGGGCCTGCTCGTCGACCGGCACGCCGGCCGCCGGCACCACGATCAACCCGAAGTACCTGCCCGCGACCTGCCGTTAATCGCGAAGCCGCATGAAGGAAAAGGGCCGCTCGCGCGGCCCTTTTTCTTTGCATCGGTGGTGCTGTTGAGAGGAGTCGAACCTCCGACCTACTGATTACGAATCAGTTGCTCTACCAACTGAGCTACAACAGCGTTTGGAGCCGATCATTATAGCGAAATCGCGGCCCGGCCGCCCCTTGTTTCGGCCCGGAATCAGGGGGTTGGGAGCGAGTGAGCCAAGTCACACCCTCGCCGTCCGTCGGTCTTGGGAGGCCAATCATCGGGCCGATTCGGGGGTTGCGGGTTCCGTCCTTATCATTCACTCACACCAGGAGGCAGCACATGAAAAAGCAAAGCGGCTTCACCCTTATCGAGATCATGATCACCGTCGCGATCATCGCGATACTGTCGGCGATCGCGATCCCGCAATACCAGGACTACGTGACTCGCGGCGAGCTGCCCGAGGCCCACGCCGGCCTGGGCGCCTTCCGCGTCCAGATGGAGCAGTTCTACCAGGACAACCGCAACTACGGTTCTGGCGGCTGCGGCGTCGCGGCACCGGCGTCATATAAATACTTCACGCAGACCTGCGCCCTCACCAACGGTGGCCAGGGCTACATGGCGACCGCCACCGGCACGCTCGGCCGCGTCATCGGCCCGCCCCCGTTCGTGTTCACCATCAATGAGCAGAACGTCCGCGCGACGACGTCCTCGCCTTCCGGCTGGGGCACTTTCACCACCTGCTTCGTGACGCGCAAGGGCTCGTGCTAACCATGAAACGCACCTCTCGCGGATTCTCGATCCTCGAGGTGATGGTGGTCGTGGCCATCATCGGGATCCTCCTGTCGGTCGGCTTGCCAAGCTTCTTCACCTACACGCAGAACATGCAGGTCCGTTCCGCGGCCGAGCAGATCACTGCCGGGCTCTCGCTCGCCAAGAACGAGGCGATCCGCCGCAACTCGCAGGCCGAGCTCGCGCTGGTGAACAACACCGGCTGGATCATCACCGAGGTCACCTCGTCCGGCAATCGCAACGTCCTGCAGTCGCGCGACGCCAACGAGGGCTCGGTCAACGTGTCGAGCACAGTCTCCCCCGCCGGCAGCGCGGCAGTGACCTTCAACGGCATGGGCCGCGTCGTGTCCGTGAACGACGACGGCACCCCTCCGCTCACCCAGATCGACCTCACCAACTTGATGATCAGCACCGCGACCGACCGCCGCAACCTGCGCATCGTGATCCCCTTCGGGGGTGCCGTGCGCATGTGCGATCCGGCCGTGACCGGAACCGATCCCAGGATCTGCCCATGAAAGCGATGAATTCGCGCAAGGCTCGCTTCGTCCCGCGCCAGGCACGCTCCCAGGCGGGCGTGATGCTCCTCGAGGCGCTCCTCGGCCTCCTCATCTTCTCGCTGGGCGTCCTCGCGCTGGTGGCGATGCAGGCGGTGTCGACCAGCAACGTGTCCAACGCGAAGTACCGCGTCGAGGCCGCGTTCGCCGCCGAAGAGCTCATGAACTATATGTGGCTCTCGGATCCGACTCCCGCCACGCTGCAGCTGGGCTTCGCGAATCCCGGCGGCAACTCGCAATACCTGCTGAATTGGGTGACCAAGCTGCAGACCGCGCCTTATGGCCTTCCCGGCGCGGGCACCTATCCGCCCACCGTGGTGGTCGGCGCGCCGGTCGGCTGCATCCCCGCGGTGGCCCCGGCGACCATTCCTTCTCAATGCGCGACACCGGTGACCGTCACGATCCGCTGGAAAGCCCCGGACGCGATCGCGCCGAGCAACCACGTCGCGATGACGTACATCACCTCCCCATGAGGCCCGACGTGAAAAGCCAACGCACTCCGATGTCCCGAGAATCAGGATTCACCATCGTCGAGCTGATGGTGGGAATGCTGATCGGGCTCATCTCGATCGTCGTCATGTTCCAGATCTTCGCGGTGTCCGAGGGACAGCGGCGCACCACCACCGGCGCCGGCGACGCGCAGCAGAACGGCGTCACCTCGCTCTATCTGATGGAGCGCGACGCGCGCATGTCGGGCTACGGGCTGAACTTCTACCGCCTCCTCGGCTGCACGGTGAACGCCTACTGGGCGCCTACGGCGCAGGCGTTCAGCTTCAACCTCGCGCCGGCCACCATCGTGAACGGCGCCGGCGGCCTCGCGCCCGACACCGTGACCTTCGTGTACGCGGACACCGACACGTTCGCCTTCCCCTCGGTCATGAGCACGCCCGGAACCGTCGGCACGACCGGCTGGGTGCGCATCAAGGACGAGCGCTTCACCTTCAAGCCGGGCAACCTGTTCGTGATGGGCAACGCCCCGGTGGCGGGCGCCGCGATCGCCAGCCCCTGCTCGCTCTTCCAGGTATCGACTCTCGATGCGGCGGTCTCCAAGCAGATCAACTTCAACGGCTTGACCTACGTCGATGAAGGCGGCTCCACGCGCGCGGCCAACTACACGCCGCCCACCGCGTCGGCCGGCACGCAGGTTCCCCCGAACAACGTGACCTATCCGGCGTGGTCGAACACCAACAAGTTGGGCGGGCGCATCTACAACCTCGGCGCGCAGCCCACCGTCATGCAGTACTCCCTAGTGAACAACCAGCTGGTTGCGAAGAACCTCCTGCTGCCCGCCGAGCCTGCCACCCCGATCGCCGACGGCATCGTGCAGTTCCAGGTCCAGTACGGGATCTCCGGGGCGCCCACGCCGACGACCGGCTGCCAGGCCGCGCCTTCCACGATCGTGCCGTGCTACATCTCGCCGACCGCGGCAAACCTCCCGGTCGGAAGCTGGACCGTGGACAACTGGGCCGATTCGCTTCCCACGGGCGCCGGCGCACCGCTTCCGCAAAACTGGAGGCAGATCATCGCCGTGCGCTTCGTGCTCATCGCGCGGAGCGGCCAGCAGGAAAAAGTGAACCCGGCGAGCGGCGTGTGCGACACGACGCCTTACGCGCCGACCTGGTCGGTCAACAACCAGTCCCTCGACCTGTCCGCGGACCCCAAGTGGCAGTGCTACCGTTACCGCAAGTTCGAGGCGGTGGTGCCGATCCGTAACCTGCTCTGGTACCCGGACCCGAACGGGACCAACGAAGACACGGGCGCCCCATGAGCCACGGGACCGAAATCATGACAATCGCCAGGAAGCCGCTTATGCAACATTCGCCGAAACGACAGCAGGGCATCGTGCTGCTGATCGCCCTCACCGTGCTGGTCGCGATGTCGCTCGCCGGCGTCGCGCTGATGCGCTCGGTGGACAACACGGTGGTGATCGCGGGCAACATCTCGTTCAAGCAGGCGTCCCTGCAGGTCTCCGACCGCGGCGGGCGCGACGCGATGGGGTGGCTCGCGGCCAAGTACGCGCTACCCGGCGGAGTGACGATCCTCAAGGACGACGACCCGTCCAACGGCTACTTCTCGGCGCGGCCGCCCTCGGAGCCGGACTGGTTCGACATGGGGACGTGGAACAACGGCTCGTTGATCACCAACGGCGGGCTGCCCGATGGGTCGGGCAACACCGTGCGCTATGTGATCCACCGCATGTGCATGACGCCAGGGCTGAACGAGAGCGACACCGGCCAGTCGTGCAGCAAGTATTTCCCCGCGAACCAGAGGATCGACAGCGGCAGCAAGTCCATCGGGCAGGCGCAGTTCGACAGCAAATTCCAGATGTACTACCGCGTGACCACGCGCGTGGACGGTCCGCGCAACAACGTCACCATCACCCAGACGGCCCTGCTGCAGTAGCAGGGCAACCCCCGAACACCAGGAGTCGACAGATGAAATTCTCGCCCCGCCACATCCTCGCCATCGCGGCGCTCGCCCTCGGACTCGTGTCCGCCACCGGCGCGTCCGCGCAGGTCGCGACCATCGCCGACCAGCCGCTCGCCAACTCCGCTTCGGCGACGGTGCTGCCGAACCTGATGTACATCCTGGACGACTCGGGCTCGATGAACTGGAACTGGATGCCCGACCAGATCCAGCGCACCAGCCTCGGCACCATCTTCTCGCACTGCCGCGCCTGCTACACGATGACGGCGAGCACCTTCACCGGAAGCAACGCCTCGAGCGACACGGTGAACTTCGGTTCGAACCACAACGCCCAGGCGCGCTGGCAGGTGACGTTCCTCAGCGGCACGTTGCCCGCGCCTCTCGTGATAGGCACCGTGTACTACGTGCGCGCGGCCGGCCTCACGTCGAACAGGTTCGCGCTCGAGAACCAGGCCGGCACCCTCATCGACATCACCGGCAATTCGAGCTCCGGCTCCGTCGTGGTCTCCATCTGTTCCGGGCCCGGCGGCGGTAACCAGTCCGGCCAGCCCGCGGCCGGATGGCCGTGCGGCAACGACCAGGCCACTCCGACCACGTATCCGTCGGGCAGCAACGTCGACTACGGCGACCCGCCGTTCTATTCGCAGGATTTCAACAAGATCTACTACAACCCCGACATCACCTACTCGCCGGCGGTGGATTCCACCGGGGCGAGCCTGGGCAATTCCGTGCCGACCCTGGCGAAGAACGATTATTACCAGGATCCGACGACCACCAACCTTGTCGCCCAGTACCAGGAAATCATCTACTGCACGACCAACACGCCGACGGCGTTGAACCTCCTCGACCCGAACGTCTGCCGCTTCAACGGCCGCCACAACACCGGCACCTTCATCAGCGCCACGGCGCCCAAATGGTTCCTGTACACGGGCTCGACCGTGAACGTGGGCACCAACGCGAACGCCGCGTATCCGTCGCAGCAATACATCTACCGCAAGGTCTACACGACGTCGAACCCGGTGTACTACAACATCGATTCGAACGAGTTTTGCAACGATATCCAGCTCACCAGCTGCGCGCTCGCCACCGCCGCAGGCGCCGCGCCGGATGCGGTCAACAAACTCCCGGCGCCGGTGCGCTGGTGCAAGACCGCGGATGACGCGCAGCTCACCACGCTGGTGACCGGCAACTCCGGCTCGCCCGCCACCGCGCGCTGCCGCAAGAAGTTCGACAAGACGGCCTACCCCTACCCGCGCTACGGGCGCTTCACCCGCGTGGACATCACCGCGGGCAACGCTCCCTTCCTGAAAGGCGCCAGCGCCACGCGCACCGATTGCGCCGCCGCGGCCTCGTGCACCTACGCCGAGGAGTTGCAGAACTTCGCCAACTGGTGGTCGTACTACCGCATCCGCCTGTCGCTCATGAAGACGGCGACCGGCAAGGCGTTCCTGTCGATCGACGACCGTTATCGCATCGGCTTCATCACCATCAACCCGAACAACCCCGTCACCTCGAGCAAGTTCCTCGGCGTGAGCCGCTTCAACAGCGCGCAGCGCGTGAGCTGGTATGCCAAGCTGTATGCGCAGACCACCAACGGCAGCACGCCGCTGCGCGAAGCGCTTTCGCGAGTCGGGCGCTACTACGCCGGACTGGCGTCGGGCATCAACTCGGGCATGACCCCCGATCCGACGCAGTACTCGTGCCAGACCAACTACTCCCTTCTCACGACCGACGGTTACTGGAACGGCAACAACGACGACCAGAATCTCGCGGGCTCCTCGGTGGGCAATGTGGACAACGCCCTCGGACCGTACGTCAAGCGCGCCGACGGCACCTACGACGGCAACCTCGCCGGCTCCAGCCGCACGCTCGCCGACGTGGCCTTGTACTACTACCAGACGGACCTGCGCACCTCCGGCCCGATGGCCACGGACAACGTGCCCACCAACCCCACGGGGGACACCAACCCGCAGCAACACATGGTGACCTTCACGCTCGGCCTGGGCCTCGAAGGCTTCATGGATTACATCCCGAACTACGACAGTTCGGCCCTCGGGGACTTCGCCAAGATCAAGGCGGGCGCCACCGGCTGCTCATGGACCACGGGCACGTGCGACTGGCCGTCCCCGGCCGGCAACGAGCCGAGCACGCTGGATGACCTCTGGCACGCGGCCGTGAACGGGCGCGGCAGGTACTTCAGCGCGGGCGACCCGAATTCCCTCGCCCTGGGCCTGCAGACGGCGCTCGCCAACCTCAAGGTGGCAACCGCGTCAGCCTCAGCCTCGGCCACGTCGAGCCCGAACATCACGCAGACCGACAACTTCATCTTCAGCTCCACGTTCCGCACCGGCCTCTGGGACGGCGAGATCGTCGCGCAACGCATCGACCTGTCCACGGGCGCGATCCTGCCGGCCATCGTCTGGTCGGCGCAGGCGCAGCTCGACGCGGCGACTACCGCCAACAGTGACTCGCGCCTCATCTTCACCATCGACGAGTCGGGCGGCAACAAGCGCAAGAACTTCAAGTACGTGAACCTGTCCTCGACGGCCGCGGGCGCGATCCTGCCCGAGCAGGCGTACTTCTCCAACAAGTGCGGCAACCTCGCGCAGTGCACGCTTCTCACCGCGACCCAGCAGGCGATCGCCAACAGCGGCCTGAACCTGGTGGACTACCTGCGCGGGCAGCGCCAGTACGAGTCGTTCACGGCGCCCGATACCATCGCGCCGTTCCGAACCCGCGATCATGTGTTCGGCGACCCGGTCAACGCGACTCCCGCCTTCGTGTCCAAGCCGAACTTCCGCTTCACCGACAACGTCGTCCCGGTGTATGACACCTTCGTCGCCACCTGGGCGAACCGCCGCAATATCCTCTTCATCGCCGCCAACGACGGCATGCTGCACGCCTTCAACGGCGATACCGGCGGCGAGGAGTGGGCCTACGTGCCGCGCATCACCATGCCGATCCTGAACAAGCTCGCCACGGCCAACTGGAGCGCCACGCACCGCTTCACGGTTGACGGCTCGCCGTCGGTCATGGACGCCTACTTCGGCGGCGCCTGGCACACGGTGCTGGTCGCGGGCCTGAACGGCGGCGGACGCGGCTACTACGCGCTCGACGTCAGCGATCCGGACAACACCAAGGTGCTCTGGGAGCTCTGCTCGGACGCGACACTCTGCGCGAACGTCGATACCGACCTGGGCCTCACGTTCGGCAATGCGGTGATAGCCAAGCGTGCCTCGGACAGCAAGTGGGTGGCGTTCGTCACCTCCGGCATCAACAACGTGTCGCCCGGTACCGGCGTGGGCTTCCTCTACACCGTCGACCTGGCCACCGGCGCGGTGCTGAACAAGGTGAGCACCGGCGTGGGCACGGTCGCCACGCCCTCGGGGATGAATCGCCTGGCCGGTTTCGCCGACGACTTCGCGTTCGACAATACCGCGAAGTTCATCTACGGCGGCGACCTGCAGGGCAACGTCTGGAAGTTCGACACGTCCACGAGCACTCCGACGAAGAGCCTGCTCGCCGTGCTGAAGGATTCGACCGGCAAGGTGCAGCCGATCACGACCCGTCCTGAGCTCGCGTTCATCCAGGGCTTCCCGGTGGTCTATATCGGCACCGGGCGCTACCTCGGCCCGAACGACCTGCAGGACCCCGCGACGCTCGCGCCGCCGGAAACCTACTCGTACGCGCAGTCGCTCTACGGCATCAAGGACCGCGGCGTGACCTACCCCAACTTCCGCGCGGGCTCGGTGGTCGCCAACACGATCATCGACGCGGGCACTACTCGCAGCACCTCGAACAACCAGGTGAACTGGGCCACGCAGGACGGCTGGTATGTCGACTTCAACCCGTCCAATACCTCGTTCGGCGAGCGCGTCAACCTCGACCCGCAGCTGGTGCAGGGAATCCTGATCGTCGTCACCAACGTGCCGAACAATTCCGCGTGCAGCGTGGGCGGCGACAGCTGGCTCTACTTCTTCGACTACAAGAACGGGACGTACGTCGCTTCGGCCACGGGCAACGTCGCAGGGAGCAAGTTCACCGGCAAGATCATCGTCGGCGCGGTGACCATCCGGCTCCCCAGCGGCACCTTCAAGGAAATCACCACGGACAGCACCGGCGGGCACAGTTCCAACCCAGTGCCGACCCCCATTAGTAATTTGCCGGGCCGGCGCATCTCGTGGCGCGAGATCTTCGCGCGATAAGGGAGGAGGGGCCATGCCGAAAGCAGCGTTGATGGCGGTGGCATTGATCGCGGGGCTGGCGGCGCTGCCGCCGGCCCTCGCCCAGGGGAAGAAGGGCGCGTACTACGAGCCCAGCCAGCGGCTGCGCACCGCGATCGAGACCTGCATGAAGGACGAGGTCATGAACGGCGCGAACTGCGTGAAGAAGTGCCAGGAAGGATTCAACCTGGATCTCACCGTGCGCCCGCCGATCTGCTTCACGAATCGACCGGATGCGAAGTACGTTCCGCCACAACCCACCTTCGTGCCGCCGACGACCAAGCTCCCGCAGGGGGCGAAGGGGACCTAGGCGGCGTCGTTCGGGCCGCGCGCGATAGAGCGCGGCAGCGGGAAGGTGACCCTTTCATCGATGCCCTCGAGCTCGCGCACGCGCGCGGCGCCCAGGGCCTGCAATCGCAGTATCACTTCGTGCACCAGCACTTCCGGAGCGGAAGCGCCGGCGGTGACGCCGATCGTCTTCTTGCCCGCGATCCACTCGGCCTTGAGCTCGTCGGCCTTGTCGACCAGGTAGGCCTCGCGGCCGAGGTTGCGCGCGACCTCGCGCAGCCGGTTGGAGTTGGAGCTGTTGGGCGAGCCCACCACGATCACCACGTCGCACTTGGGCGCCATGAACTTCACCGCGTCCTGGCGGTTCTGCGTGGCGTAGCAGATGTCGTCCTTCTTCGGGCCGACGATCTTCGGGAAGCGCACCCGGAGCGCGGCGACGATGCGCTCGCAGTCGTCGATGGAAAGCGTCGTCTGCGTCACGTAGGCGAGTCTCTCCGGGTCGGTGACGGAGAGCGTCGCCACGTCTTCCTCGCTCTCCACCAGGTACATGCCGGTGCTCGATTGGCCCATGGTGCCATCCGACTCGGGGTGCCCTTCGTGCCCGATCATCACCACCTCGCGCCCGGCCTCGCGCATCTTGGCGACTTCCACATGCACCTTGGTGACCAGCGGGCAGGTGGCGTCGAACACCTTGAGGCCGCGCGCGTCGGCCTCGCGGCGCACGTCGAGCGCCACGCCGTGGGCGGAGAAGATCACGGTGGCGCCCGCGGGCACCTCGTCCAGCTCTTCCACGAAGACCGCGCCCTTGGCGCGCAGGTCGTCCACCACGGACTTGTTGTGCACGATCTCGTGGCGCACGTAGATCGGGGCGCCGTGGATCTCGAGCGCGCGCTCGACGATGGCGATGGCGCGGTCCACGCCGGCGCAGAAGCCGCGCGGCTTGGCGAGGAGCACCTCGACGAGGTCGTTGTCGGGGACTGTGGCGTTCATGGCTTCTCCTGTCCCGCGGCCCTGGCGGCGGCGCCGGGCGTGAGGCTGTCCCAGATGAGCAGGGCGACGCCGCCGGTGATGGCGGAGTCGGCGACGTTGAAGGCGGGCCAATAGTAGCCCGCGGCGTGCAGCTGGATGAAGTCGACGACGTGGCCGAGCGTCAGCCGGTCGTAGAGGTTGCCGAGCGCCCCGCCCAGCACCAGCGCGAGCGCGAGGTTCACCGCCGGCGGGCTGCGTTGGCGGCGCAGGATGTGGACGATCACCGCGGAGATGACGACGCTCACCAGCGTGAAGAACCAGCGCTGCCAGCCGCCCGCGTTGGCGAGGAAGCTGAAAGCGGCGCCGGTGTTGTACATGAGGACCATGTTGAAGAAGGACGTGACCTCGCGTGTCTCGCCAGGCGTAAAGGCCGCGCTCACCCACGCCTTGGTGGCGAGGTCGAGCGCGATCACCGCGGCGCTGACGACGAGCCAACGCATCCAGGTCTTCCCGGCCTCACGCATGGCGCCGCACCTCTCCCGGACCGTCGAGATTCGAAACGCAGCGCGCGCAGATCGTCGGGTGCTTCGCGGACACGCCAATGTCGCGACGGTAGTGCCAGCAACGCTCGCACTTGGTGTCGCCGCTCGCCTTCACCGCCACTTCCGGCTCGTCCACCGCGGACTCGCGCACCGCGGCCTTCGAGGTGATGAAAACGTATTTCAGGTCGTCGCCGAGCGAGCGCAGCAGCGCCGCGTCGCCGGCGGCCACGCCGAGCTCCACCTCGGCCTGCAGCGACGAGCCGATCTCGCCTGCGGAGCGCGCGTCCTCGAGCTTCCTGGTGACCGCCGCGCGGATGGCGCGGATACGCAGCCACTTCTCGGTGAGCTCCTTCTCGCCGTCCTGGCGGGGAAGCGTCTCCTTCCACGTCTGCAGGAAGACGCTGTCGGGCGGCTCGCCCGCGCGCGCGGGATGGAGCACCGCCCAGGCTTCCTCCGCGGTGAACGACACGATCGGCGCCATCAGCCGCAGCAGGATCTGCGTCACGTGGTGCAGCGCGCCTTGTGCCGAGCGCCGCGCGGCGGAATTCGCGCCGGCGGTGTAGAGGCGATCCTTGAGGATGTCGAGCCAGAAGCCGCCCAGGTCCTCGGAGCAGAAATTCTGCAGGCGCTGCGCCACGACGTGGAACTCGAACTTCTTGTAGCCGTTCTCGCACTCGAGCGCCATCGCGCGTGTCATCGCGAGGGCATAGCGGTCGATCTCGAGCCACTCCTCCACCGGCAGCAGGTCCTTCGCCGGGTCGAAGTCGGAGGTGTTGGCGAGGAGGAAGCGCAGTGTGTTGCGGATGCGCCGGTAGCTCTCCACCACGCGCTTCAGGATCTCGTCGGAGATCGCGAGCTCGCCGGAATAGTCGGTCGAGGCGACCCACAGGCGCAGGATGTCGGCGCCGAGCTTGTCCGAGATGGCTCGCGGCGAGGTCGCGTTCTGGAGCGACTTCGACATCTTCCTGCCCTCGCCGTCGACCACGAAGCCGTGGGTGAGGAGCGAGTCGTAGGGCGCGCGCCCGTCCATGGCGCAGCCGGTAAGGAGGCTCGACTGGAACCAGCCGCGATGCTGGTCGGAGCCCTCGAGATACAGGTTGGCGGGCCACTTCTGCTCGGCGAGCTTGCGCAGCACCGAGTAGTGCGTGGTGCCTGAGTCGAACCACACGTCGACGGTGTCGGTGATCTTGCGGTACTCACCGGGATCCACGCCGAAATCCTCGCATGAGGCGGCGAACCAGGCCTCCACGCCCGCCGCCTCGACTTTCTTCGCCGCCTTTTCGAGGAGCGCCTCGGTCTCGGGATGCAGCTCGTCGGTCTCGCGGTGCAGGAAGAAGGGCAGCGGCGTGCCCCAATAGCGCTGGCGCGAGAGCGTCCAGTCGGGGCGGTTCTGGATCATCGCTGTCAACCGCGAGCGTCCCCAGTCCGGATAGAAGCGCGTGTTGTTGATGGCATGGATCGCGACCTCGCGCAACGTATGGCCGTCGGTGCCGGGCATGCCGAGGTGCACGGGCTTGTCCATGCCGATGAACCACTGCACGGTCGCGCGGAAGATGATTGGCGTCTTGTGGCGCCAGCAATGGGGATAGCTGTGGCGGAAGGGCTCGCTCTTGAGGAGCGCTCCCTTCTCGCGCAGCGTCTCGATGATCGCCTTGTCGTCGCGCACGCTCATGCCCGCGAACAGCGGCACGCTCGACTTGTAGCGGCCCTGGTCGTCCACCGGCTGCTCGAGCGGGAGTTGGTACTTCTTGCCGACCTCGAAGTCCTCGACGCCGTGCGCGGGCGCGGTGTGCACCAGGCCCGTGCCCGACTCGACCGTCACGTGGTCGGCGAGCACCATCGGCACGATGCGCTCGAAGAACGGATGGCGGAACTCGAGCCCCTCGAGTGCCACGCCCGTGGCGCGCCCGAGGATCGCCTTCGCGGTGAGGCCGTAGCGCGCGAGGCACGCTTCGCGCAGGGCCGCGGCGAGGATCAACGCTCCGCGCTCGGTGTCGACCAGCTCGTACTCGACCTCGGCACCGGCGGCGATCGCCTGGTTGCCGGGGAGGGTCCACGGCGTCGTGGTCCAGATCACCGCGAATGCGCTCGCCAGGTCGCTCGGCGCGTCGAATGCCTCCGCAACCGCCTTCGGATCCACGGACGCAAAGGCCACGTCGACGGCGGCCGAGGTCTTGTCCTCGTACTCGACCTCGGCCTCGGCGAGCGCGGAGGCGCAATCAATGCACCAGT
>JBBRQA010000022.1:0-25675 GCA_038227085.1 Burkholderiales bacterium | reverse complement strand
GCACAATCTCTCGTCGGATTGTCGTGGCAAGCGCTGCGCACTGCGCAACGGACTTCGCCCGCGCATGGCGCTAGGCTTGGATCCATGAAGAACCGATTCCCTTCCGAGCGACGAGCCCAGTGGCGCGAGCGATTTCTCGCGATCGCCCGCGAGCTCGAGGCCTGCGGCGCGCCGCGCCGCGAGTCGCTCGAAGCCGGACACGGATTGCGCGCCCGCTTCCTCCCGACGCGGTCGCTGCGCGGCATCCGGCTGGGCTGCTTTCGCGCCGCCTGATCCTGTTTCAGGTGCAGCGAAAACCGGGCCGCGCGCCCGGTTTTTTGTTGCCCGTCTGTGTGCCAAGTCACTAATAATTCTGGCGAAACGCGGGTACACTGGGTTAATTCCCTCGGACCCAAGACCGAAGCTTCAATGGACGTCGCCGCCACCTCGAATCGATTCGAGACCGAGATCGCCCGCTACAACCGTTGGCGCGAGGACCTCACGCAATCGGTCCACGCATACCACGATTGGCTCGAAGCCAATGGCCAGCTCGATGTCCAGCAGTCGATCCGCTTCTACGACCTCCTCGAAAACCTGAACAAGGGCCGGCTGATGCTGGCCTTCCTCGCCGAGTATTCGCGCGGCAAGTCCGAGCTCATCAACGCGCTCTTCTTCTCCAGCTTCAAGGAGCGCCTTCTTCCCTCGGACGTGGGGCGCACCACGATGTGCCCCACCGAGATCTTCCACGACCCGAGCGAGGAGCCGTATCTCAAGCTCCTGTCGGTCGAGACGCGCTACCGCGACGAGTCGATCTCGCAGCTGAAGAACATGCCGATCGAGTGGAGCAAGCTGCGCCTGAACACCGGCTCCGCGGCCGACATGAAGAAGGCGCTCTCCGCGCTCGCCGACACCAAGAAGGTCTACGCCCTCGAGGCGCGCATGCTCGGCCTCGCGCCGATGGCCAACGAGAAGGGCGAGCTGCCGGGCGAGGAGGAGCTGGTCGAGGTCCCCGCATGGCGCTACGCCATGATCAATTACCCGCACCCGCTCCTCACCAACGGGATCTCGATCCTCGACACGCCCGGCCTGAACGCCATGGGCATGGAGCCCGAGCTCACGGTGAGCACCATCCCCAGCGCCCACGCGATCCTCTTCCTCCTCTCGATCGACACCGGCGTCACCAAGAGCGACATGGAGATCTGGGACCGCTATGTGAAGGCGGGCCTGCCGCAGAAGATCGCGGTCCTGAACAAGATCGACCTGATGTGGGACGAGCTGAAGACGCCCTCCGAGATCGACAAGGCGATCGCCCGCATGGTGGAGACCACGTCCCAGCACCTGCACCTGCCGAAGGAGCGCATCTTCGCGATCTCAGCGCAAAAGGCGCTCCTCGGGCGCATTCGCGAGGACGCCGGCCTCATCAACAAGAGCGGCATCGAGGGGCTGGAGAAATTCCTCGCCGAGGAAGTGGTGCCGATGAAGCGCCAGATACTCTGCAAGGCGGTGGTGAACGAGATCGGCGGCATGATGATGAGCTCGCGCGCCTCGGTGGCCAAGCGCCAGCAGGCCAACCAGGCCGAGGTGGGGGAATTGAACGGCCTGGTCGGCAAGAGCCGCGAGGTGGTCACCAAGCTGTGGGGCAGGATCACCGCCGAGAAGAACGCATACAACGCCGCGCTCGCCGAGTACAAGGTGAACCATGCGCAGTTCAGCGGCAAGAAGGCGGCGCTCCTCGACATGCTGAACGCCCAGAAGCTCGACATCGCCCTCGCCAAGAGCGCGCAGTCGATCGAGGATTCGTGGACCACGATCACGCTGCAGCGCGGCATGAACTCGCTGGTGAAGAACATGAACGAGGACTTCGAGGGGGTGTTCGCCGCCTCGGAGGACATCAAGAAGCTGATGCAGGGCGTCTACAACACCTTCATCGAGAAGTTCGGCTTCCAGAAGATGACGATCCCGGCCCTCGACCTCGACCCGCACCGCACCAAGTTGCAGCTGCTGGTGATGCAGACCGAGGCCTTCGCCAAGGACCCGGTCAACGTCGCGTTGAAGGAGAAGCACTTCGTCGTGAAGAACTTCTACGCGACGCTGGTCAAGGAGGCGCGCCGCAACTTCGGCGACGCCAAGACCCAGACCGAGCGCTGGCTGCAGGCCGTGGTGCTGCCGCTGGAAGTGCAGATCAAGGACCACAAGGCGCAGCTCCAGTCGCGCCTCGACAACCTCGCCAAGATCAACGAGAAGACCACCTCGATCAACGAGCAGATGGCGATCCTCAAGGCCGCCGAGAACGAGCTGAAGAAGCAGCGCGAGATGATCGAGGGATTGATCCAGCGCGTCTCCGCCCACGAGGCGCGCTCGGCGCTCGCCGAGTCGCCGGCCCCGCTCGGCAGCCCAGAGCAGAACGTGCCGGTGGAGTTCATGCAGACCACGAAGATGACCACCTTCGACGCGCCCCGCCCGCCGCCAAGGCCTGCGCCGCCGCCCGCTCCGGTGGCCCCGAAGGCGCCCGAGGCTCCGCTCATGGGCGATGACGCATTCGCACATCTGGCCAAGCCCATGCCCGCCGCTGCCGCGTTCGATTCGATGAAGACGCAGAAGATGGGCGTCGCCGACGTGCAGAGCACGCAGCGCATGGACGCCGCTCCGGGGCAGGAGAGCACGCAGCGCATCGAAGAGGCCGACATCGTCGAGAGCACCCAGCGCATGGACGCGGCCCCGCAGACCACCCAGCGCCTTGGCCCCACGCCCACGCCCGCGGAGAAGCCGCGCGAAGGCGACAGGACCATGAAGATCGCCAAGCTCGACGCGGCGTTCAAGCCCGAGGCGACGCAGCGCATCGAACCCAATGCGCCCACCACGCCCGTCGATGGCTCGACCTATTCGGAGGCGGAGACGACGCAGCGCATCGACGATTCCATCTGGCGGCTGCAGGAAGCCAAGCGGATCCTCAAGGGCATCACGCCCAAGTAGGGTCAGAACCCTTTTTCGAATTTAAAGGGGGCAGATTGCCATGTCGAGCTCTGACTCGATTCGCAACCTGTCCCCTTTAAGTTCGAAAAAGGGTTCTGACCCTCGCTAGATCAGGATGACGTCGTACTGCTCCTGCATGTAGACCGTCTCGACCTGCATCGAGATCGGCTTCTTGATGAAGTCGCCCAGCTGGGTGAGGCTTGCCGACTCCTCGTCCAGGAAGAGATCGATCACCTTCTGAGAGGCGAGGATGCGGTACTCCTTGGCGTTGAACTGCCGGTCGGTGCGCAGGATCTCGCGCAGGATCTCATAGCAGATCGTCTGCGGGGTCTTCAGCTCGCCGCGCCCCACGCACACCGGGCATTGCTCGCACAGCACGTGGGCGAGCGACTCGCGCGTGCGCTTCCTCGTCATCTCCACCAGCCCCAGCTGCGAGAAGCCGTTCACGGTGACGCGCGTGCGGTCGCGCGCGAGCGCCTTGCGGAACTCCGCCAGCACCGCGTCGCGATGCTCGACGCTTTCCATGTCAATGAAGTCGGCGATGATGATCCCGCCCAGATTGCGCAGCCGCAGCTGGCGCGCGATCGACTGCGCCGCCTCGAGGTTGGTCTTGAAGATGGTGTCGTCGAACGAGCGCCCCGAGACGAAGCCGCCGGTGTTCACGTCGATGGTGGTGAGCGCCTCCGTCTGGTCGATGATCACGTAGCCGCCGCTCTTCAGGCCCACGCGCCGCGCGAGGGCGCGCTCGATCTCCTCCTCGACGCCGAACAGGTCGAATAGCGGCCGCTCGCCGGTGTAGTGCTCGAGGATCGGCAGCGCCTGTCGCGTGTAGCGCTGCGCGAACTCCTGCACCCTGCCGAAGGTCTCGCGCGAATCGACGATGATGCGTTCGGTCGAATCGGTGACCAGGTCGCGCAGCACGCGCATGGCGAGCGAGAGGTCCTGGTAGAGGAGCTCCTGCGGCGCGGCGCTCTGCGCGGCGAGTTGGATCTGCTTCCAGAGCGTGATCAGGTATTCGACGTCGGCCTTGAGCTCCGCTTCCGGCGCCGCCTCCGCGACGGTGCGCACGATGAAGCCGCCGGTCTCGCCCGGCGGGATGAGCGACTGCACTTTTTCCCGCAGGTGCTCGCGCTCGGCCTCGTCCTCGATGCGTTGCGAGATGCCGATGTGCGGATCCTGCGGCAGGTAGACGAGGAGGCGCCCGGCGATGGAGACCTGCGTCGAGAGGCGAGCGCCCTTGCTGCCGATCGGGTCCTTGACCACTTGAATCAGGAGCGTCTGCCCTTCGGAGAGGATCTTCTCGATCGGGCGGATCTCGCCCGCGCCGTTCTTGGCCATCCAGATGTCGGCCACGTGCAGGAACGCCGCGCGCGGCAGCCCGATCTCGACGAACGCCGACTGCATGCCCGGTAGCACGCGGCACACGCGGCCCAGATAGATGTTGCCGACCAGGCCCCGGCTCGAGTCGCGCTCGATGTGCAGCTCCTGCACCGTGCCCTGCTCGGTCACCGCCACCCGCGTCTCCTGCGGGGTGACGTTTATGAGGATCTGCTCGTTCATCGGCTCACGATGGTTGATGGACCCGTGATCCGCAGATGAACGCGGATGAACGCAGACGAACCCCAGGGCAATCGGGAAATGCACTGCCCGTAAATGCGCGATCGTGGTTTGGCGCTAACTATCCATTCAGGGGTTATCTGCGTTCATCTGCGTTTATCTGCGGATCCAATGCTGTGGTTACCCTTAGGGTACGACAATTCCGAATTTGCGGAGGAGCTCGGCAGTCTCGTAGAGCGGCAGCCCCATGACCCCGGAGTAGCTTCCCTCGATGCGCTCGACGAAGGCGCCGGCGCGGCCCTGGATGCCGTAGGCGCCGGCCTTGTCGAAGGGCTCGCCCGACTGGACGTAGGCGCCGATGCGCGATTCGTCGAGCGGCGCGAAGGTGACCAGCGACTCGTTCACGACGATCTCGTAGCGCTCCTCGAATCCGACCGCCACGGCGGTGAGCACGCGGTGCTGGGTGCCGGCGAGGAGCTTGAGGATCCTCTCGGCGTCCGCGCGGTCCACGGGCTTGCCGAGGATTTCGCCGGCGAGCGACACAGTGGTGTCCGCGGCGAGCACGGGCTTCCTCTGCAGGCCGCGGCGCATCACGATGCGCTGCCATGCCGCCTCGACCTTGAGCCGCGTCACGCGCTGCACGTACGCGTCGGCGTGTTCACCGTGGCGCACCGCTTCGTCGGTATCGGCGTCCTGGCGCGGGCCTTCGCGGAACAGCAACGGCTCGAACTTCACGCCGATCTGCGTGAGGAGCTCGCGGCGGCGCGGGCTGCGGGAAGCGAGGTAGATCATCAGGTCCCGGTGCGAGAAAGCGGTTTTCCGAAGAGCGCCGCGAGACGCGGCGCGATGGCGGCCGCGCTTTCGCGCGGGCGCGTCTCGATCGCGAAATGCGGCCCCGGCACGCGGACGACATCGGCATTGTGACAGACCGCTTCGAGATGGGCGCGCGCGCCCGCTCCGATCACCAGATCCTCGTCGAAGTGCGCGACGATCACCGGGATCCTCAGCGCGCGCAGCTCCTCGCTCACGTTCTCGGTCGCGATGAGGTGCAGGCGCTCGGCGATCACGTCTTGGCGCATGGCGCGCAGCGCCGCGGAAAGGGCTTCGGACCAGCGCCGGCGCGCGGGATCGCGCAGCGCGAACGACATCGGGTTCAGGAAGTTGGCGCCGACGAATTGCGCCATCGCCGGCATCGAGGCGCCGAGGCCCGCCCACGGCGCCGGGGCGCGCGCGAACGCGCCGCACAGCACGAGGCCCGCCACGTGCGGATCCTGCGCCGCCCAGCGCGCCGCGACCAGCCCGGAGAACGACTCGGCCACGAGGACCGGGCGCGACTCGGGGCCCGCCAGGCTTGCCGCGTGGCGCGCATAGCCATCGAGCGATTCGAGGACCCGGTTGGGGTAGCCGATGGCACGCGATGGATACCGCCGCGCGAGCTCGTCCACGAATTCCGCGCGCAGCTCCGCGACGCCGTCGAAGCCCGGCATGAAGACGATCTCCGTGGCGGACCGGGATGCGCTCATTCGCGGTGGTAGGGATGGCGCGCGAGGATGGTCCACGCGCGGTACAACTGCTCGGCAAGGACCACGCGCACCAGCTGGTGCGGCAGCGTGAGCGCCGACAGGGAAACGATCTTGTCGGCGCGCGCCTTCATCTCGTCACCGAGGCCGTCGGCGCCGCCGATCGCGAACACGGGGTGGCTGCCATCGCGCATCCATGCCGAAAGCATCACCGCAAGGCCCTGAGTGGAGATCGCCTTGCCGCGCTCGTCGAGGGCGAGCACGGTCGCTCCAGGGGGCACCGCGGCGAGCATGCGCTTCGCCTCGTCGCCCTTGGTCTGGTCGGGCTTCAGCTCCACGAGCTCCACGCGGATCTCCGGCGGCATGCGGCGCGCGTATTCGTGGAACCCGTCCTGGATCCATGCCGGCATCTTGTGCCCCACCGACAGGATCGTCACCCGCACGCGGGCGCTACGCCGCGCGCCGGCGAGGCGAGCGTTTCGTGGCGGGCTTGGCGCGCGCGCGCGGCGCGGGCTTGCGCTTCGCGACAGCGGGCTTGCGCTTCGCGGCGGCGGGCTCGCGCTTCACCGGCACGGGCTCGGTGGAATTCACCACCTTGTCGAATTTCCCGTCGCTCCACAGCTCCTCTAGGTTGTAGTACTGGCGCACCGCGGGCTGCATCACGTGCGCCACGATGTCCCCCGCGTCCACCAGCACCCAGTCGCCGCCTTCCTCGCCCTCGGTGCCGATGATGGTGGCGCCGGCGTCCTTCAGCGCGTCGCGCACGTGCCGCGACAGCGCCTTGGTCTGGCGCGCGGATTCGGCGCTGGCGACCACGATCCAGTCGAAGATCGCGGTTATCTTGCGCACGTCGATGGCCTGGATGTCGTGCGCCTTGATGTCCTCGAGGGCGCTGATGACGAGTTTCTTCTTGGCGAGAGTGGTGAGTGTCTTCATGTGTAGAGGTTGTGGGATCGGATGAATTCCGCGACCGGGTCGGGAGTGAGGTAGCGGATCGAGGCTCCCTCGGCGGCGCAGGCGCGGATGGCTGTCGAGGAGATAGACAGCGGCGTCATGGCAAAGGTCATTACCTTTCCGGCCGGGACGTCCGCCAGCTCACGGGGATTGAGGGTGATGCGCGGCCATATTTGCCGGGGAATGGTGCCCGGACCTTTCGAGAACCACGCCTCGTCGTTGGCGCGCACGGCGACGGCGAAGTGGGCGAGGTCGAAAAGCTCGGTCCAGCGGTGCCAGGTGTCGACCCCGGCGAAGGCGTCGGTGCCGGCGAGGAACACGAGCGGCGTTTCCGGGCCGCGCTCCTTGCGGATCTCCACCAGCGTGTCGTAGGTGTAAGTATTGCCGGCGCGCTTCAATTCCCGGTCGTCCACGTCGAAACGCGCATCGCGCGCGGTGGCGAGCTTCAGCATGGTGAGGCGCTGCTCGTTGGTGGCATGGGCGTCGCGGCCGCGGTGGTAGGGCAGGCCCGCGGGAATGAAGACCACCTTCTCGAGGTGGAAGGCCTCGCCCAGCTCGGTCGCAAGCCGCAGGTGGCCGAAATGGACCGGGTCGAAGGTGCCGCCGAAAAGGCCGATCGCCGCCAAGTCAGGTGCGCACCTGCCCGTCGCCGAGCACGATCCACTTCTGCGACGTGAGGCCCTCGAGGCCGACCGGGCCGCGCGCGTGCAGCTTGTTGGTGGAGATGCCGATCTCGGCGCCCAGGCCGTATTCGAAGCCGTCCGCGAAGCGCGTGGACGCGTTCACCATCACCGAGCTCGAGTCCACTTCGCGCAGGAACCGCTGCGCGCGCGGCCAGTCGTCGGTCACGATCGCGTCGGTGTGCTGCGAGCCGTATTTGGCGATGTGCGCGATGGCCTCGTCCAGTCCCGGCAGCGTCGTGATCGATACGATCGGTGCGAGGTACTCGGTGTAGAAGTCCTGGTCGGTCGCGGCTTTGGTGCCCTTGATCCCGGCCTTCTTCAGGATCTCGCGCGACTCGGGGCAGCAGCGCATCTCGACTTTCTTCTCCGCGTAGATGCGCCCGATCTCGGGCAGCACCTTCGGTGCGATCGCCTGCGCCACGAGAAGCGTCTCCATGGTGTTGCAGGTGCCGTAGCGCTGCGTCTTGGAGTTGTCGGCGATCGCGATCGCCTTCGCCGGATCGGCGCGGTCGTCGATGTAGACGTGGCACACGCCGTCCAGGTGCTTGATCACCGGCACGCGCGCCTCCTGCGCGATGCGCTCGATCAATCCCTTGCCTCCGCGCGGCACGACGGCGTCGATGAATTTCTCGAGCGTCACGAGCTCGCCCACCACCGCGCGGTCCGTCGTGTCGACGAGCTGGATCGCGTTTTCCGGAAGGCCCGCGGCCTTGAGGCCGGTGGCGAGGCAGGCGGCGATCGCGCGGTTGGACCTCAGCGATTCGCTGCCGCCGCGCAAGATGCACGCGTTGCCGGACTTGAGGCAGAGGCCGCCCGCATCGGCGGTCACGTTGGGGCGCGACTCGTAGATGATCGCAATCACGCCCAGCGGCATGCGCATCTTGCCGACCTGGATTCCCGAGGGACGATAGGCGAGGCCGGTCACTTCGCCCACGGGGTCGGGTAGCTTCGCGATCTCGCGCAGCCCCTGCGCCATCGCCTCGATCGCTTTCGCCGTGAGCGTGAGCCGGTCGATGAAGGCGTCGTCGCGCCCCTCGGAGCGCGCCGCCTTCACGTCCTGCGCGTTGGCGGCGAGTATGGTCTTCTCGCGCTCGACCAGCGCCTGCGCGGCGGATTCGAGGGCGCGGTTCTTGGCGGCGGTCGAGGCCCGCGCGAGCTCGCGGCTCGCGGCGCGAGCCGATTCGCCCATGGCCTGCACCAGGGCGCTCACATCGGCGGAAGCATTCAGGTCGTTGGGCATGTTCACGCGGCTTCGCTCATTACCGGGCGTCCCGAGATGCCGAGCGCCAGGTCCACCACGCTCGACCACGGATCCCCGGTCTCCACGCCCTTGATCATGCGATCGATCGTGTGGGCTCGCAAGAGCTCGCGGTCGAAGGTGGCGGCCGAGTGCTTGCGCGCCGTGCGGTTGAGCCGCTCCATGCGCTCCGGCGGGATGAAGCGCTTCGGGCGCTGACCCGCGGAAATCGCCATGAGGGTGCGCAGCTCCTCGGCGAGGGTCCAGAGGAGGAGCGGCAGCGGCTCGCCTTCGGCCTCGAGCGAGGCGACCACGCGCACCACTCGCGCGGGATCCTCGCCGTGGATCGCGTCGATCAGGGTGTCGCGCTCGAAGCGCGCAACGTCGGTCACCGACTCGCGGATCGCGGCGAGCGTGATCTCGCCGGGCGGCAGCAGCAATGCCAGCTTCTCGACTTCCTGCCTGGCCGCGAGGAGGTTGCCTTCGACGCGATCGGCGAGCCATTCGAGCGTCTCGACCGAGGCGCGCTGCTGCTGGCGCGCGAGGCGCTCGCCCAGCCAGTCGGGGAGCTCGTCGCGCGTGATCGCCTTGGCCTCGACCACGACGCCGGTGGATTCCAGCGCGCCGAACCAGCTCGTCTTCAGCTGCTGCCAGTCGAGCTCGGGGAGAATCACCAGGGTGACCGCGTCGTCGGGGAGCTTTCCGCACCATGCCGCGATCGCGCGCCCGCCCTCGGCTCCGGGCTTGCCGGTCGGGATGCGCAGCTCCACGAGGCGCCTGGACGCGAAGAGCGAGAGGTTGGCCGCGCTGGCGCCGAGCCTGGCCCAATCGACTCCGGGCTCGGCGAAGAAGATCTCACGCTCGGTACATCCGGATTTGCGCGCAGCCTCGCGAATGCGGTCCGCGGCCTCGAGCGCGAGGAGCGCCTCGGCGCCGTGGACCGCGTAGAGCGGCCCCACGCCTTTCTTCAGGTGCGCCTCGAGCTGGCGTATGGCGATCTTCATCGCTTCAGATCTCGCGCTTCACGGCCGCGACGTGGCGCAGGATCTGGCGCGCGAGGTCCCGCTGCATGTCCTTGAAGAGGAGCGCCTCCTCGGCTTCCTTCGCGGTCGGCGCGGTCTCGCTGTAGGTGATGAGGCGGCGCGTCTCGATCTCGGTGGACGGGATCACCGGCTCCTCGCGACCGGGCACGCGCATCTCGTAGCGCACCATGAGGCGCAGCTGGAACTCGTATACGCGGCCGGTGCCGGTGATGGTGAACACGGTCTTCTCGCGCGTCTCCCGCAGGATCTGGAGGTTCGCCTCCGATTCGACCGCGCTGGTGACGAGGCGCGTCGGCCCGGCGGCGAGGAAGCGGCGAATCTCGGTGGCCACCTGCGACGCGCCCACGCTCGAAATGAAGAGCTTCTTGATGCCGACCTCGGGGTCGCCGCGCAGCTGGAAGCCGCAAGTGACCGGGCCGATGAGCATCAACGCGGCAAGGAGGATTCTTGCGGCGATGATCGAGGAACGGGTGACGGTCGTCCTAGACAACGACATTCACCAACCGCCCCGGAACCACGACCACCTTCTTCGGCGTCTGCCCGTTGAGGAATTTTTGCACGGCCTCTAGCTTGAGCGCCATGGCCTCGACCTGTTCCCTGGTCGCGGAGGTCGCGACGCGGATGTGGCCGCGCAGCTTGCCGTTGACCTGCACCACGAGCTCGATCTGGTCCTGGACGAGCGCGCTCGCATCGACCGCGGGCCAGGGCTGGTCGCGTAAATCGGTGCCGGGACGCAGCTCGCTCCACAGCGCGGTCGCGATGTGCGGCACGACGGGGGACAGGAGCAGCACCGCGTCCTCGATCACTTCCTGCGCGACGGCGCGCGCGACCGGGCTTGCGTCCTGCAGCTCGGAGTAGAGGTTCAGCAGCTCGCGGACCGCGGCGATCGCGGTGTTGAACTGCATGCGGCGCCCGTAATCGTCGGCCACTTTCTCGATGGTCTTGTGCAGCTTGAAGCGCAGGTCGGCCAGCTCCCTGGTGGCCTCGCCGCCGGAGTAGCGCGCGACGATGCCCTTTGCGACGTGTTCGTGCACCATCGCCCACAGGCGGCGCAGGAACTTGAACGAGCCTTCGACGCTCTCGTCCGACCAGAGCACCGTGTCGGTGGGCGGGCTCGCCTGCATCACGTAGAAGCGCGCGGTGTCCGCGCCGTAGCGCTCGATCATGTCCTGCGGATCGACGCCGTTCCTCTTCGACTTGGACATCGTGCCGATACCCTCGTAGACGACCGGCTTGCCGCCGGCCTTCAGCGTGGCGCCGGACACCTTGCCCTCGGCGTCGACGGCGATGTCGAGCTCCTCGGGCGCGAAGTACTCGATGCCCCCCTTGTCGGTGCGCCGCGAGAAGATGTGGTTCAGCACCATCCCCTGCGTGAGCAGGTTGGTGAACGGCTCGTCGATCCTGATGAGCCCCAGGTCGCGCATCGCCTTGGTCCAGAAGCGCGCATAGAGGAGATGCAGGATCGCGTGCTCGATGCCGCCGATGTACTGGTCCATCGGCATCCAGTACTGCGCGCGCTCGTCGACCATCGCGCTTGCATTGGCGCTCGCGTAGCGCATGTAGTACCAGGACGAATCGACGAACGTGTCCATGGTGTCGGTATCGCGCTTCGCCGCGCCGCCGCACTTCGGGCATTTCGTCCCGAAGAAGGAGGGCGTCCTGGCGAGCGGGCTGCCGCTGCCGTCGGGCACGAGGTCCTCGGGGAGCTTCACCGGCAGGTCGGCGTCGGGCACGCCCACGTCGCCGCACTTCGGGCATTGCACGATCGGGATCGGCGTGCCCCAGTAGCGCTGGCGCGAGATGCCCCAATCGCGAAGCCGGTACTGGACGCGCTTCCTGCCGAGGCCCTTCGCCTCGAGGTCTTTCGCCACCGCGTCGAGGGCCGCCTTCTGCTCGAGCCCGTCGTACTTGCCGGAATCCACGTTGCGGCCGGGCGCGTCGTACCAGGCCTGCCACTCGTCGAGCGAATACGGCTGCCCACCGACATCGATCACCTGCTTGATCGCGAGGCCGTACTTCTTCGCGAACGCGAAGTCGCGCTCGTCATGGCCGGGCACCGCCATCACCGCGCCCTCGCCGTAGCCCATCAGCACGTAGTTGCCGACCCACACCTCGATCTTGTCACCGGTGAAGGGATGGCGCACGAAAAGGCCCGTGCGCATGCCCTTCTTCTCCATGGTGGCGATCTCGGCTTCCTGCACGCCGCCCCTCTTGCACTCCTCGATGAACGCGGCGAGCGCCGCGTTGCCGTTCGCGGCTTCCGTGGCGAGCGGGTGCTCCGCGGCCACGGCGGCGAAGGTGATGCCCATGATGGTATCGGCGCGCGTGGTGAAGACCTTGAGGCCGGGCGGCTTGACGGACCCGTCGGGGTGGCCATCGCTCATGCGGCGAGAGGCCTCCTCGTCGTAGGGGAGCGTGAACTCGATGCCCTCGCTCCTGCCGATCCAGTTGCGCTGCATCTGCTTCACCTGCTCGGGCCAGCCGAGGCCGTCGAGCGAATCGACCAGCTCGTCGGCGTAGTCGGTGATGCGCATGTACCACATCGGGATCTCGCGCTTCTCGACCACGGCGCCGGTTCGCCAGCCGCGCCCATCGATCACCTGCTCGTTGGCGAGCACGGTCATGTCCACCGGGTCCCAGTTCACCATGCCCGACTTCCTGTAGACGATGCCCTTCTCCCACAGGCGCAGGAAGAACCACTGGTTCCAGCGATAGTAGTCGGGCGAGCAGGTCGCGACCTCGCGCGTCCAGTCGATCGACCAGCCCATCGCCTCGCACTGCTTCTTCATGTACGCGATGTTCTCGCGCGTCCATTTCGCGGGCGGCACGCCGTTGGCCATCGCCGCGTTCTCCGCGGGCAGCCCGAACGCGTCCCAGCCCATGGGGAAGAGCACGTTGAAGCCCTTCATGCGCATGAAGTGACAGAGCGCGTCGTTGATCGTGTAGTTGCGCACATGCCCCATGTGCAGCTTGCCCGAGGGATAGGGCAGCATGGATACGCAGTAGTACTTGGGCTTGGGCGAATGGTCGGGAGCGACGAAGGCCTGCGTCGCGGCCCAACGCTGCTGGATTCGCGGTTCGAGCTCGCGCGGGCGATATTGGGATTCCATAGAGTCAAAATTATAGCAGGGGAGAGTGCTCCAAACCCTTGATTTGGCGGTGAGTCTCGGGCATTTTCTGAAGCTCGGCATCCGTCGCGGCGCATCTGCCGTATCGTGCGGTGAGGCAATCGGGAGGGCACCATGAAAACAACGACCATTTCCCTCGCATGCGCGCTCTTGCTGGGCGCGCATTGCGCTGTCGCGGCACCGGCGATCGTGGAGGCCGTTCAGTATCCCGCTTGGCTCGAGCGTGGCGGCAACGCGGTGCCGCTCACGCCCGGCACGCCGCTGCAGGCGCAGGACCGGCTGCGCACCGGCGCCAACGCGCGCGTGCAGCTGAAGTTGCCGGAAGGCAGCGCGGTGCGCCTGGGCGAGAACTCGCAGTTCGTCTTCGAGCGCGGCGCCGAAGAGCGCGGCGTCTTCCGCGCGACGCTCTCGGTGCTTGCGGGCGCCTTCCGCTTCACCACCGATGCGCTTCGCAGGGGGCAGAAGCGCGACATCGCGATCAAGGTGAAGAACGCCACCGCCGGCATCCGCGGCACCGACCTGTGGGGCAAGTCCACCGACGAGCGCGACATCGTGTGCCTGCTCGAGGGCAAGATCACCGTCGGCTCCGAGGGCCACCCCACCGTGACTCTCGACCAGCCGCTCGATTTCTACCAGAAGCCGCGCGACGGCCCGCCCGCGGTCGCCAAGGTCGACCAGAAACAGATCGAGATCTGGTCGCAGGAGACCGCGATCTCCGCCGACGGCCTCGCCGCGCGCGCCGGGGGCAAATGGCGCGTGATGGCGGCGAAATTCCCAGTGCGCGACGAGGCGCTGCGCTTGAATCGCTCGCTGCGTTCCGGTGGATATCCTTCCGAGGTCGTGCCGCGCGAAGGCGCATTCGCCGTGGTTATCGCCAATCTCGCCGGCGAATCCGAAGCGCGTGCGTTGATGGCGAGCCTGCGCTCGGCGCCGGGCATCCTCGCGCCGGTGCTGCTGCCGGCGCCCTGAGCGGGGGAACTTCCCGCGCGTGGCGCATGTCTTTCCAGCGTCCCGCCTTCACGGCGAGACATTGCAGTTGGGGCAGACAGTTGAGGGCGCTCATGGCGCCCTCTTTTTTTTTGGGAAAATTGGTGTCAGGGACGATGTTTTCCCGGAAAATCGATCGTTTGACCGGCTGGAAAAAAGTCGTACCTGACACCACATTTCCCATCGATGCCCCAGATCCTCGCCAACCTCAATCCCGAGCAGCTCAAGGCCGTCACCCTGCCGCGCGAATCCGCCCTCATCCTCGCGGGCGCGGGCAGCGGCAAGACGCGCGTCCTCACCACCCGCATCGCGCACCTGATCCAGGGCGGCGAGGTGAGCCCCGCGGGGATTCTCGCCGTGACCTTCACCAACAAGGCCGCGCGCGAGATGCTGACGCGACTGTCGGCGATGCTGCCGATCAACACACGCGGGATGTGGGTGGGCACGTTCCACGGCCTGTGCAATCGATTGCTGCGCACTCACCACCGCGACGCGGGCCTGCCGCAGCTCTTCCAGATCCTCGATTCCGGCGACCAGCAGTCGCTCATCAAACGCATGGCGAAGGCGCAGGGCCTCGACGAGGAGAAATTCCCGCCGCGCCAGCTGCAGAACTTCATCAACAACTGCAAGGAGGCGGGGCTGCGCGCCAACGCCGTGGAGGCGGGCGACGAGTTCACGCGCCGCATGGTCGCCTTCTACGCCGACTACGACGCGCAATGCAACCGCGAGGGCGTGGTGGATTTCGCCGAGCTGCTGCTGCGCACTTTCGAGACCCTCGCGAAGAACCTCGACCTCCTGCAGCATTACCAGAACCGCTTCAAGTACATCCTGGTGGACGAGTTCCAGGACACCAACAAGCTGCAGTACCAATGGATCAAGATGCTCGCCGGGTCGAATGGGTGCGTTTTCGCCGTTGGCGACGACGACCAATGCCTTCCGGCGGGCACGCAGGTGACGATGGCCGATGGGTCGCGCATGCCCATCGAATCGATTCGTGCGGGCGACCAGGTCCTTTCCTGCGATGGCGCGGGAGATTTTCGCGCCGGCACGGTAAATCGTATCCATTCAAGTGCTGCGCGTGGTGATCTCGTCGAGATCGAGACGGCGAGCGGCAAGCGACTGGTCAGCACGCCGGAGCACACCCACTTCGCCGTGACGCAAGCGCCGGAGGAGGCGCTGTCGAGCGCGCGCGCATTTGCCCCCATGCAACTGATCCGCGGTGACACCCGCTACGCTGAGCAGGCCGCCGGATCCTTCACCTCGGGCATGGTGATGCTGCAGGTCAACGGACTGCGCGACGTGGTGCGCTCAGTGCGCCGTTTCGCGGGCAACGGGGTCAAGGTGTACGACCTCGACGTGGCGCCATCGCACAACTACATCGCCGGCGGGCTCGTCACCCACAACTCGATCTACCGCTTCCGTGGAGCCGAAGTCGGCAACATGAACGAGTTCGTGCGCGACTTCGGCGTGAAGGAAGTGGTGAAGCTCGAGCAGAACTACCGCTCGCATGGCCACATCCTCGACGCCGCCAACGCGATCATCCAGCAGAACAAGGCGCGTCTCGGCAAGAACCTCTGGACCGCGGAGGGCAAGGGCGAGCAGCTGCGCATCTACGCCGCCGCCAACGACGACGAGGAGGCGCGCTTCATCGTCGACGAGGTGAAGAACCTGCATCGCGAGGGAATGACCCTCTCGGAGATGGCGCTGCTGTACCGCTCCAACGCGCAGTCGCGCATCCTCGAGCATTCCCTCTTCCGCGCCGGCATCGCCTACAAGGTCTACGGGGGCCTGCGCTTCTTCGAGCGCCAGGAAGTGAAGCACGCGATGGCGTACCTGCGCCTCGCGGGCAATCCGGACGACGACACCGCGTTCTCGCGCGTGGTGAACTTCCCGCCGCGCGGCATCGGCGCGCGCTCAGCGGAGCAGCTGCAGGAGGCGGCGGAGCGCGGCATGGGGAGCCTCATGCACGTGGCTCGCTCGGGCATCGTCACGGGCCGTAGCGGCACCTCGATCGCACAGTTCATCGCTGTCATCGATGGGCTCAACAAGTCCGCGGAGACGCTCGCGTTGCCGGAGCTCATCGAGGAAGTCCTCGAGAGGAGCCACCTGAAGGATCACTACGCCGCGGAGAGGGAAGGGCAGGATCGTCTCGAGAACCTGCACGAGCTCATCAACGCCGCCGCGCTCTTCGCGGAGGATTTCGAGCATGGCCTGGAGCCCGCCGGCGAGGCGCAGGAGGACGTGGCTGCGTTGGCCGGCACGCCCGAGCAGCAGATCCTCGCGGGATTCCTCTCGCACGCGAGCCTCGAGGCCGGCGAGCGCGAGGCCTCCGCGGGGCAGGATGCGCTGCAGCTCATGACGGTGCACTCGGCGAAGGGCCTGGAATTCTCGGCGGTGTTCGTCTCCGGGCTCGAGGAGGGCCTGTTCCCGCACGAGAACAGCATGCTCGAGGACGGCGGCATCGAGGAGGAGCGCCGGCTCATGTACGTCGCCATCACGCGGGCGCGCCGGCGCCTGTACGTCTCGTATGCCGGCAGCCGCATGCTGCACGGCCAGCCGCGCTACGGAATCGTATCGCGCTTCGTCGAGGAGATCCCGCCGGAGCTTTGCAAATGGATCGTGCTGCCCGAGAAGCAGTTCGAAAATCGCTGGAGCGCGCGGGGCGCCGGCGGTGGCTCGTCTTCGTGGGGCTCGGGCGGCGGCCGCGCACCGCAGGCCGATCCCAACATGTACAAGAACACTCCCCGAGCCGGCTTCGAGATGAAGCGCCCGGACGAGCACCCTTTCGCCATCGGCCAGAACGTGCGCCACGCCAAGTTCGGCGACGGCGTCGTGATCAACTTCGAGGGAAGGGGACTCGACGCCCGCGTGCAGGTGCGCTTCGCCTCCGAAGGCACCAAATGGCTGGCGCTGCAGTACGCGAAGCTCGCGGCCGTTTAAGCCCTACCTGGCGCCAATTTTCCTTCGAACACCTCGCGGTAGCCGACGTAGCTGCTGATCATCATCATCGGGATCACCACGATGAGGCCGAGTGCCCAGGGGATGAGCGCGAGCAAAAAGACGCCGAGCAGGATCGAGCCGTAGACCATCATCGCGCCAAGGTTGGAGATCGCGGCGAACACGCTCCAGCGGATCGCCTGCACGGTGGTCATGCCGTGGAAGGCGATGAGCGGCGGGGCGAACCAGAGCGCGCCCTTCACGATCACCGTCAGCAGGAAGCCCGTGGAAAGGATCCACTCCTTGCCCTTGAGCGCGCCCACGTATTCCTCGAGCGTGAATGCGCGATCCTCGGAGGCGGCCATCGGCAGGCCGAGGAGCGCCATGAACGCGAAGATCGCGATCTCGGCGAGGAGCAGCAGCGCGCCCAGGTTCACGAGCGGGCGCACGTTGCGCTTGAACCCGGAGAAGAGGTCCGCGATGACGACGCGCTCGCCGGCGCCCTGGCGGTATGCGGCGATCGCGAAGCTCGCGAAGAACACCGGCTGCAGGAAGTTGGCGATCACCCCGCCGATGAATGGCATCAGGATCAAACCGAACGTGATCGCGACCCACCCGGCGCAGAGTCCGAGCCATGCGAGCGGCGCGCGGCGAAAGAGCGTGAAGGACTCCACCAGCCACGCGACGCCGCGGGAGGCCTTGAGCTCAGCGACGCTGATGGCGGCGTCCATCGGCTAATCGAGCGTGTCGGCGAGCTCGCGCGCGTGCGCGATGTGATGCTCGAGCAGGCGCTGCGAGAAGGCGTGGTCCTTGGGGATCGTCATGTGCGAGTCGCGCGGGAAGTAGTTGTAGCCGAGGCGCCCCAGCCACGTGCGCAGCGCCGCGCGCCGCAGCATCACCGGCCAGAGGCTCCTCTCGAAGCTCTCGAGCGGCCGCTGCGTCTCGTAGCCCTTGACGAAGGCGTGCGCGCGCGCGTGATCCAGCGTCGCGTCGGCGTTCACGCACCAGTCGTTCACGGCGATCGCGACGTCGTAGACGAGCGCGTCATCGCACGCGAAATAGAAATCGATCACGCCGCCCTGGCCCTCGTCGTCCCAGAGGACGTTGTCGTGGAAGAAGTCGCCGTGGATGATTCCCTGGGGGAGCACCGAATCGTCGTGGATCTCCTGGTAGCGGTTCTCCGCGGCGATGAGCTCGCTCTCCAGGTGGGTGAGCTTCGGTTTCACCGCCTCAGCGAAGCTCTGCCGCCACGCGCCTCCGCGCCAGTTGTCGAGGGAAGCGTCGTAGTCGACCGCGGCGACGTGCAGGGCGGCGAGGATCTCGCCGGCGCGTTCGCAGAGGTGCGCGTCGGGCTTGGTCTGGGGGGCGCCCGCCAGGCGCGTTACGATCACCGCCGGCTTGCCGTTGACTTCCGCGATGAGCTCGCCCGTGTCCATGCGCATCGGCGCGGGGCAGATCACCTCGCGATGCGCGAGATGGTCCATGAGACCCACGTAGAACGGCAAGTCCGCTCGCGGAATATGCTCGAAGAGCGTGAGCACGTATTCGCCCGTGGTGGTGGTCAGGAAATAGTTGGTGTTCTCGACGCCTTGGGCGATGCCCTCGAGCCCCTCCAGCTCGCCGAGCGTGTAGTGCTCGAGGAGCGCACCCGCCTCGGCGTTCGAAACCGGCGTGAAGACCGACATGCGTACCGCTTTCTTGTGGTTGTGACGCTCCCGCCTACCGCGAAATCAGAACTCCAGCAGGACCCATTGCGGCACGCGCACCCCGCTGTCGAGCGGGTTGTCGTGGCGCGTCAACGAGCCGTCGCCCTGGTGATCGATGAGGATGTAGGGCTTGCCGTGCTTCGGCGTGACGCGCTGCATGAATAGCTTGCCCTTCACGCGGTATTCCTGGATCTCCTGCTCGCCTTCGGTGCGCGTGGTCACGACCGGCTCGAGGGAGGGATCAGTGAGCACCATGGGCGGCGGAGGCGGGACGTCGTCGAGCGGCACGGTTCCCGGAGGGCGTGCGCGCGCGCCCGATTGGGCCGCCGCCGCCAGGGACACGGCAAGAAGGGTTGCTGCAAGGATGACTCTCATCTGAGCCTCGATTTCGACGCGAAGTGTAGCAGTTAGAGCGCGAGCTCCGCCTCGCGTTCCGCGATCGAAGGCTCGAATCCGCGTGAATGATAGTGGTTGAAGATCGCGTCGACCACCGCCTGCGGATCGTCGATCACCTGCATGAGGTCCGGGTCGTCGATGCCGATCATCCCGTCGCTGAGGAGCTGGCCGCGCACCCAGTCGAGGAGCCCCTTCCAGAAGGCGGAATTCACCAGGATCACGGGCACCTTGCGGATCTTCCCGGTCTGCACGAGGGTGAGGACCTCCATCAGCTCGTCCATGGTCCCGAACCCGCCCGGCATCATCACGAACGCGCACGAAAGCTTCACGAACATCACCTTTCGCGTGAAGAAGTGTTGAAAGGTGTGCGAGACGTCCTGATATGAATTGCCGGACTGCTCGAACGGCAGCTGGATGTTCAAGCCCACGCTGGGCGATGGGCCCTCGAAGGCGCCCTTGTTCACCGCCTCCATGATTCCGGGGCCGCCGCCGGAAATCACCGAGAAGCCGGCTTCGGATAAACGCTTGGCGATGTCCTCGGCGACTTGGTAGTAGGGATGCTCGGGGGTCATGCGCGCGCTGCCGAAGATCGCGACCGCCGGCTGGATCGCCTGCAGCCTTTCGGTCGCCGTCACGAACTCTGCGATAATTTCGAACATCCGCCACGCCTCGCGCGCAGAGCTCTGCGAGCGCTTCAGCATCTGGGGATCCGACGGTCTTGGAACCTTGGGGGTGGTGATTGCCATGGCGGGACCTGCGCTTTGAAATGAACGACACGAAGAAACGCCTCCTGCTCGTCGACGCACCCAGCTACTTCTATCGCGCGTTCCACGCGATTCGCGAGCTGAGGAGCCCGGCCGGTGAGCCGACCAACGCCATCTACGGCGTGGTCAACATGCTGCGCAAGCTCAAGCAGGATTTCCCCTCGGATTATATCGCCTGCGTCCTCGATCCCAAGGGCAAGACCTTCCGCGACGACATCTATCCCCAATACAAGGCCACGCGGCAATCGATGCCCGAGGACCTCGCGCGCCAGATCGATCCCCTCCTGGAGACGATCCGCGCGCTCGGCTGGCCGATCGTGGTCGTCGACGGCGTGGAGGCCGATGACGTGATCGGCACCCTGGTGAAACACGCCGAGAGCCACGGATGGAATTCCGTGATCTCCACCGGCGACAAGGACTTGACGCAGCTCGTGAACGACCACGTCACGTGGGTGAACACCATGGCGGTTCCGATCGAGAAGCTCGACGCCGAGGGGGTGCGCGCCAAATTCGGCGTGCCTCCCGACAGGATCATCGACTACCTTGCGTTGATGGGCGACGCGGTGGACAACGTGCCGGGCGTGGAGAAGGTGGGCCCGAAGACGGCGTGCAAGCTGATCGAGCAGTACGGCTCGCTCGAGGGCGTGATCGAGCACGCCGACGAGGTGAAGGGCGTCGTCGGCGAGAACCTGCGCAGGGTGAAGGATTGGCTGCCCACCGGCCGGCGGCTCCTCACCGTCAAGACCGACGTCGCCATTCCGTTCGAAATGGAGTCGCTGGTCGACAAAGGCCCGGACACCGAGAAGCTCGCCGAGCTCTACGCGCGCTTCGGATTCCGCACTCTGCGAGACGCGCTCGCGAACAAGGAGGACGCTCCGGAGAAGGGTGATTCGCCGCCGCCGGCGCCGAAGGCGGGCCGCAACTTCGCCCTTCTCACCGCAGTCGAGCAGCCGGTGGAGAACGTCACGCCTTTCGTCGCCACGCGCAACTACGAGACCATCCTCGACGATGCGGCGCTGGAGCGATGGGCGGCGATCCTCGAGGCGGCGCCGATCGCGTGCTTCGACACCGAGACGACGAGCCTCGACCCGATGAGCGCTGACCTCGTGGGCCTGTCCTTCTCGGCGAAAGCGGGCGAGGCCGCCTACCTTCCGCTCACGCACCGCTACGCCGGCGCGCCCGACCAGCTTGCGACCGGGAAGGTCCTCGCGCGCCTGAAGCCCTGGCTCGAGGACGCCACGAAAATCAAGGTCGGCCAGAACGCCAAGTACGACCGCCACGTGTTCGCCAACTACGGCATCACCGTGCGCGGCGTCATGCACGACACGCTGCTCGAGTCGTACGTGCTGGAGAGCCACCAGCGCCACGACATGGACGCGCTCGCCACGCGCTTCCTCGGCGCGAGCGGGCTGCTGCAGTACGTCGACGTCGCCGGCAAGGGCGCGGGCCAGATCCCGTTCGATCAGGTCGACATCCAGCGCGCCACCGAGTATTCCGCCGAAGACGCGGACGTGACGCTGCAGCTGCACGGGGCGCTCCTGCCGCGCATCAGCGCCGACCCGAAGCTGGAGTACATCTATTCGGGTATCGAAATCCCGGTGGCGAGCGTGCTCCTCGCGATGGAGAGGAACGGCGTCCTCATCGACGCGCAGCTCCTCCAGCGCCAGGGACACGAGCTCGGCCAGAAAATGCTCGACCTCGAGAAGAAGGCGCACGAGCTGGGCGGCGGGCCGTTCAACCTCGGATCGCCGAAGCAGCTCTGCGACGTGCTCTTCAATCGCCTTGGACTCAAGACCATCAAGAAGACGCCGTCGGGCGCGCCTTCGGTGGACGAGGAAGTGCTGGAGAAGCTCGCCAACGACCATCCGATCTGCGCGGCGCTCCTCGAGCATCGCGGCGTCGCGAAGCTGAAGAGCACCTACACCGACAAGCTGCCGCGCATGGTGCACGCGAAGACCGGGCGCGTGCACACCAATTACGCGCAGGCAGTCGCGGTGACGGGACGGCTCTCGTCGACCGATCCCAACCTGCAGAACATCCCGGTGCGCACCGCCGAGGGCCGCAGGATCCGCGAGGCGTTCATCGCGCCGCCCGGCTCGAAGATCGTCTCGGCGGATTATTCGCAGATCGAGCTGCGCATCATGGCGCACCTGTCCGGCGACAAGAGCCTGGTGGAGGCCTTCTCGCGCGGCGAGGATGTGCACCGCCACACCGCGTCGGAGGTGTTCGACACGCCGCGCGAGGAGGTCACCAGCGAGCAGCGCCGCTACGCGAAGGTGATCAACTTCGGCCTCATCTACGGCATGAGCGCCTTCGGCCTCGCGCAGAACCTCGCGATCGAGAGGAGCGCGGCGGCAAGCTACATGGACAAGTACTTCGCACGCTATCCGGGGGTCGCGAACTACATGGAGCGCACGCGCATGGAAGCGCGCGAGCGCGGCTACGTGGAGACGGTGCTCGGACGCAGGCTCTGGCTGCCCGATATCCGCTCGTCGAACATGCAGCGCCGCCAGGGCGCCGAGCGCCAGGCGATCAACGCGCCGATGCAGGGCACCGCGGCCGACCTCATCAAGCTCGCGATGGTCGAGGTGCAGGCCTGGATCGAGAGCGAGAAGCTGGCCACCAAGCTCATCATGCAGGTGCACGACGAGCTCGTGCTCGAGGTGCCCGACGCCGAGCTCGAGCGCGTGAAGCCCCACGTGGAAAAGCTCATGATGGGGGTCGCGAAGCTCGACGTGCCGCTAGTGGTGGATGCGGGCGTCGGGCTCAACTGGGAAGAGGCGCATTAGCGGTGGAATTCATCGACCACTTCTCCGAGAACGCGGACCTCTACGCGCGCGCGGGGCCCACGTACCCGGATGCGCTTTTCGCGTTCATCGCGAGCGAGGCTCCCGCGCCGGAGCGGGCATGGGATTGCGCCACTGGCAACGGGCAGGCGGCGCTCGGTCTGTCGCGCCACTTCGCGCACGTCGATGCCACGGATGCCAGCGCGGAGCAGGTCGCCAACGCCATCGCCGCACCCGGCGTTCGCTACTCGGTGCAGCCCGCGGAGCGCACCGATTTTCCGGGCGCCTCGTTCGACGCCGTGTGCGTCGCGCAGGCGCTGCACTGGTTCGACGCCGAACGCTTCTACGCCGAAGCCAAGCGCGTGATGAAGCCGCGGGCGCTGATCGCCGCATGGGGCTATGCGCGCCATCACGTGACGCCGGAGATCGACGCCGCCTTCGAGGAACATTTCCTCGCGCCGCTCAAGCCCCACTGGCCGCCGCAGAACGCGAAGCTCTGGGCCGGGTATCGCGACGAGGCGTTTCCGTTCGAGCCGGTCGAGGCGCCCGAATTCTCCATCGAAAGGCCGTGGACGCTCGCACAGCTCATCGAATATGCCGGCACGTGGTCCGCGACGCGGCGTCACCTCGAAGTGGCGCCCGATTTCCTCGAGCTCGCGCACGCTGCGATGGAGCCCGTGTGGGGCAAGAGCGAGCGCCGGGTCGTGTCCCTGCCGCTCAGCCTGCGCTGCGGCCGCAACGCTTCGTGACCCCGCTCGTGGAGGAGGGGGCCAAGCTGCTGCGCGACGGCGAGCTGGTCGCATTTCCCACCGAGACCGTCTACGGCCTGGGCGCCGACGCGGCGAACCCGGCGGCGGTCGCGAAAATCTTCGCGTTGAAGGGCCGCCCCGCGGACCATCCGGTGATCGTGCACGTGGCGAATGCCGAATCGCTGCGCGAATGGGGGAGCGAGGTGCCTCCCGCGGCGTTCGCGCTCGCCGAGAATTTCTGGCCGGGGCCGCTCACCCTCATCGTGAAGAGGGCGCGCCACGTCCACGATGCCGTTACCGGCGCGCAGGACACGGTCGGCTTGCGCTGTCCCTCGCATCCCATGGCGCGGGAGCTGCTGCGTGAATTTGCGAAGATCGGCAGCGGCGCGATCGCCGCCCCCTCGGCCAACCGCTTCGGCCACGTGAGCCCGACCACCGCGGAGCACGTGCTCGACGAGTTCGGCGCCGGCCTCTTCATTCTCGATGGCGGGCCATGTGAGGTGGGGCTCGAATCGACGATCGTCGACCTTTCGCGCGGGGCCCCGGTGCTGCTGCGCCCCGGCGCGGTCACGCGCGATGCCATCGCGCGCGTGATGGGGGTCGATCCGCGCGATCGCGATGGCGAGGCGCCGCGCGCTTCCGGCACGCTCGCCGCGCACTACGCGCCGCGCACCGCGATGGGCCTGGTGGGCACGCGGGCGCTCGACATGGAGGTTCGCACGATGACCAATGCCGCGGTGCTTGCGCTGCACGAGGCGCCCCGCAACGCGCGCGTGACGACGTGGATCGATGCGGGGAGCGATCCCGCGCGCTATGGCCACGAGCTCTATGCCAACCTGCGCAAGCTCGATGCGTCGGGCGCCAAGCGCATTCTCGTCGAGGCGCCGCCCACGACCCCCGAGTGGGAAGCCGTCAACGATCGCCTGATGCGCGCTGCGGCCGGTGCGGCCGGCGACGAGACCTAGAGGGGCCCGAACTTCCCGGCCTGGTAATCGGCGATCGCGCTCGCGATCTCGCCCTGCGTGTTCATCACGAAGGGCCCGTAGGAGACCACCGGCTCCCCGATCGCGTCGGCATGGCCGAAGAGGAGCGCGGCACCGGTGGTGGCAACGATCTCCACCGTATCGCCGTCCGCGCCGAGCTCCACCAGCGTGTGCTGGTCCACGTCCTTTCCGCCGATCGAGATGCGTCCGCGCACGACATAGAGGAACACGCTGCGCCTCTTCACGCCGGGGAAGGACACGCGAGCGCCCGCGGGCATCTCGACCGTGCTCATGAAGACGCCGGTCAACGACTCGATCGGTCCCTTCGTGCCGCTCCATTCGCCGGAAATGAGATTCACGGTCGCCTTGCCGTCGGGCGTCTTCAGCGCGGGGATCTGGTCGCGCTGCAGGCCCACGTAGCGCGGCTTGGTCATCTTCAGGCGCGCGGGCAGGTTCACCCAGAGCTGCAGGATCTCGAGCGGGCCACCGCTCCTCTTGAATTCCTCCGGCGAGATCTCCGCGTGCACGAGCCCCGAGCCCGCGGTCATCCACTGCACGCCGCCCGCGCGAATCACGCTCTCATGGCCGCCGGAATCCTTGTGGGTGAGCTCGCCCGCGAGGATGAAGGTGACGGTCTCGAAGCCGCGATGCGGATGCGGGCCGAATGGCAAGCCGCGGTTTCCGGGAGCGTATGTCTGCGGCCCGTGATGATTGAGGAAGAGGAACGGGTCCACCTGTTCGACCTCCGGGCCCGGCAACGGGCGCCGCGTCGTGAGGTCGCCGATGTCGTCTCGATGCGCGGGATGCAGGCTCTTGATGGTCCTGGGAGTCATGGCTCCAGCGTAGCCTAGCGAAGCGCCATGAGAAACGGCGCGGAGAAACTCCGCGCCGCCTGTCGTGCTGCGTCGAATTACTTGCGATTCGGGTTGTTCGGGTGGTTGTCGAGGCGATCGGGGACGCCGTCGCCGTCGCTGTCCTGGTTCCAGCCGCCGCGCTGGTAGGTCCACTTGTTGTTGTCGTGCATGACCCAGCGGTCGGGCGCGTAGCGATAGCCTCTCTTCTCGGCGACCAGGTGGCCGGCGACCCACTCATGCTTGCCGTTGCGCCATTCGTACACGCCCGGCACCCACACGTGGCCTTGGCGGTGCTCCATCTTCTCGGCGCGGCGGTGGGGCGGGGCGACGTCGTAGTATTCGTCGGCGAAAGAGGGCAGGGCGAAGCCGGCGAGGGTCGTCGCGACGGCGGCGAGGAGAAGTTTCTTTGGGGTCACCATGAGGTGCTCCTTCGATTCGT
>JBBRQA010000021.1:0-25913 GCA_038227085.1 Burkholderiales bacterium | reverse complement strand
TGCCACACGCGGCCCATGCTCGTGTACTCGAGCCCCTGGTTGCCGAGCCAGAACGTGAAGTCGAAGCCCTGGCGCTGCAGCGTGCCGATCCAGCCGAACGCGGTGGAGCCCAGCACGATCGCGACCAGCGCGTAGAAGAGGATATCCACGCCGATCTTCTGGAACCGCGGCTCATGCCCCGAAAGGAGCGGGGCGATGTAGAGGCCGGTCGCGAGCCATGCGGTCGCGATCCAGAAGACGCCCATCTGCGTATGGATGGTGCGGCTCGTGGTGTAGGGAAGCAGGTCGGCGAGCGGGAAGCCGAAGAAGGAGCGGCCCTCGACCGCGTAGTGCGCGGTCACCACACCCATCACGATCTGCAGCAGCATGAGCGCGATCACGATGAAGAAGTATTTGCGAGTTGCCTTCATGGAAGGCGTGGCTACCGCGTTCACGAGCGGATCGCGCTCCGGGACCTTCGGGTCCGGCTCCTCGGCGTGGGCGTTGAAATACCAGACCATCGCGGCGATGGCGCCCAGCAGCAGGATGATGCTCGCGATCGACCACATCGCGGCACTCGCCGGAAGCGTGTTGCCGACCAGCGGCTCGTGCGGCCAGTTGCTTGTGTACGAGAGGCCCTTGTCGTCCGGGCGGTCGGTCGAGGCGGCCCACGCGGACCAGAAAAAGAAGCCGGCGAGCGCCTTGCGATCCTCGGCGCGCGGGAGCGCGTTGTCCGACATGGCGTAACGCTCGCGATCGGCCTGGAGGCCGGGATCGTCGCCGAATAGCGCCGTGTAGTGGGATTGCACGTTGGCGATCGCGAGCGCGCGCTGCGGCGTCACCGTGATCGTGTTGGTCGCGGCATCGTACGTATTGGCGCGCAGCTCATCCTTCACGATCGCGTCGACGGAGCCGCGTTGTTGCAAGGCGAGCTTGGCATACGGCCGCCCGTACATGACGGTGGAACGGATATCGCGGTATTCGGTAGCCTCCCGGTGCAGCCAGTCGGCCGACCAGTCGGGCGCGACGTAGCTGCCATGGCCCCACACGGTGCCCACTGCTGGCCGCCGGCGGCGAGCCAGGCGCGCTGCCCCTCCTGAATCTCCCCGGCGCTGTAGAGCGTCGCGCCTTCGGAGGTCTTCACGTTGGCGATCGGCGGAGCCTTCAGGTAGATCTCGCGCCCCAGCCATCCGAGCGCGGCGAACGAAGCGAAGAAGACGACGGCCAGCGTTTGCCACAGTCTGCGGGTCGGTTGCATGGCGTTTTCCCTATTGTGTGTGCCTTTTATAGATGTAAATTTTATGCACCTTCTGTTCCGGCGCTTTGACGCGGATCAAAGCCCCCGCTGCGGGCCGCGACTATCCTTGTGATACGTCATCGATTCGATTCGACGCGGAGCATCCCTTATGGCAATGGAGGCCCGGCTCCCCGATTGGGAGCTGCGCGGGCGCAGGCTTCTTCCCATCGTGCAGGGCGGGATGGGCGTGGGCGTCTCGGCGCACCGCCTGGCCGGGAGCGTCGCGCGCCTCGGGGCGATGGGCACGATTTCGAGCGTCGAGCTGCGCCAGCACCACCCCGACCTCCTTGCGCAAAGCGAAGGCTCGCGCGATAAGGAGGCGATCGATCGCGTGAACCTCGTCGCGCTCGACCGCGAGGTGCGCGCCGCGCTCACGCTCTCGGAAGGCCGCGGTGCGATCGCCGTCAACGTGATGAAGGCCGTGAGCCTGCAAGCCGAATACGTGCGCCAAAGCTGCGAGTCCGGGGCGCACGCGATCGTGATGGGCGCGGGGCTTCCGCTCGACCTGCCCGACCTCACCGCGGATTTCCCCGGTGTCGCGCTCGTGCCGATCCTCTCGGAAGCGCGCGGCGTGAGCATCGTGCTGCGCAAGTGGATGCGCAAGAACCGGCTTCCCGACGCGATCGTGATCGAGCATCCCGGCTTCGCGGGTGGGCACCTCGGCGCCACGCGCCTCACCGAGGTGAGCGATCCCAAGTACGACTTCGCACGCGTCCTCGAGGCGGTCTTCGGCGTCTTCGACGGCCTTGGCCTCGCGCGCGAGGCGATTCCCATCATCGCGGCGGGAGGCGTGAGCAGCCACGAGCAGGTGCGCGAGCTTCTCGCGATGGGCGCTTCCGCGGTGCAGGCGGGCACGGCGTTCGCCGTCTGCGTCGAGGGCGACGCGGATCCGCGCTTCAAGCAAGTCCTCGCGGAGGCGAAGCCCGAGGACATCGTGACCTTCATGAGCGTCGCGGGCTTGCCCGCGCGGGCGGTGGCCACGCCGTGGCTGCGCAACTATCTTCGGCGAGAGACGGCTCTGCAGTCCCACGCCAAGGCCGATCCGCGCCGCTGCGTCCCGGGCGCGGAATGCCTCACCGCATGCGGGCTTCGCGACGGGATCGCCGCCGCCGGCCAATTCTGCATCGCGACGCGTCTTTCGCACGCGTTGCACGGCGACGTGAAGAAAGGTCTCTTCTTCCGCGGCTCGGAGCCGCTGCCCTTCGGCGACGCGATACGCCCGGTGGCCGAGCTCCTCGACCATCTCATGGGCGAAGTGGCGCCGGCCTAGCGTGGATCACGGCGAGCGGTTCAACGGATACACGCACATGGCCGGTGCGGTGCTGGCTCTCGCAGGGGCCAGCGTCCTGGTGGTCCTCGCCGCGCTGAAGGCCGACCCATGGCGCATCGTGAGCTTCTCGGTCTACGGCTCCACCCTGATCCTGCTCTACCTCGCCTCGACCTTCTACCATGGCTCACGCGGGCGGGCGAAGCCGGTTTTCCGCAGGCTCGACCATTGCTCGATCTACCTGCTGATCGCGGGGACGTACACGCCATTCGCGCTGGTGACCCTGCACGGCGCGTGGGGATGGTCGCTCTTCGGCGCGGTGTGGGCGCTTGCCGTGGTGGGCATCGTGCAGGAGTGTTGGCTCGCGCAGGGCGCGCGCGCGACCTCCCTCGCGATCTACGTCCTCATGGGCTGGCTCGCGGTGGTCGCCCTGTCGCCCCTCTTCCACGCGCTCGCATGGAATGGAATGGCGTGGCTCGTGGGAGGCGGGCTGCTCTATACCGGCGGCATCGTTTTCTACCTTTTCGACGAGCGCGTGCGCCATTTCCACGGAATCTGGCATCTCTTCGTCATGGGCGGAAGCGCCGCGCACTACGTCGCCATCGCCGCCTTCGTCGCCTAGCAATTCGTACCTGACACCAGTTTTCGGCATAATCGCCGGATGGCAACCGCCGCACCTACCAAAGCCTCCGATCGCAAGCTTTCGCTGAAGGATGTCGTCGACTGGCTGGTCGAGGACGGGATGATGGACGCGGCCGCCGCGGCCAAGCTGGTCTCGGATGCGCGCATGGCGGGGCGCCCGGGGCTGCGGCACCCGGCGATCGTCATCGGCGAGGCGCGGCTGCGCTCGGCCAAGGCCCCTGGCGGGCCGCTCACGGCGCAGGTGCTCACCGAGTGGCTGAGCGCGCGGCTGAAGATCCCGTTCTATCACATCGATCCGCTCAAGATCGACCTGAAGGCGGTCACCGCGGTGATGTCGTCCGACTACGCCAAGCAGCGCAGCATCCTCCCCGTGGAAGTGAGCGGCAAGGACGTGACCATCGCGGTCGCCGAGCCGTTCATGACGGCCTGGGAGGCCGAGCTGTCGTCGATGCTGCGCCTGAACATCAAGCGCGTTCTTTCCAACCCGGTCGACATCGAGCGCTACCAGGGCGAGTTCTTCAACCTCGCCAAGAGCATGAAGCGCGCCGAGGCCTCGGGCGTGCAGGCCTCGGGCCTGTCGAACTTCGAGCAGCTGGTGGAGCTCGGCAAGGCCGGGCGCACCCTCGACGCGAACGACCACCACATCGTCCACCTCGTCGACTGGCTGTGGCAATACGCCTTCGACCAGCGCGCGAGCGACATCCACCTCGAGCCCAAGCGCGAAGTCGGCATGCTGCGCTTCCGCATCGACGGCGTGCTGCACGAGGTCTACCAGGTGCCGTTCTCGGTGATGGTGGCGATGACCGCGCGCATCAAGATCCTCGGGCGCATGGACGTGATGGAGAAGCGCCGCCCGCAGGACGGGCGCATCAAGACGCGCATGCCCGATGGCGAGGAGATCGAGCTGCGCCTGTCGACGCTCCCCACCGCGTTCGGCGAGAAGCTCGTGATGCGCATCTTCGATCCCGAAGTGCTGCTGCGCGACTTCAAGGATTTGGGCTTCACCGAGGACGAGCATACCGTCTGGCAGAACCTCATCAAGCAGCCGGGCGGGATCCTGCTCGTCACCGGGCCCACCGGCTCGGGCAAGACCACCACGCTCTACACGACGCTGAAGCAGCTCGCGCAGCCGGAAGTGAACGTCTGCACCATCGAGGACCCGATCGAGATGATCGATCCGCGCGTGAACCAGCTCCAGGTGCAAACCGAGCTCGATCTCACCTTCGCGGCCGGCGTGCGGGCCCTGATGCGGCAGGATCCGGACATCATCATGATCGGCGAGATCCGTGACCATGAAACCGCCGACATGGCCATTCAAGCGGCCCTCACCGGCCACCTCGTGCTCTCGACGCTGCACACCAACGACGCGCCGTCTTCGATCACGCGCCTCCTCGATCTGGGCGCGCCGGCGTACCTGCTGAATTCGAGCCTTATCGGCATCATGGCGCAGCGCCTGGTGCGCACCCTCTGTCCGCATTGCAAGGAGCAGGCGCCCTTCAAGCGCGAAGAGGAGATCCTGCTGTGGGATTCGGTTTGCGCACCCTTCAAGGCGCCGCCGCCCCAGACCATCTTCCGGCCCGTGGGCTGCCTCGAGTGCCGCAACACCGGCTACATGGGCCGCGTCGGCATCTACGAGATCATGCAGGTCACGCGCGACATCAAGCGCCTCATCAATGCGCAGACCGACGTGGTCGCCCTCACGCAGGCGGCCTACAAGGGCGGCATGCGGCCCCTGCGCATCTCCGGGGCCACCAAGGTTGCCCAAGGCATAACGACATTCGAAGAAGTGCTCAAGACCGCACCGTTACCCTGAGGAGGAGTTGCCATGAAGCGCATTGTTCCGTACCTGGTCGCGGCGTTGCTCTCGTTGCCGGCCGCCGCCCAAACCATCACCCTTCACGGGGCCTCGCAGTTCACCGACGACCACGCCTTCACCAAGGCACTGGTGCGCTTCGAGGAGCTGGTGAAGAAGTACTACGGCAAGCCGATCAATTTCGTCCTGCACAAGAATAGCGAGCTCGGCCTCGAGAAGGACTACTTCGCCTACATGAACCAGGGCAAGGCGGTGGACTACGGCATCGTCTCGCCCGCGCACATGTCGACTTTCTCGAAAGCCGCGCCCTTCATCGACGCGCCGTTCCTCTTCCGCGATCTCGACCACTGGAACAAGGTGCTCGACCAGGATCTCCTGAAGCCGATCGCCGACGAGATCGCGCAGAAGGCCGACGTGATGCTGATCGGCTACGCGGGCGGCGGCACGCGCAACATCTTCGTGAACAAGCCGGTGCGCAACCTCGCCGAGATGAAGAACCTCAAGGTGCGGGTGCAGGGCGCGCCCATCTGGAGCAGGACGTTCAGCGCGGTCGGCATGTCGCCCACGGTGATCGCCTACAACGAGGTCTACAACGCGATCCAGAACGGCGTCATCGCCGCGGGCGAGAACGAGGCCGCGGGCGTGGAGCAGATGAAGTTCTACGAGGTAGGGCCGAACCTCTCGATGACGCAGCACGCGATCACCATCCGGCCGATCTGCTTCTCGGGCAAGACCTTCCGCACGCTCCCCGCCGACCTTCAGGCCGCCATCATCAAGGCGGGCAAGGAAGCCGGCGCGTATGGGCGCCAGGTCGAATCTTCCGAGGACGCGATGAAGCTCGAGGCGCTCGAGAAGTCGGGGAAACTCAAGCGCATCGAGTTCACCGACCGCGCGCAGATGAAGAAGCTGGTGGACCCGGTGATGGCCGACTACGCGAAGGAAATCGGCGCCGACGCGATATTCCAGAAGATCAACGCCGTTCGCTAGGGTGAAGCCCATCCTCGAGGGGCTTCACCGGCTCCTCACCTGGCTGATGGTCGCCAGCGTGGGGATCCTCATCATCCCGGTCACGCTGCAGATCATCTCGCGCTACACGGCGCTGATCCCGTCATGGATCTGGACCGAGGAGCTGTCGCGCTTCCTCTTCATCTGGATGATCATGCTGGGCGCGATGGTCGCGGTGCGCGAGGGCACGCACTTCCTGGTCGACGTGTGGCCGGAGATGGCGCCGCGCCCCACGGCCTTCCTGCAGATCGTCGCCAACGTCTTCGTGCTCGCCTTCGCGCTGGTGTTCGTCTGGTGGGGCGTGCAGTTCGTGCGCTTCGGCTGGGACCAGACTTCCGAGCTTGCCGACCTGCCGATGACGTACATCTTCATGGCATGGCCGGTCACCGGGATCGTCTGGGTGCTCTTCCTCGGGGAATCGTTCGTCGATGCGTGGCGGGTCGTGAAGGGGAGGGCTGCCCGATGATGTCCGCCGCCCTCACGCCGGGGATGGCGGCGATCGTCCTCTTCGGCACGTTCTTCGCGTTGGTCGCGGTGCGGGTTCCGGTGGGTTTCGCGCTCGGGCTCGCGTGCCTTCCGAGCCTCGTCATCGAGCCGCGGCTCTCGCCGATGATGCTCTTCAACGAGACCTTCAAGGCCTACAACTCGTTCATCCTCCTCGCGGTGCCGTTCTACCTGCTGACGGCGAGCCTCATGAACGCCGGCGGCGTCACCGACCGCCTGGTGCGCCTGTCGCGCTCGATGGTGGGCCATTTCCCCGGCGCGCTCGCGCAGATCAACGTGGTGCTCTCGGTCTTCTTCGCGGGGATCTCGGGCTCCTCGACCGCGGATGCCGCGAGCCAGAGCAAGATCTTCATCGATGCGCAGGTGAAAGAGGGCTACGGCTTGTCATTCTCCATCGCGATCACTGCCGTGTCCGCGGTGCTCGCGGTGATCATCCCGCCGTCGATCCTGATGATCGTGTGGGGCGGGGTGATCTCGACCTCGATCGGCGCGATGTACCTGGCGGGATTCCTTCCCGGGCTGCTCATCGCGCTCGCGCAGATGGTGACCGTGCACGTCTACGCGAAGATCTACAACTATCCTGTGTACCCGCGCGCCACACTGAAGGAGTTCTTCTACTCGGCATGGATCTCGATTCCCGCGTTGCTCACCGCCTTCATCATCGTGGGCGGCGTGCTGCTCGGCTGGTTCACGCCCACCGAGTCGGCCGCGGTGGCGGTGCTCTACACGCTGGTGCTCTCGGTCTTCATCTACCGCGAGCTGAACCTGAAGCAGATCTACACGGCGCTCGCCGACACCGGGCGGCTCGCCTCCATCGCGCTCTTCTGCGTCGGGACGGCCTCGGCATTCGGCTGGCTTCTCGCCTACTACCAGATCCCGCGCGCGCTCCTCGAGAACGTCTCGACGTGGGGAATGGGCATCACGCAGGCGGGGTTCTTCATCGCCTTCGTGTTCCTCGTGGTCGGCTGCTTCCTCGACGCGATCCCGGCGATCATCATCTTCGGCACCATCCTGCAGCCTCTCGCGGCATCGGTCGGAATGAATCCCATCCACTTCGCGATCATCGGCATCATCTCGCTCGCCTTCGGGCTGGTGACGCCGCCCTACGGCCTGTGCCTGATGATTTGCTGCTCGGTCGCCAAGGTGCCGGTCAGGTTCGCGCTGAGGGACACGATGATCATGCTGGCGCCGATGCTCGCCATGCTCGCCGCCATCATCATCTGGCCCGAGATCCCATTGATCCTTCCCAGGCTCGTCGCGCCCGAGCTCCTGAAGTGACCATGGCCGACGCCTTCAGCCTCGCCGGCAAGGTCGCGCTCGTGATCGGCGGGACGAGCGGCATCGGCAAGGCGATCGCCGCGGGATACCTGGGATCGGGCGCGACGGTCGCGGTCGCGGGGCGCAATGCCGCGAAGCTCGACGCGGCCATGGCCCAGCTCGCGAAGGCGGGCGACGCCCATGGATATCGCGCCGACGTGAGCGACCTCGTGCAGCTGCGTGGCCTCGTGGCCGCCACGCTTTCCGACCACGACCGCATCGACATCCTGGTCACATGCCAGGGCACCACGACGCTGAAGCCGGCGGAGGAGTTCGTGGCGGCGGACTGGGACTCGATCATCGACACGAATCTGAAGAGCGTCTTCTTCTCGTGCACCGAGGTCGGGCGCCACATGCTCGCGCGCGGGAAGGGCGCGATCGTCAACATCGGCTCGCTCGCGTCGTACCGCGGATGGCCGAGGAGCGCGATCTACGGCCTGAGCAAGGCGGCAGTGGTGAACCTCACGCAGACGCTCGCGAGCGAGTGGGCGGGGCGCGGCGTGCGCGTGAACGCCATCGCGCCCGGCTTCGTGATCACCGACTTGAACCGCGACAAGATGTCGCCCGAGCGCAAGGAGCGCGCGTTGGCGCGTACTCCCATGGCGCGCTTCGGGGAGGCCGATGACATGGTGGGGGCGGCGATCTACCTCGCCTCCGACGCGTCGTCCTTCGTCACCGGCGAGACCATCCGCGTGGACGGGGGATTCCTTGCGGCTGGGTTGTAGGGAGTGATGCATGGATGACTTTCGGTGACCCTCCATCCCCTGTCGGACGTCCTCGGCGCGCGCATCACGGGCGTGGAGCTGGCGCGGCCGCTCGACGCGGAGACGTTCGAGAAAGTGGAAGCGGCGCTGCACGAGCATTGTTTCATCGTCTTTCCCCGGCAGAAGCTGGACCCGGCGCAGTTCGCGGCCTTCGGGCGCCGGTGGGGAGCGCCGGAGCCGCACGTGATCGACACCTTCCACCACCCCGGGGACCCGAACATCCTCGTCCTCTCGAACGTGGTGCGGGACGGCAAGCCCACGGGCCTCGCCGATGCCGGGTCCTATTTCCACAGCGACTATTCCTATCTCGAGGTGCCGGCGCGCTGCACGATCCTCTACGCGCTGCAGGTGCCGCGCGCGAAGGGAGGCACCACGTTCGCGAACCAGACGCGCGCCTACGAGGAGCTTGCCGAGGAGACGCGCGGACGCATCGACCCGTTGGTCGCACGCCACCACTACGGCAACCGCGACGACTTGGGCGAGAGCTCGCGCACCGCGGCCTCGCGATTGAGCGAGGCGCAGAAGAGGAAGGTGACGTGGGTGCGCCACCGCATCGCGCGGCCGCACCCGCGCACCGGCAGGAAGGCACTCTACGCGGTCTCGGGGAGCTCGTTCGCGATCGAGGGGATGAATGATGGCGAGGCGATCGACCTCCTCGACCAGCTGAAGGTGCACGCGACCCAGACGCGCTATCGCCACACCCACGATTACCAGGTGGGCGACGTCATCGTCTGGGACAATGCGCAATTGCTGCACGCCGCACCGCTCACGGATCCGGGCGATCCGCGCACCCTGTGGCGCATCACGATCAAGGAGGAGCCATGGCGATCGCGGGAATGAACCACTTCAACGTCCTCACCGACGACGTCGAGGCGACGCGGCGTTTCTACATCGACGTGATCGGCCTCAGCGAAGGCGATCGCCCGCAGCTGGGATTTCCGGGCGCGTGGCTCTACGCCGGGGGACAACCGATCCTGCACGTGTCCTCGGCGAAGCTCTCGTCGCAGCGCGCCGGCGTGATCGACCACATGGCCTTCAGCGCCACCGATCTCAAGGGGACCGCCGCGCGACTGAAGTCGAAGGGCGTGGAGTTCGCGCTGCGCCAGCAGGTGGGCACGCGCATCTGGCAGATCTTCTGCCACGACCCCATGGGCGCGAAGGTCGAGCTCGACTTCGATCCGTCCGAGCAGGCGCCCTGATGGACCTCGGCCTCGAAGACGTCGCGGTGCTCGTGACCGGCGGGAGCAAGGGGATCGGGCTCGCGTGCGCACGGGCGTTCGCCGTTGAAGGCGCGCGCGTCGCGATCGCTTCGCGCAGCAAGGAGAACCTCGATCGCGCCGTCGCCACGCTGCGCGGCGAAGGGCACAACGTACTCGCGATCGCCGTGGACCTTCGCAATGTCGAGGAGGCGCGCAACATGGCGCGCGCGTTCGAGGAAAAGCTCGGGCCCGCGGGCGTGCTCGTGAATAGCGCCGGCGCCGCCAACCGAACGCCGCCCGATGAACTGACCGCGGCGCACTGGCAGGCGGCGATGCAGGCCAAGTACTTCACCTACATCCACGCGATCGACGCGATCCTGCCGCAGATGGTGAAGCGTGGCGGGGGCGCGATCGTGAACGTGGTGGGTACCGGCGGCAAGCAGGCTTCCCCGATCCATCTCCCCGGCGGCGCGGCCAACGCCGCATTGATGCTCGCGAGCGCGGGGTTGGGCAACGCCTTCGCGGCGAAGGGGATCCGCGTGAACGCGGTGAACCCGAGCTCCACCCTCACCGAGCGATTGCAGGAAGGGATCGCGGCGGATGCGCGCGCGAGCGGATCCACGCCGGAGCAAACGCTCGCTTTGCGGACGAAGCAACATCCCATGGGCCGCTTCGCGGAATCGAGCGAGATCGCCGACGTGGTGGTGTTCCTCGCCTCGGAGCGCGCGAGCTACGTGAACGGCGCAGTAGTGACGGTGGACGGAGGCGGTACGGCGACCGTGGTTTGAGCGCGTCCGCTCAGAATTTGAAGAGCGAGGGGAGCCACATCGACACCGCCGGCACGTAGGTCACGATCGCGAGCGTCACCAGCATCGCGCCGTAGAACGGCCAGATGCCCTTCATGGACTGCTCGATGGTGATCTTGCCGATCGCGCAGCCCACGAAGAGCGTGGTGCCCACGGGCGGGGTCACCAGGCCGATGCCGAGGTTCACCATCATGATCATGCCGAAGTGCAGGGGATCGACGCCCAGCGCCCGCACCACCGGCAGGAGGATGGGCGTGCAGATGAGGAGGAGCGGCGCGAGGTCCATGAGCGTGCCGAGGAAGAGCAGCAGCAGGTTGATGAGGAACAGCACCACGTATTTGTTGTTCGATACGGTGAGGAAGAACGCGGTGAGCTTCGCGGGGAGCTGCATGATGGCGAGCATGTAGCCGAACGCGGAGGCGAAGCCGATCAGGATCATCACCATCGCCACGGTCTTCACGGTGCGGTGCACCAGGTGCGGGAGCTCGCTCCACCGATAGTCGCGATAGACGAACATCGTCACGAGGAAGGCGTAGACGCACGCCACCGCCGCCGATTCGGTTGCGGTGAAGACTCCGCTCAGGATTCCGCCGAGGATGATGATCATCGTGCCCAGGCCCCAGAGCGCATCGGCCGCGATGCGCAGCGCTTGGCGAAACGGCACGCGCTCGCCCTTGGGAAAGTTCTCGCGCTTCGCGATGATGAGGCACAGCACGACGAGCGACGCGCCGAGCAGCAGCCCCGGGAACACACCCGCGATGAAGAGATGCGCGATCGAGATCGTGCCGCCCGCCGCCAGCGCGTAGATCACCGCGTTGTGCGAGGGCGGGATGAGGATCGCCTGCACCGAGCCGCAGATGGTGACGTTGGTGGCGAAGACGCGCGGATAGCCCGCCTTCACCATCTGCGGGATCATCACGGTGCCGATCGACGCGGTGTCGGCGACCGACGAGCCGGAGATGCAGCCGAAGAAGCTGGAAGCGAGTATGTTCACGAGCGCGAGCCCGCCGCGGATCCATCCCACCAGCACGAACGCGAGCCCCACCAGGCGGCGTGCCATCCCGCCCTCCGCCATGATGGCGCCCGCGAGCACGAAGAACGGGATCGCGAGGAGGGTGAAGCGGTTCACCCCCTCGGCGATCTTGATCATCACCGCTTCGTAGGGGATATCGCCCCACGCCGCCCCCGCGAGCGATGCGAGCCCCAGCGCATAGGCCACCGGCATGCCGATCGCGATGAGGAGGAGGAGAGTTCCGATGAGGACGAACGCGTCCATCAATCGAGCTCGGTCGCGGCGTCGGCGGCGAGGGCCTCGGCGAGATCGCGTGCCGGGCCGATCCACGCGTGCTCGACGATGAAGAGGAGGGTCACGATGCCGCCCAGCGGGAGCGGCATGTAGCTCGCGCCTACCGGCAGCCACGGGAACTCCGCGATCGACTGATGCCAGGTGGCCTCAACGAGCCGCGCGCCCCACACGATCATGAAGAGCGCGAGGAGGGCCATCAGCAAGTCGACCACCATCGCGAGCGCCGCTCGAGCGGGCGGCGGAAGCATGTCGCGGAAGAGCGCCACCGAGATATGGGCGTTGGCGCGATAACACGCCGCCGCGCCGAAGAACGTGAAGATGATCATGAGCAGGATCGCGAGGGGCTCGGGCCACTCGGAGCCGGTGCCCAGCACGTAGCGAGTGAAGACGCCCCAGGGGATCACCAGCGTCATGACGACGATCGCGATGCCGGCGATCCAGATCGAGGCGCGATAGAGCCGCGCCATCAGGCGGGCATAGAGCTCCCGCATGGCGCGCGGGTCAGCGCGTGTCCTGGATGCGCTTCAGCAGGCTCGCGTATTTCGATCCGTACTTGTCGCGCACCGGCTGCGTCGCGGCGTAGAACGCCTCCTTGTCGGCCGGCACGAACTTCATGCCCTTCGCCTTCAGCTCGTCGGTCGCTTTCGCGGTCTTCTCGTCCCAGAGCTGGCGCTCCTCCATCTGCGTCTCGCGCGCGAAGCGGCGCACCAGCGCCTGGTCTTCCTTCGAGAGCGTGTCCCACGTGCGCTTCGAGAACACGAAGATCTCCGGGATGATGAGGTGCCCGGTCTGGCTCATCACCTTGGCGACCTGGAAGTGGTTCTGCGCGAGCACCGTCGGCTCGTTGTTCTCGGCGCCGTCGACGACGCCCGTCTGCAGCGCCGAGTAGAGCTCGTTGAAGCCCATGGAGATGCCGTTGCCGCCCATGGCGTTCATGGTCTCGACGAAGATGGGGTTGCCCATCATGCGGACCTTCATGCCCTTCAGGTCCGCGGGCTTCGTGATCGCCTTGTTGGCGTAGACGTTGCGCGTCCCGGCGTCCATCCAGCCGAGGGCGACGATGCGGGTATTGGGATTGGCGCTGATCTTCTCGAGGAGCTCCGCGCCGATCGGGCCATCGATCACCTTGCGCATGTGCGCCTCGTCACGGAAGACGAACGGCAGGTTGAAGACATTGAGCTCGTCGACCACCGGCCCCATGGCGCCCACGGAGATGCGCGCGATCTGGAGCGCTCCCACCTGGGCCTGCTCGATCATCTCCTTCTCGCCGCCCAGCTGCATCGAGGGATACATCTGGATCGAGATGCGCCCGTTGGTGGCGCTGGAGAGCTTCCTGCCCATGCGCTCGATGGCTTCCACCGTAGGGTAGCCGGTCGGATGAACGTCGGCTGCTTTCCAGACCACCTTTTGCTGAGCCTGCAGGGACAGGCTCGCGAGGGCGAGCACCGCAATGAGGGATATCGAGAGGCCTCGTGCCGGGACGCGAAGTTTCATTGTTTTCTCCTCCTAGTGTCGGGCATCATACACACATGATCCTGCTCGCACACACTCCGGAAATGCGCGCCAGCTACTACGGCCCGCGCGCCCTTTCCGGGCTGCGCGCGTTGGGCGAGGTGCGGCTCTACGAAGGCGCCGCGCCGCTCGGCGGCGATTCCCTGGTGGCGGCCGCGAAGGGCGCGAGCATCATCGTCGCGGACCGCAACACGCCCGGCGCGGGCGTGGTGTTCGAACGCAGCCCCGGGCTGGTCGCGTTCGTGCGCTGCGCCGTCGACATCCGCAACGTGGACGTCGCCTCCGCCAGCGCGCACGGCGTCCTGGTGACGCGTGCGAGCGCGGGATTCGTCGCCGCGGTGACGGAGCTCATCTTTGGATTCCTCGTGGACCTCTCGCGCGGCGTCTCGCGCGCGGTGGCAGACTACCGCGCGGGCCGGGTTCCCCCGGCGGCCATGGGACGGCAGCTCGCCGGTGCGACCCTCGGCGTGATCGGCTACGGCGCCATCGGCCGGCGCGTGGCGGCGATCGGCGCCGCGTTCGGAATGCGCGTGATGGTGAGCGACCCCCATGCGCGCGTGGGGGAGGCGGGGATCGAGCAGGCGGCTTTCGAGGACCTCCTCGCCGCCGCGGACTATTTGGTGTGCCTCGCGATCGCTAACGAGCAGACGGAGAATCTGATGAATGACGATGCGTTCGCCCGCATGAAACCCGGTGCCCTGTTCGTCAATGCGTCGCGCGGCAACCTCGTCGACGAGGCGGCGCTTGCGCGCGCGCTCGACTCGGGCCGCCTCGCGGGCGCCGCCATCGATGTGGGTCGCGATCCTGACCAGATGCCCACGCCCGCGCTCGCGCGCCACCCCAAGGTGATCGCCACGCCGCATGTGGGCGGCCTCACGCCGCAGGCCATCGAGCACCAGGCGCTCGAGACCGTGGCGCAAGTGGCCGAAATCCTGAAGGGGCGCGCACCCGCCGGCGCCGTCAACACCGCGCAGGCCACGCGCCTGCAAAGGCTCGCTTGAAGACCGTCCTCATCACCGGTGCCGCGGGCGACGTCGGCACGCACCTGCGCCGCGAGCTCGCCGGCCGCTACAAGCTGCGCCTCTCCGACATCCACCGGATCGGCAACGTCGCGGCCGGCGAGGAATTCATCGCTGGCGACATCTCGAGCCTCGCCGACATGGAGAAGGCGGCGAAGGGCGTCGATGCCATCGTCCACCTCGGCGGATTCTCGGTGGAGGGATCGTGGGAGCAGATCCTTCCCGCCAACATCGTCGGAACCTACAACGTGTTCGAGGCCGCGCGGAGGAGTGGCGTGAAGCGCATCCTCTTCGCCACCAGCAACCACGCGGTGGGCTTCTACCGCCGCGACCAGACCATCGACCACACGGTCTATCCGCGGCCCGACAGCCGCTACGGAGTGTCGAAGGTGTTCGGCGAGGCGATCGGCAGCCTCTACAGCGACAAGTACGGCATGGAAGTCTTCAACATGCGCATCGGCAACGTGAACCCGCAGCCCGCGGATGAGCGCCGCCTTTCGATCTGGATCTCGCCGCGGGACCTCGCACAGCTGGTGGCGATCGGCATCGACCATCCCGACATCCGCTTCGAGATCGTCTACGGCGTCTCCGGGAACAAGCGCAGCTGGTACGACAACTCCAACGCTGAGCGCCTGGGCTATCGCCCCGTCGACGACGCGGAGGAATTCGCCGATGAGCTCCTCAAGAAGGAGCCGCCTTCGAGCGGCGCGCTCGCCGAGCGATACCAGGGCGGAGTCTTCGTATCGGTGGAGTCGGGCGGCGGGCCGCCGAAGCAGTCGCCCTAGCTGCGCAGCGCGCGGCGCACGACCAAGGGTCCCATGAGAGTCGTCGTACGAATCGCGCTCGCCTTCGTCGCGCTCATCCTGGTCGCGGCGGTGCTCGCCTGGGCGTGGATGCAACGCTCGCTGCCGCGCCTCGACGGCGAAGTCACGGCGAAGGCATTGGAGCACGCAGTGGAGATCGTGCGGGACCCGGAGGGCGTGCCGCACCTCTTCGCGAAGGGCGCGCGCGATGGCTGGTTCGCGATGGGCTACGTGCACGCGCAGGATCGCCTCTGGCAAATGGAATTCCAGCGGCGTATCGCGCAGGGCCGGCTCGCGGAATTCCTCGGCGAGCGCGCCTACGACGTCGATCGCCTGATGCGCACGCTTGGCATCGCGCGGATTTCGGAGCGTGTCGTCGCGCGCCTCGACCCCGAGACGCTCGCGAACCTCGAGGCGTATGCGGCCGGGGTGAACGCCGTCCTCGACGCCGATCCGGTGCTCCCCGTCGAGTTCCAGGTTTTCCGCATCAAGCCCGCGCGCTGGAAGCCCGCCGACACCATGGGCTGGCTCTTCGTCATGGCGTGGGACCTTTCTTCCAACTGGAGGAGCGAGCTCGCGCGCGTGCGCTTCGCGGCGAAGCTGGGCCCGGAGCGCGCCGCGCAGTTCCTGCCGCCCTATCCGGGTGATACCGAGCCGCCGGTGCCGGATTTCCACGCGCTGTACGTCGAGCTGGAGCCGCTCGCGGGCAAGCTCCTCGCCGCCACGCCGCCGCACGAGGAGGCGATCGGCTCGAACAACTGGGTGGTGTCGGGCGATCGCAGCGAGACCGGCAAGCCCCTCCTCGCGAACGACCCGCACCTCGGATTGCAGGCGCCGTCGCTCTGGTACCTCGCGCACGTCTCCACGTCCGAGGGCAACGTGATCGGCGGGACGCTCCCCGGCGTGCCGTTCATCGTGCTGGGGCGCAACGACAACCTCGCGTGGACGTTCACGACCACCAACAGCGACACGCAGGATCTCTTCGTCGAGAAGACCGCGCCGGGGGACGCGGCGAGCTACGTCACGCCCAGCGGCACCGCGAAGTTCGAGAAGCGCGAGGAAGTGATCCGCGTGGGGAGCGAGGAGCGGCGCATCGTCGTGCGCACCACGCGCCACGGGCCGGTGATCTCCGACGTGGTGAAGAGCGCGGCGACGGCAGCCCCGGACGGCCATGTGCTCGCGCTCGCGTGGGCCGCCCTCACCGAGGAGAGCACCGTGGCGCGCGCGGGCTTCGCGCTCAACGCGGCGCGCGACGTGCCCTCGCTCATGGCGGCGCTGCGCTACCTCACCGCGCCGCACCAGAACATCGTGTACGCCGACCGCGAGGGGCATATCGGAATGATCGCGCCGGCGCGGCTTCCGGTGAGGAGTGCCGACAACGAGGCGATGGGCCGGGTGCCCGTGCCGGGATGGATCGCGAAGTACGACTGGCAGGGCTTCCTCCCCTTCGAGGAGATGCCGCAGGTCGCCGATCCGCCCACGGGATCGATTGTCACCGCCAACAACAAGATCACGCCGCCGGGCTACAAGCCGTTCGTTTCGGTGGACTGGTTCCCGCCGTATCGCGCCGACCGTATCGAGGAGATGCTCGCCGCCACCCCGAAGCATTCTCTCGATTCCTTCGCGCGCATGCAGGGCGATACTCTGTCGCGATTGGCGCGAGAGCTGTTGCCGCTGGCTACCTCGGTGCACCCGGCGACGGACGGGGGCCGCAAGGCGCAGGCGCTCCTTTCCGGGTGGAACGGCGACATGAAGATGGACGCCGCGGCGCCGCTTGCCTTCACAGCGTGGTATCGCGAGCTTTCGCGGCTCGTATACGCCGACGAGCTGGGAGACCTGTTCGCCGAGAGCTGGGAGCTGCGCGCGGCCTTCATGCTCAACGTGCTGAAGGGCGGCCAGGAGAGCTGGTGCGACGACGTGAGGACCGCGGAGCGGGAGACCTGCGCGATGATGGCCGCGAGGGCCTTCGACCTCGCCGCGGCGGACCTCGGCCACCGCTACGGAGAAGCGCACTCATGGAATTGGGGTGCGGCGCACGCCGCCGCGGGTGACCACCGGCCGTTCGGCGTAGTGCCCTTCATCGCGCATCTCTTCAACGTGGCGCCGCGCTCGCCGGGCGATTCTTACTCGGTCGACGTTGGCGGCATCACCATCCGCGACAACGAGCGCCCCTTCGCCAACCGCCATGCGCCGAGCCTCCGCGCGATCTACGACCTGGCCGACCTTGACCGCTCGCGCTACATGCATTCCACCGGGCAATCGGGCAACGTGCTCTCGCCGTGGTACGCGAATCTCGGCGATCGCTGGGCGCGCGTGGAGTACGTCACGATTCCCGCGCGGCGCGACGCGATCATCGCGGCGCATAGGCTCCTGCTCAATCCCTGGCGGGCTGAAATCGCGCGCGATCGGGTTCATAATGGTTCATCAGCTGTCGAAGGAGCGCCGCCATGTCCCGCACCCAGTGCCCCTCGTGCCATTTCGCTTTCGACGACGGCAGGGCATTCGGATTGGAGGGCCTGCGCGGCCGCATGCTCTACGGTCCCGAGCGTCTCATCGTGAATGCGCGGCTCAATGCCGCCGCTCTCGATCATTGCCCGTCGTGCGGCCGCGAATTCGCGTCCGTCCCGTTCCGCATGTTCGGCGAATTCGTCCGGGCGCGCATCCGATCCATGGGGGCGGTGTATGCGCTGGTCGCCCTCGCCGCCATCGCCGCCATCGCCGTGGTGCTCCTGGGGCGGTGAAGGGGCTCGAGGCGCTTCTCGACGTCACGCTGGAGCCGCAGACCGCGACGCACGCTGCAGAAATGTTCGCGGTGCTGAGCGACCCGCGGATCTACGAGTACGAGAATGCGCCGCCCGCTTCGCTCGAGTGGTTGCGCACGCGCTTCGAGAAGCTCGAGTCGCGCCGCTCGGCCGACGGTCGCGAGCAATGGTTGAACTGGGTGATTCGCGTTCCGGGAACAGGTCTCGTGGGCTATGTGCAGGCCACAGTGCGTGCCGACGGCAGCGCCGGCATCGCCTACGAGCTCGCCAGCGCCCATTGGGGGAAAGGCCTCGCGCGCCAGGCGGTCGCGACGATGATGCGCGAGCTTTCCGCTCGATACCGGGTCACTCTGTTCACCGCCGTTGCCAAACGCGCGAACGTGCGCTCGACCCGGCTCCTCGAGCGTCTCGGCTTCACGGCCGGCGGCGAGGAGATGCGCATCCGGCTGGGCGTCGAGGTCGACGAGGTGATGATGGTTCGCACCGTGGTGAAACCGCGCGTGGTCGACTCGATCCTCAATTCTTCGGGCGAGCATTGCACAGATATTTTCTGCCGCGACGACGGCAGCTTCGGCTTCGAAGAATATCGCCGCGACCCCGAGGATGGGCGCGGGTGGTTCGCGCTGCATCGCTTCGGCGACCTGGTGTTCGCCACGCAGGAGGCGGCGCTCGCCGATGCGCGATCGCGCATCGCCTGGCTCGCGCCCGATTCCCCATTCGAAATCAGGCGCGCGGTGGAAGCCGATCGCGGCGCGCTCGAAGCGCTGTATCGCGACTGCCGGAGCGGCGCGCAATGGCTCCCGGCCTGGCCGTCGCAGGCGACGTTCGCCGAGGTCTCCAGGGGCGAGACGGTGTATGTCGCCGTGGGCAGCGCGGGTGAGCTGCACGGGATGGTCTCGGTGTGGGAAGAGGATCCTTTCGTGCATCACCTTTACGTTCGCGAGGCGTTTCGCCGCGGCGGCGTGGCCGGCGCGCTGCTGGATGGCCTCGCGGGAGTGCTGCCCTTGCCGTGGCGGCTGAAATGCATGCGCGCGAATGGCGAGGCGCTCGACTTCTATGCGAAGCGCGGATGGAGGCGCATCGCCGAAGGCGTGAGTCACGAGGGCGAGTACGTCGAGCTGCAGCTCGATCACGCCTGCGCTCCGATCGCGCCATGACGCTGCGCCGCCTCGTTCCCGCCGCCGCCTCCGAATACCGCGCCCTCATGCTCGAGGCGTACGAACAGCATCCCGAGGCCTTCACCAGCCGGATTGAATAGAGCGGCGACCATGGCCCTTTTCCATAGCGACGTCTATACCCTGGCACTCCCGGCGCACCATCGCTTCCCGATGTCGAAGTACGGGCGGCTCCGCGCGAGGCTCCTCGAGTCCGACGGGTTCGCCGAGGACGAGTTCCGCGTGCCGGCGGAGGCGAGCGACGCGGAGATCACTCGCGTCCATTGCCCGAAATACCTCGAGCGCGTCGTGGCCGGAAGGCTCGACGCGAAGGAGATGCGGGCGATCGGCTTCCCGTGGTCGGAGCGCATGGTGACGCGCTCGCGCCAATCGAGCGGCGCGACGCTCGCCGCGGCGCGCGAAGCGCTCACGCGCGGGTGGTCGGCAAACCTCGCTGGCGGCACGCACCACGCCTTCCGCCACCGTGGCGAGGGATTCTGCGTCTTCAACGATGCCGCCATCGCTGCGCGGGCCATGCAGGTCGAGGCGGCGTTGCAGAGGATCGCCATCGTCGATTGCGACGTGCACCAGGGCAACGGCACGGCCTCGATCTTTCGCGGCGACGAGTCGGTGTTCACCTTCTCGATGCACGGCGCGCGCAATTTCCCGTTCGCGAAGGAGGCGAGCGACCTGGACATCGAGCTGCCCGACGGCACCGGCGACGACGAATACCTCTGGCACCTGGAGCGCGGGCTGGACGAGACGCTCGAGCGCTCGCGCCCGCAGCTCGCCATCTACCTCGCCGGCGCCGACCCCTATGAGGACGACCGCCTCGGCCGGCTGAAGCTTACCAAGCGTGGACTGGGTCGCCGCGACGAGCACGTGCTCGCCACCCTTCAGGCGCGTGGCATCCCGGTGGCGATCGCGATGGCGGGCGGCTACGCGCGGGACATCGAGGACTCGGTCGCCATCCACGCCAATACGCTGCAAGTGGCCCGCCGAATCTTCGCCAATTCGTGAAAGAATCGCGGTAGTGAAGAAAACGTCCCTCGCCCTGTGCTGTCTGGCGCTCGCCCTCCTGGCGTCGTGCGCCGCCGGCAATCCGCTGCCCGCGCCCGTCACCGGGGAAAGGCCGCGGCTGGTGGTCGTCTTCATCGTGGACGGCCTGCCGCAGCGCCAGGTGGTCGGGTACTGGGACCAGCTGGCGCCCGACGGCTTCAAGCGCTTCCTCGACCGCGGCGCGTGGTTTTCCGACGCGCATTACAACCATGCCGTGACCCAGACGGCGCCGGGCCACGCGACCGTCCTCACCGGGGCCTACCCGCATCGCACAGGCATCATCGCCAACGAATGGCGCAACCCCGTCACCGGCGCCGCGGAATACTGCACGGAGGATCCCTCCGCGGTGTACATCGGCCACAAGACCGCGCGCCTCGACGGCACCAGCCCGAGGAACCTCAAGGCCGAATCGCTGGGCGACGTCCTCAAGCGCCGAGACCCGCGTTCGAAAGTGATCGCGATCTCAGGCAAGGACCGCGGCGCGATCCTGCCCGCCGGCAAATCCGGCACCGCCTACATCTACCAGGCGCAGACCGGCCAGTTCGCCTCGACCACGTACTACATGAAGGACCATCCGAAATGGGTGGATGAGTTCAACGCGCTGAAGATCCCCGACTCGTACTTCCACAAGGAATGGAAGCCGCTCCTCCCAGAGGCGGCCTACGCGCGCTCGGTGCCCGATGAGCGCCCCTGGTTCGCCCCGGGCGGAAAGCTTCCCAAGACGCTCGGCGAGGGCCAGCAGGCGCCCGGGCCCCTCTTCTACGGCGAGATCCTGGCGAGCCCGTTCGGCGACGACCTGACGCTCGCCTTCGCGCGCGCCGCCATCGCGGGCGAGGGCCTCGGGCGCGACGCTGCTCCCGACATCCTCGCGATAAGCCTCTCCAGCCACGACTACGTGAATCACGCGTACTCGGCGGAGTCGCGCATCTCGCAAGACCACGTCCTCTACCTCGACCGCGCGCTGCAGGATTTCCTGAACGACCTGGACGTCGCCGTCGGGCGCGACAACTATCTCGCGGTTCTCACCGCCGACCACGGCTTCATGCCGACGCCGGAATTCAGCCGCTCGCTGGGCCGCGACGCGGGGCGCATCCCCTCCGCGCAGATGATCGCGCGGGTCGACGCGGGGCTCGCGAAGAAGTTCGGCGACGGGCGTTGGGCGCTCGCGCTTTCCGCGCAGTCGGTGGTGCTGAATCGCCCACTTATTGCGCAGAAAGGTGTCGATCCCGCGCAGGTCGCGGAGGAGGCGAAGAGGCTCCTTCTCGAGGAGCGCGCGGTCGAAGTCGTCTATACGCGCGCGGAGCTGGAAAGCGGCAGCCGCGCGGGCGCGCCGGCTTTCGAGACGATGCGCAATGCCTTCGATCCCGAGCGCTCCGGCGACTTGCAGGTGGGACTCAAGCCTTACTGGATGTACGGCGGCGGCGGCATCGGCACGACACACGGCTCGCATCATCCCTACGACACCAACGTGCCGCTGCTCCTCTACGGGCCGTCGTGGATCGCGCCGGGGCGCGTCGATCGGCATGTCGAGGTGGTGGACATCGCGCCGACGCTCGCGCGCATCCTGCGGATACCTGCGCCCGCCGCGTGCGAGGGCAAGCCCCTGCCGCTGGAGACCGCGGTCCGGTGAAACGCGATTTCCCGCAGGCGCTGCATCGTCTCGAATCGTGGTTCGCGGCGAACGGCTGGCAGGCCTTGGATTTCCAGCGCGAGGTGTGGCGCGCCTACCTAGACGGCGAGTCGGGGCTCGTGCATTCGGCGACCGGCAGCGGCAAGACGCTCGCCGCGGCCCTCGGTCCGCTCGCGGAATGGATGGAGGAGGGTCAGGGCGAAACGGCTCCCGCGCTGCGAGTCCTCTGGATAACACCGATGAGGGCCCTGGCGGGAGATACCGTCCTGTCCATCGATCGTGCCGTGAAGGGATTGGGCCTGCCCTGGACAGTCGGCTTGCGCACGGGCGACACCTCAAGCGCGGAGCGCGCGCGCCAGGCGCGCAAGCTCCCCTCGGTTCTGGTGACCACGCCCGAGAGCCTGTCGCTCATGCTCTCCAACGGCAACGCGCGCGAGAAGCTTTCCGACCTGCGCCTGGTCGTCGTGGACGAATGGCACGAGCTCCTCGGCAACAAGCGCGGCGTGATGACCGAGCTCGGGATCGCAAGGCTGCGTGCGTGGAATCCGGCGCTGCGTACCTGGGGATTGTCCGCGACGCTGGGAAATATCGACGAGGCGCTCGAGAGACTGATTCCAAGAATAAAACCGGGGTCAGACCCCGCACTGACCCCGGTCTGTCCCTGGTCTGTCCCCGGTCTGTCCCCAGAGCGTCGCGTGGTCAGGGGCGTCAGCGACAAGAAGGTCCGCATGGACACGCTGATCCCGCCGGAGGTGGACAAGTTTCCGTGGGCGGGGCACCTGGGGCTGGTGATGCTCGACCACGTGATCGAGGCGATCGAGTCGTCGCGCTCCACACTGGTCTTCACCAACGTGCGCTCGCAGGCGGAGATCTGGTATCAGGGAATTCTCGAGGCGCGGCCGGAGTGGGCAGGGTTGATCGGCCTGCACCACGGCTCGCTCGACACCGACGTGCGCAAGTGGGTGGAGAACGGGCTCAAGGAAGGAAAGCTGAAGGCCGTGGTCGCGACCTCGAGCCTGGATCTCGGCGTGGACTTCTCGCCGGTGGAGCGCGTGCTGCAGATCGGCAGCCCCAAGGGTGTCGCACGATTGCTGCAGCGCGCAGGGCGATCGGGCCACGCGCCGGGACAGGAGAGCCGCGTGACCTGCGTTCCTTCCCACGCGCTGGAATTCGTCGAGGCGGCGGCCGCGCGGCGCGCGGCGATGGCGGGCCGCATCGAGTCGCGCACGCCCGTGGACCGCCCGCTCGATCTCCTCACGCAGCACCTGGTCACCATCGCGGCGGGCGAGGGCTTCGACGAGGAAGAGATGAAGGCGGAAGTGCGCTCGACCTGCGCCTTCCGCGATCTAAGCGACGCCGAGTGGAGCTGGGCACTCGATTTCGTCACGCGCGGCGGCGACGCGCTGAAGGCTTACCCCGACTATCACAAGGTGGTGCGCGACGAGGACGGACGCTATCGCGTGAAGGACGCGGCCATCGCCAAGCGCCACCGCATGTCGATCGGCACCATCGTCTCCGACGCGGCGGTGAATATCTGCTACATGCGCGGCAAGCGCCTGGGCAACGTCGAGGAGTCGTTCATCGCGCGCCTCTCCCACGGCGACAACTTCATCTTCGCCGGCCAGGTCCTGCAATTCCTGCGCGTGGAGAACATGACGGCGTATGTGAAGCCCGGCAAACCCGGTTCGGCGCTGATTCCCCGCTGGGACGGCGGCAAATGCCCCTTGTCGAGCGAGGTCTCCGATGGCATTCGCGAGCTCCTCGAGCTGCACGTCGAGGGCCGCGAGAACGAGCCGGAGATGAAGGCGGTCGCGCGCTTGCTGAGGCTGCAGAATTCCTGGTCGAAGGTGCCGAAGCGCCACGAGATGCTGGTGGAGCAGACCCAGACGCGCGAGGGCCACCACATCTTCTTCTATCCATTCGAGGGGCGGCAGGTGCACATGGGGCTCTCGGCGCTCCTCGCCTATCGCATCTCGAGGGCGAAGGCGCAGACCTTCGGGCTCGCCTTCACCGATTACGGCTTCGAGCTCATCTCGCGCGACCGCTACGAGATGATCCCTCTCATGAAAGCCGGGCTCTTCTCCACCGACAACCTGCTGGAGGATATGCTCGCGAGCCTCAACGCCGCCGAGCTCTCGAAGCGCCAGTTCCGCGAGATCGCGCGCGTGGCCGGCCTCGTGTTCCAGGGCTATCCCGGGCAGCCCAAGACCAATCGCCAGGTGCAGGCGACCAGCGGGCTCATCTACGAGGTGTTTGCGCGCTGGGATCCCGCGAACCCGCTGCTGGGGCAGGCCGAGCGCGAGGTGCTGGAAAGGCAGCTCGAGTTCTCGCGGTTGTCCGAAGGACTGCGGCGCATGGCGAAGACCCCGGTGCTGCTGCGCCAGACGCACAAGCCTTCGCCCTTTGCGTTCCCGATCATGGTGTCGCGCTTCCGCGAGAAGCTCACCAGCGAGAAGCTCGCTGACCGCGTGAAGCGCATGCAGCTCGAGTACGACGACGCCAGCGATGTCACCCCGTCGCAGGACGGGATCCAATTAGACCTCCTATGACCGAATGCTCCGTCGCGGGAGAGAAGCTGGTCCTCCTCGCCGAGCGCGTCGCTTACTGGCCCGCGAAGGGGGCGCTGTTCGTCGCGGATTTTCATCTGGGCAAGGCGGCGAGCTTTCGCAGCGCCGGCATCCCGCTGCCCTCCGGCACGACAACGGAGAACGTGGAGAGGCTCGGCCGCGCGATCGACAAGACCGGAGCGAACAGGGTGGTCTTCCTCGGCGACTTCCTGCACAGCGCGCAGGGACGCGCGGCTAGCACCTTCGCGCGCTTCGGCGCTTGGCGTGAATCGCGCAGGTCGCTCGAGCTCACCATCGTGCGCGGGAATCACGACAAGAAGGCGGGCGACCCGCCGGAGGCGTGGGGCGTGCGCTGCATCGAGGCGGGCGAGGCTCTCGGTCCCTTCATCCTCAACCACGAGCCGGGCGCCTCGCGCGGCGGATATGCGCTCGCGGGCCACATCCATCCGGCGGTGCGGCTCTCGGCGTCGGGGGAGAAATCGTTGCGCCTGCCGTGCTTCTGGTTCGGCGCGCGTTATGGGGTACTGCCCGCGTTCGGCGCCTTCACCGGCAACGCAGAAGTTCTGCCGCGGCGCGGCGACCAGGTCTTCGTGATCGCGGAACAGGAAGTCCTGCAGGTGGCGTGAGATGCCGAACTGGGTCCTCCTCCTCGTGCGGTTGGGACTTTCGTCGGCGCTCTGCGCAGTCATCACGTGGGTCGGCTGGAAGCTCGGCGAGAAACCCTGGGCGCTCATCGCGTTCGTGTTCTCGTCTCCCGCGATCGGCGTGGCGATCGCGCGCCCGCTGGTGGAGCTCTTCCATGATGGCGTCGGCTGGCTCTGGGCGCAGCCGCTCCACGAGTGGCAGGGCAATTACTACGAGTTCGGCGGCGTGCACGTGCGTGTCTTCGAAGACGACGGCGCGCTGTGGTTTGTCGCACGCGACGTGGTGAAGGCCACCGGCATCCGCGCCAACGCCGACATGTTCCACGAGGGCCGCATTATTCCCGAAGTGAACCTGCGCTGCCTCTCGATCGCGGAAGTCGAGACGCTGCTCGCCACCCACCATGGCCATGAGTCCGGCCGCTTCGTACTCTGGGCGCAACGCGAGGTGATCACACCGTGGGCACGCAAGCGCAGCGGCGCGTTGATTCCCCGCTAGCTGGGGACAGACCGGGGTCAGAGCGGGGTCAGACCGGGGTCTGACCCCGGTTCAGCGTTGCGGGGGGTGGATATCGCCGAAGCGTGGCACGTAGATGCCGACCCTGCGATCCTGGAGGAAGTGCTCGAGCGTGCGCTTGACCATCGCGAAGGCGAGCTGGTCCCACGGGATCTCGGCCTCGGTGACGAGCTTCACGTCGAGGCTTTCGGTGCCCGCCGAGAAGTCTTCGTTGAGCAACCGCGCGCGGAACATCATGTACACCTGGCTGATGTGCGGGATCGAGTAGACGGTGTAGAGGTCCTCGATCTCGACGCGCGCGTTGGCTTCCTCGAGCGCTTCGCGTGCCGCGCCCTGGGAAGCGGACTCGC
>JBBRQA010000020.1:0-27677 GCA_038227085.1 Burkholderiales bacterium | reverse complement strand
TGATGAACGCGATCACCGCCGAGGCAATCGCGGCGGCGAAGATCCCGATCATTCGCGCCAACGATGAGGACGCCATCGAATGGGCGATCCGCTCCGCCCTGCGCGGCGTCGAACGCGCGCCGCGCATCGCCCTTTACGGGGAGTGCTTGTTCCTTCATGCGGCGAGGCACTCCGCGAGCGCCGCGGCGAGGGACTCCACCTCCGCCCGCGTATGCGCGGCCGAGAGCGAGACGCGCAGCCGCGCGGAGCCTTCCGCCACAGTGGGCGGGCGGATCGCGGGCACCAGGAAGCCGCGCTCACGAAGCCGCGCCGCGGCCTGGAGCGCCGCCGGGCTCTCGCCCACCACGATCGGATGGATCGCACTGATGGAGGGCGCGAGATTTACGCCTCGGGCCGCGCACGCGGTAGCGAACTCGACGATGCGCGCGCTCAGCGCGGCGACGATCGCCGGCTCGCCGTCGAGGAGGTCGATGGCCGCGGAGGCGACCGCCGCGGCCATCGGCGGCAACGCGGTCGAGTAGATGTAGGTGCGCGCACGCTGCACCAGCCACTCGATCACATTCGGCTCGCCCGCGACGAAGGCGCCGTATCCGCCGAGCGCCTTGCCGAGGGTCGCCATGTAGACGATGCGCGGCGACCGCACACCGAAGTGCTCGAGCGTGCCGCGTCCGGTCTTGCCGAGAACGCCCATGCCGTGCGCATCGTCGAGGATGAGCCACGCGTCATGGCGCTCGCACAGGGCGACGAGCTCGGGTACCGGGGCGAGATCACCATCCATGCTGAACACCGCGTCGGTTGCGATCAGCTTCACCGGTGCGATCGAGCGGGTGAGGTGCCTTTCCAGCTCCCCCAGGTCGAGGTGCGCGTAGACCGACACTTTCGCGCGCGAAAGCCGCGCGCCGTCGATGAGGCACGCGTGGTTGAGGGCGTCGGAGAAGATCTCCGCCTCGCGCTGCGCGAGCGAGGCGAGGATGCCGAGATTTGCAGCGTAGCCGCTGCCGAAGAGGAGCGCGCGCGGCAGTCGCGTGAACTCGGCGAAGCGCCGCTCCGCCGCCTGGTGCGCGCCGAGCTGGCCCGAGACCAGCGGCGAGGCGCCCGCGCCCACTCCATACTCGTCGATGGCGCGATGCGCGGCCTCGCGCAGGCGCGGGTGGTTGGCGAGGCCGAGATAGTCGTTGCTGGAGAAGTTGGCGAGCATGCGCCCGCCCTCCAGGACCCGCGCGCCCTGGGGCGATTCGATCACGCGGCGCACGCGCTCAAGGCCGCGCGAGCGCAGATCGGCGAGGCCCTCGGCCAGCCGCACCGCGAGGAAGCTCACCGGCGTCAGGCCGACTGGAGGCCGAGCGCGGCGAAGAGCGCGTCGTCGCGCGCCACGTCCGGATTGCCGGTGGTGAAGAGCTTCTCGCCGTAGAAGATCGAGTTGGCGCCCGCGAAGAAGCACAGTGCCTGCACCGCGTCGCTCATCGCCGAGCGGCCCGCGGACAATCGCACCATGCTGGCCGGCATGAGGATGCGCGCCACCGCGATGGTGCGCACGAATTCCATCCAGGGAAGAGGGTCGGCGCCCGCCATCGGGGTGCCCTCGACGCGCACCAGCTCGTTGATCGGCACGGACTCGGGTTGTGGCTCGAGGCTCGCGAGCTGCGCGAGGAGCCCTGCACGTGCTGCGCGCGTCTCGCCCAGGCCGACGATTCCGCCGCAGCACACCTTGACGCCCGCGGCACGCACGCGCTCCAGCGTGTCGAGCCGGTCTTCGTAGTCGCGCGTGGTGACGATCTCGCCATAGAACTCGGGCGCCGTGTCCAGGTTGTGGTTGTAGTAGTCGAGGCCCGCGTCGCGGAGCGCCTCGGCCTGGCCGTCCTTGAGCATGCCGAGCGTGCAGCAGGTCTCGAGTCCGAGCGCCTTCACCTCGCGCACCATGTCGAGCACGGGGGCGAGGTCGCGCGCCTTGGGGCCGCGCCACGCGGCGCCCATGCAGAAGCGGCTGGCGCCGTGCTCCCTGGCAATGCGCGCCGCGGCCACGACGTCTTCGAGCGGCAGCAGGTCCTGGCTCTCGACGCCCGTGTGATAGCGTGCCGCCTGCGGGCAGTAGCCGCAATCCTCGGGACATCCGCCGGTCTTGATCGACAACAACGTCGAGCGCTGCACGCGGTTCGGATCGAAGCGCTCGCGGTGCGCGGTATGCGCTTCGAAGAGCAAGTCGTTGAGGGGAAGTGCATAGAGCGCGAGCGCCCTGGCGCGCAGGCTCTCGAATGCCGGGACGGCCGGCGCGGTGGGGGAATGAAACTTGACGAGGGTGTCCATGGCGGGCTTTCCTAAGGCTATGATAATTAGCGGATATTAATTAGATGTCAACTACATTCTCGTTCGCTGCCTTGCGGATGCTCAAATTTTCAGCATCAACGGGCGCGCTGCTCGAGCAGGACTGCATGCTTTGCGCAGGCCGCTCGGCGAGCCGCCTCGTGTGCGATGCGTGCAGCGAGTCCCTGCCCCGTCCCGCCCATGCATGCGAGCGCTGCGCGATCGAGTTCATGCATGCAGGGACCTGTGGCCAATGCCAGCGCCGCGCACCCGCGTTCGATGCCGCGATCGCCGCGTTCGAATATCGCTTTCCGCTGGATCGGCTGGTGCAGCGCTTCAAGTACGCGGGCGACCTGGCGGCGGGCAAGTGGCTCGCGCTGCAGCTCGCCGAGCGTGTCGCCGCGCGCGAGCGGCCCGACTTGCTGGTCGCGCCGCCGCTCGCCGCGTCGCGCCTTCGCGAGCGCGGCTTCAACCAGGCGGTGGTGATCTCCCAGGCGGTGGGCCGGAGGCTGGGGATTCGCCACCTGCCCGCCGCGCTCGCCAAGGTGCGCGAGACTTCGCCGCAGCCCGGCCTCGGGCGAAGGGAGCGCGCAACCAACCTGTCGGGCGCATTTCGGTGCGACACCCGTCTTGCGGGCGAGCATGTCGCGATCGTCGACGACGTGCTGACCACCGGCGCTACCGCGGAGACGATCGCATGCGTGTTGAAGGAGGCGGGCGCCGCGCGCGTGACCGTGTGGGCGTTGGCGCGCACTCCGAGCCCGCCGCGCGAGGCCTAGCGTGTTCGACGTCGTCCTCGTTCATCCGGAGATCCCGCCCAACACCGGCAACGTCATTCGCCTCTGCGCCAACACCGGCGCGCGGCTGCACCTCGTGGAGCCTCTCGGATTTTCCATCGACGACAAGCAGCTGAGGAGGGCCGGGCTCGATTACCACGAATTCGCCGAGATCGCCGTGCACGCGAACTGGCCGGCGTGCGCGGCGGCGCTCGCGGGCAAGCGCCTCTTCGCATTCTCCACGCGCGGCACTCTCGCTTATGCCGAGGTGTGCTTCGCGCCCGATGACGCCTTCGTGTTCGGCGCGGAAACGCAAGGCTTGCCGGCTGCGCTGCTGGAAACCTTCGCGCCCGAGCGGCGCTTGCGCCTTCCGATGCGGCCCGGCAATCGCAGCCTCAACCTCTCCAACGCGGTGGCGATCGTGGTCTACGAAGCCTGGCGTCAGGCGGGTTTCGCCGGCGCCGCCCCGCGCTGAGCCTCCCCGCGGCGCGAATACTTGACCAGCAATCGCGCCAGCCGCAACGGCGGATAGAGGAAATAGAGCGCGCGCGGCAGAGGCCAGCGCGTCCACTCGACCAGGCTGGGTGCGAGGAGCGTGTGGTAGACATGCGCGACACGATGGCGTGTGGTCTCGTAGAGCCCCAGGTTGAAACGCAGTGCCCGCGCGCCTTCGCGGAACACGTTGCCGCGGGTGAAGAGGATCGCGCGGATCTCGCGCGCGATGCGCTCAACGCGGGGATCCTTGCCGATCTCGCCCAGCGCCCATTCGGGCACCGGCGCGCCGAGATGGCGATGGGCGAGGTGCAGCCCCAGCGCGAGGCGGCGCCGCGCGCCGAGCTCCGTTGCGCGTCCGAAAATCCATTGCCAGTCGAGAGACGGGGTGCGGCGGATGAGCTCGGCAACGTCGACTAACCACGCGAGCCTTTCCCATCCGTGCTTGGAGCCGTGCAGGCAGAGCACCAGCAGGAGCTCGGGCGCCGTGAAGGCGCGCACCGCCCGCTCCTCGAAGGGCGCGCTCTCAACGCCCGACCACCACGCGTCGTCGTCCCTCTCGACGGGGAAGCCGGCATCGGTCTTCCAGTGCAGCTCGACCACGATCTCCCGCGGCCCGGACATTCCCAGGTGGTATTGCGACGGCGAGCGCAGGAAGGCGTTCTCGACGCGGGGGTCGAGCGGATACTCGGCCGCATAGCCGAGGGCGTCCAAGGCTTGCCTGGCGCGCAGGACATCGCGCGGGCGAATCAAGATGTCGAGATCGCAAAAATCGCGCAGTGCGATGTCGCCGTACACGGAGAATGCCAACGTCGGCCCCTTGTACGGAATCGCCGCCACCCCGATCGCGTCGAGGGCATCGAGCACGCGCCCCAGTTCCCGCGCCATCGCACGGTTGTCGCGCGCCGTCGCCTCGTGGCGGCCCCACAGTTCGACCAATGCGGCCTTGGGAACTCCGGGGACGGCTGCGAGGTGCCGATGCAGGAGCGGCAGCATTGCGTGCGGCTCGGCCAGGGCGAGGAGCGCTTCCCAGTCGAGGACGCCTTCGGCGAGGCGCGCGATGCGCTCGCGCTGGCCGGGCGCGACAGCCAGATGCGCGCAGCGCAGCAGCAGCTCCACCTCCGCGCTCTCGAAGCGCGGCTCAGCCGGCGACGGCGCCATGCTCGGCCCTCATCTGCGCGCGCCACGACTGCGCATACGCTCCGCCGCGGCGCAGCAGCTCGGTGTGGCTGCCGAATTCCGAGACGCGCCCCTCGTCCATCACGTAGATGACGTCGGCCTGCATCGCGGTGGTGAAGCGATGCGTCACGATGAGCGCGGTGCGCCCGTGCGCCAACGCGCGCAGGCGCCGGATCCAGTCGGTCTCGGCCCATGAATCCATCGCGCTGGTGGGCTCGTCGAGCAGGATCACGCGCGCGGGCCGCATGAAGGCGCGTGCGAGCGCGATGCGCTGCCATTGTCCGGTGCTCAACTCGACGCCGCCCGAGAACCATTTGCCGAGCAGGGTCGCGTATTGCGCGGGGAGACGGCGAATCATCGCTTCCGCCCCGGCGGCGCGCGCCGCGGCCTCGACACCCGCGTCGCCACGTCCGGCCGCGCGCGGGTCGAGCGCGATGTTTTCCGCAACCGTCGCGTTGTAGTGCACCGGATCCTGGAAGAGCACGGTGACGAGGTCGCGCAGTTGCGCGAGCGCGAGATCGCGCACGTCGACGCCGCCCAGCTCGACCGCTCCGCGTTGCGGATCGTGGAAGCGGCAGAGGAGCTTCACGAGCGTGCTCTTGCCCGCGCCGTTGGCGCCGACCACGGCGGCGATCTGGCCGGCTGGTATCGCAAGGTCCAGGTCCACCAAGGCTTCGTCCACGCTGCCGGGGTATCGGAACGAGACAGCGCGGAAGCGAATCTCGAGCCCGCCCGCTCCCGTCGCGATCGCCTTGGGGTGCGCAGGCTCGACGATGCGTGGCTCCAGGTCGAGAAAGGCGAACAGGTTGCCGAGGAAAAGCAGGTTGTAGTAGGCGTGGCCGACGCTCGCGAGCAGCGAGCGCATCAGGCGTTGCCCCTGGCTGAACGCCTGGTAGAAGAGTGCCAGGTCGCCGAGGCTCGCCGCGCCCGACATCACGCGCAATCCCATCCAGGCGAGGCAGGCGGCCGCGATGAGGAGGGCGAGGGCGCTCGCGCCCAGGTCCGCGAGGCCCTGGTCGCGCGCGATCTTCAGCTCCTCGCGCAGCAGGCGCGCCCTCAGGCCCCGGTAGGCGGCGCGGAACTGCTCGCCCAGGCCGAAGATGCGCAGCTCCGGCGCGGTCTCGCCGGTCGTCATCAGCCAGTCGTAGTACGAAACGCGGCGCTCGTCCTCGGTGGCGGCGAGGCGCCAGCGATGCTGCCGCAACGCGAAGCGCACCACTACCACGAGGGCGGGGGCGGTGCTCACGAAGAGCGCCAGCGGAATCCACGCGCCGTAGGGGACCAGCACCGCGGCCATCGCGGCGAGCGTGGTGGCGTTCTGGAACAGCGCGCCGGAATTCTCGAGCAACGCCACCGGCCGGTAGCTCGCCTCGGCGCGCGCGCGATGCAGATGATCGTGGTATTCCGGCGCCTCGTAGAACGCAAGGTCGACGCTCGTCGATTTGGCGTGGACCAGGCCGGTGATGTGATCCTCGACGCGCTTCGCCTGGACATTGCGCACCCAATCGGCGCCGCTGTGCAGGAGCTCTCCCAGCAACAGGGCGGCGCCCATGATCGTAGCCATCGCGATCGCGGCGCTGGCACGCTGATAATCGCCGGGCGTCGCCGCCCCGGCCACCAGGCTGTCGACGAGCCCGCGCGTGAGGTAGACCACGCCCGCGGGCAGGAGGCCCTGGGCGAGGAGAAGGCACACCCACGCGAGCGTCCAACCGCGCGACGCGGCCCACACGAGCGCCGCCGTGCGCGGCAGGTAATGCGCTTCGCCCCCGGCCGAGCGCAGCTTTGCCGCCAGCGTCGCGAACGCGCCGCCCATCGTCAGCGGTCGTAGCGCATCGAGAGCTCGCCCGCGCGCGTAAGGGCGTCTTCCCAGCGCGTGAAGCGCCGCGGAAACGTCTGCGCGAGCGCGCGCGCGATCTCGCCCAACGGGCGCCCTTCGCCCATCAGCGCAAGGCCGAGCTGGTCGATGCGCCCGTCGTCGTTCAGGGTCGCGACATGGCTCGCCGCCTGCTTGCGTAGACGCGCCGGGGACAGCGGCTCGCCGAAGAAAGTCGACTGGCGGAATTGCGCCTTGCGCATCGCGCCAGCACCCTCGATGCGCGCCTCCCATCCGAAGGAATAGTCGCCGCCCACGGGATCGGCGCGCAGGGTCATCGTCACCATGTCGCCGGCCTCGAGCGCGACCGGCTCCGGCCACGGAAAGAACGCCTTGCCGTAGATGAGCTCCGGCGCGCCGGGCGCGTTCGAGAAAGTGATGCCCTCGGCGAGCGTCGCGTCGAACCAGGCGCAGATCCCGTGTCCCATCCCGCCACGCGCCACCGTCGCGGTCACCGTCGAGGTGAATCCCGCCGGTTGCACGCTGGCGTAGTCGATGGCGCCGAGGCGCACCGGCTCGGCGAGCAGCTGCGCGGGCTTTACCGCGGCGCGGCTCCACTGGTTGGTCACGAAATTCAACGCCGCGCGCATGTCGATGCCGAATGCGTTCTCCGACCAGGGCCGCGCGATGCCCGCATGCAGCTCCGGCGCCTCGACGCATGTGGCCCACAGCGTGTCGCCCAGCGGGATGATGGTCGCGCCCGGTGCGAGCCAGCGGCGGCGCGCGTCGGCGATCGCGGCGAAATGGCCGCCGCAGAACGGGAGCACGCCGCGCAGGTCCGATACGAGCACGTCGGCGCGCTCCGCGGGCTCGACCTCGGTCGAGAGTGCCTGGATGAACTCTATCGAATCGGCGCAGCCGTTGGCGCGCGCGATCTCGCGGGCGACGTTGATCGCGTCGCTGGGCTCGATCGCGTATACGCGCCGCGCGCCCATGCGCGCGGCGAGGAGGGCGAAGATGCCGGTGCCGGTGCCGATGTCCAGCACCACCGCGCCGGGCTTCACGGCTCGCTGCAATGCGCGCACATACGCGTCCATGCGCACCGTGTCGGTGATCATGTCGCCGTATCCGTTCAGGCTGTACATCGAATCAACGCGCCGCGATGCGCTCGTAGTCGCGGACAATGGCCCGGCAAAGGCCCGGGATGCGCCCCAGGTCATCGCTCGGCGTCACGCGCCGGCACGGCACGCGTTCCACGAGGCGCGCGAGAACGTCGAATTCCTGCGCGCGCTGTGCGCGCTCCACGTACTCCGTGGCGTGGGAGTCCGATACGAGCTCGATGAGGGCGCGTGTCGGGTGCACGTCCTCGATCGGCGGATCCGACATCCCCGTGCTTCTCTCCGCGAGAAAGTAGACGGCGCCGAGCGGCAGCGCGTCCCGCTGGAAAAGGAAGCCGTGGTGCGCGAGGTCGAGGCGCAGCTTCTCCCACTGCCCACTTACGCGCGGCAGCGATTCCCACGACGCCACCATCGCTTGCGCCGACTGCGGCCAAAGATGGACGCGGGGTAGTGCCGGCTCGACGCAGAAGACGCCCGCGCTTTCGCGCAGCGCGAGGATGTCGTCGGTGAGCACTCCGTGCCCCAGGCGAGCGAAGCCCGCCGCGGTCGAGGACTTGCCGCTGCCCGAAGGCCCGACCAGGGCGATCGCCTTGCCGCCCACCGCGATCGCGCTGCCGTGCATGCAGGCGACCCCGCGCAGGCGCAGCACGAATCCGAGGAGCGAGCCGGTGACGTAGGAAGCGGCGTCGTCCACTGTCATCGCGCCGCTCCAGGTTGCCCATACCGCGGCCCCGCGCGCATCGACGATCGCGGTAACACCTTCGCCGTAGGCCACGCGGTAGTAGCGCCCGCCCGCAACCCGCGAGACCGACATGAACGGCACCCCGTGCTGATCCACGTCCTCGTCGACGAAGTAATCGGGGGTCTCACCGGCGTCGGCGGCATCGGCGGGCAGCGCCCCGAGGGTGACCCGCACGTCGACCCGCGCCGGCGGCGGCAATCCGCTCAGTGCGGGAAGGGCGACATTGCATTGCAGCCCGAGCCCGCACACCGCGTAGCTCGGCGCCATCTCAGCGCGTTCTTTTCATGGTGCCCTTGCCGCCGTCGTCGAGGCCGGTCGTGCCGACCGCGCGCGTGATCGCACGAATGTCACCGTAGAGATGCAGCACGGGGGCGCGATAGGGGCGCTTCGGTTTCGGAGGGGCGGGTCGATCGGGCGAGCTCATGGGCGGTTGCCTCAAATAGTCATCAACTTCTTCATCGGCGCACTCGCGCCGCGGGATTCTTGAAGTGTATTCGCTTTGCCGGCCCTTCCGGCCTCGAGGTTGCGCATCCAGACGCTCAGGCTCAACGGTCGCAGGTCGCGCCAGCGGCGCTCATCGCAGGCCTCGCCGGTGGGTCCGTCGAGCCACACCGGCGGCACCTTTGCGCGCTCGACGTAGTGCGCCAGGCCTTGCGCGGGAACGAAGCGGTCGACCCAGCGGGATTCGGGGTGGCGCAGCACCTGCATCTCGGGGCGCGCCGCGAGCGGAGTCTTCGGGCGGCGCAGCACCGCGTCAGGAAGCGCGCCTCGCATCGCCTGCCGCACGATCTGCTTCTTCACGCACCACGGCATCGGCGGCAGCGACAGGCAGAAGCGTTGCAGGCGCAGGTCCATCAGGGGGTGGCGATGCTCGAGCGCGACACCGGTCACGCCCGCGTCGCTGTACTCGAAGAAATTCGAGACCCGCATCACGTAGTCGAGGATGCGGAATGCATAGGGGCGCACCGGGTGGGTCATCACCGGCTCGTCGTGCGCCTGCCGCCAGCGCTCGCGCAGCCCAAGGCGCGCTTCCAGCGACGGCTCGATCCACTCGGGATAAGGGGGAGCGATGTCCGCTGCCGAATCGCGCGCGAGCCATGCGCGCAGCGTGAGGGGGACGATGCGGCGCTGCGAAATCGCGTATTGCGCCACCCCCGCCGCGAGGCGTCCCCAGCGAAGCTCCTTCGCCAGCGAGCGGAAGTAGGGCTTGGGAGACTCGTTGAAGAGCGCGTCGCCATCCCACCCCGTCAGAGTCACGCGCCCGAACGAAGCCTCGCGCCGGATCATATCGAGGGTCGAGGCCACGCCGGGATCGTGGGACGGCTCGGGAAGCCGATTCTCAGCGCGCTCGCTGTCCCGGTAGAGGACGAAACCGTCGGCGGCGAAGTAGTGAATCGGGATGCCGAGCTTCGCTGCGGCCAGGCCCGCGTAACGGCGCTCCTCGTCGGGAATCAGGTGGTCGTAGACGATCGCGAGCGCGTTCATCTCGAACGGGCGCCCGGCGCGCGCGAGGGCTGCGTGCGCGGTGGCGGCGACCGAGGTGGAATCGAGCCCACCGCTCAGCTCGACGCCGATCCGGTCGGTGCGCAGGCGATCGGTGACCGCGACGTGTAGCAGCTCGCGGAAATGCTCGACGTAGTCCCCGGCCGCCCGATAGTGCACGCGCGCATCGACCGGCAGCCTCCAGTATTGGCGCACACGCACGCCATCGCCGTCAGCGCTCAGGCAATGCGCCGGAGGAAGGCGGCGGATATCGCGGAACGCGGTGGCCGCGGCGTCCTGGTTCATCTCGAACATCAGGAAGTCGGCGATCGAGAGGTCGTCGAGCGCGGCGGACACGGCCGGATGAAGCCGCACGCAATCGAGCGTGTTGCTGAAGATCAGGGCCCGGCCGACGTGTGCGTGGAAGAAGGGCTTCACGCCGAAGTGGTCGCGCGCGCAGAAGAGCTTCGCGCGCGGCGCGTCCCAGATCGCGAAGGCGAAGTCGCCGAGAAGGTGGGTGACGCATTCCTCGCCCCACGCCTGGTACGCATGCAGTATCAACTGCGCATCGGTGGCGCCGGCGCCGACCTCGCGCCCCTTCGCGCGGAGCCGAGCGACGAGCTCCGCGCGCCCATCGATGCGCGCATCCGCGGTGATCCAGATTTTCCCTTCCAGGCTCGCGGGCTGGTGCTCGCCGATCGCCTCGAACGTCGTGCCCAGCATCGTGTGCCCCAGCCCAGCGCGCCCCCCGGCCCAGCAGTCCTGGCCATCGGGGCCGCGAAACGCAAGGGAGTGTGTCATCTCGCGCAACCGCTCGCGATCGGCCGGCGCGCCGTCGAGGTTCACGACGCCGCAGATGCCGCTCATCGCGGCGCTCGCCGCACGGAATGGATCGGCGTGTCGAAGGCGGCGAACGGCGGGCCCTCGGCCGGCGCCTCGGCAAGCGTCACGCCGTCGCGCTCCACCCACGCGTGGCCCTCGATGCGCCCGGCCGCCTTGCGTACGCCGAAGCGCAGATCGGATTCGATGCCTTGCTCGCAAAGCAGGCGCTGCAACACGAGCGAAATGGGCAGGCAGGTCGGGCGGTACGGTCCATGGCGCGACGCGACGTGAACCCATCGCGTGATCCGCCGCGCGCGGTCGAGGGCTTCGACACCCTGCAGGCGAGGCCCGGCGCAGCCGGTGGATTGGACCCGGGCCAGGCCCAGCCAGCACACGCGCATCGCCGTGAGCGGAAGGAGGCACCACGCTCGTACGAACAGGCGGCGCTCCCAAGGGTCCAGGGCGAGGAAGCGCGCGAGGCTACGCATCTTCCACGGCGACCAGGCCCGCTTCCGCGAGCCTCGCGATGAATGCCGACAGGTCGGAGCGCAGGGTCGGTTCGTCCACCTCGAATTCCTCGAGGAGGACCTGGTAGGCGGCCTCTATCGAGGGCGCGCTGGTGAGAGCCGCCCACATGCGGGTGCCGATCTCGTCGAGGCCGAAGTAGGACTCGCTTCCCAGGTTGAGGAGGACCGACTCGCCGGCGATCTCGCGGTGGAGCACGCCCTCGGGGGTTCGGATTCTTCCAGCCAGCACCATTGAATACCTTTGCAAATCATGGTTGTACTACCAACTGCGGGGGCCCGCCGACCCTGCCAGCGCCCGGCGCGATCCGGTTATAGGCGTAATACTGCCGCAAACCTGCAGGCCCTTTCTGTGATAATTCACACACCAAGGTGAGGTTCATAGGTGCATAATTCATAAAGAAATTTAGGTGGACTTGGTGGATTTGAGGCGGTTTTTCCAAGGGAGGGCGCGAAATGTGCCCTTTTCCACAAAGTTCTTGGATTCCGCCTTCGGAGATTGGGACATGGCAAAGACCGTCGCAAGAGGAGAGGATCGCCGCTGGCGCGTGTGCCTGGTCGCCGTCGCGATCGGCGCCACGATAGCCGTCTCGCAAGGCGTTCGCGCCGAGGGCGAGCTGCGTTCGTTGGACGGGATCAACCTCTCCCTCAAGGTGAGCGACGCGATCGTTCCAGCGGCCAGCATTCCCGCCCTTGCCGCGGCGCCCGTCGCTCGCGCCTCCTTCAACAGCCGCGACTACCGCATCGGCACCGAGGATCTGCTCGAAGTCCAGGTGTTCGGCGTGGACCAGCTGAGCCGCACGGTGCGCGTCAACTCGATGGGCTTCGTCTCGCTGCCGCTCATCGGAAACGTGGAGGTCGGCGGGCTCACCGCGCAGCAAGCCGAAAGCACGATCGCCACGCGCCTGTCCGAGGCGTACTTGCAGAACCCGCAGGTGAGCCTCTTCATCAAGGAATACACCAACCAGCGCGTGACCGTCGAGGGCGCCGTCAACAAGCCGGGCATCTACCCGCTGCGCGGCCAGACGACGCTGCTTCGTTCGCTCGCGATGGCGGGCGGCCAGGCGGGCCTGTCGGACATGAAAGAGGTCATGCTGTTTCGCGCCGGCGCGGGCGGCAAGCGCGAGGCGCAGGTCTTCGACGTCGAGCGCATCCGCCGCGGCGAGGCCGACGATCCGATGGTGGTGAACGACGACCTGATCGTCGTGAACCGCGACAAGGCCCGCACCGTCTTGAAGGACTCGATCTTCCGCGACGTGCTCGACGCCATCAATCCCTTCTCGCCGCTCGTCCCCCATTGATGGCCGCCCGACCGTGAACGCCCCGGACCGACCGTCGCAGGGAAATACCGCCCTTACGCTGCAGCGCCCGGCGTTTCCCGACCTTGCGCACAATTTTGGCGCCGGCGAGCGCCTCGAGCAGGCGTTCAACCTGCGCGACCTGCTGCGCATCTTCCTCAAGCGCAAGTGGACGATCCTCATCATCTTCGCGGTGTTTGCGCTGTTCTCGGTGGTGCGCACCTATCTCGCGCCGCCGGTGTACCGTGCGAGCACCACGATCCAGATCGAGAAATTCCTGCCGCGCGTGTTCGACTACAAGGAAGTGCAGCCGCTCGACGCGCCGGACGAGAACCAGGACTTCTACGCCACCAACTACGAGCTCCTCAAGAGCCGCACGCTCGCCGAGCGCGCAGTGGAGGACATGGGCCTGCGCAAGAATCCGCCGCCCGCGAGCGTGGCGCTGCAGCCCGCGGGCTCGCCCGGCGCCGAGCCGCGCGAGACCGGCTCGATCGTCGAGGACCTCTTCAACCGCATTCGCCGGGGGCCGCCCGCGGCCGACATCGATCCGGCCACGCGCGACGACGCGGCATTGGTGGGCGCTTTCCAGTCGTCGCTCACGGTCGACCCGATCCGCCGCTCGCGCCTGGTGCGCCTGCACTTCGACAGCACCGACCCGTTCTTCGCCGCGAAGGCGGTGAATACGCTCGCGCAGGCGTTCATCAACATCAACCTCGAGCGCCGCTTCGAGTCCTCGGCCTACGCCAAGACGTTCCTCGAGGAGAAGCTTGCCCAGACCAAGGCCAAGCTCGAGGACTCGGAGCGCGACCTGGTGAAGTACTCGCGCGACCTCGAGGTGATGAGCCCCGACGAGAAGCAGAACGTGTTCAGCCAGAACCTCACCGAGTTCAATACCGCGGTGGCCAAGGCCGAGCAGGACCGCATCCGCGCCGAAGTGATATTGAAGCAGGCCCAGGACAACCCCGACTCGCTGCCGACGGTCCAGGAAAACCGGACGATGATCGCGCTCAAGGACACCCGGGCAAAGCTCGCCGCCGAATATCAGGACGGCCTCGCCATCTACAAGCCCGCTTTCCCGAAGATGCAGCAGCTGCAGGGGCAGATCGCCGAAGTCGACAAGCAGATCAAGGGCGAGCTGAACGAGGTGCGCAAGTCCGCCGCGTCGACATTTCGTACCGCGCGCGCCCAGGAGCAGATGCTGAAGGAGCGCCTCGGCGGGGCCAAGCAGCAGCTCCTCGACCTGCAGAGCCGCAGCATCCGCTACAGCATCCTCAAGCGCGAGGTCGACACTAACCGCACGCTCTACGACGGCCTCTTGCAGCGCTTGAAGGAGATCGGCGTGGCCGGCGGCGTGGGCATCAACAACATCTCGGTGGTCGACAAGGCGCAGGTCCCCGCCTATCCGTACAAGCCCGACCTCTCCAAGAACCTCACCATGGGCCTGGCGATCGGCCTCATCATCGGGCTCCTCGTGGCGTGGCTCCTCGAGCACCTCGACGACACGATCCGCTTCGCCGACGATGTCGAACGCGAGACCGGGGCCGCCGTGCTCGGCGTGGTCCCCAAGCTCAAGGTGACCGACTCCAGCAGGAGCGGCATCGCGCTCGGGCCGCACCTCGACCCCAACTCCGCTTTCTCCGAGGCATACCGCTCGGTGCGTACCGCGCTGCAGTTCTCGACCGCGAGCGGCGCCCCGCGCCGCCTGGTGGTCACCAGCAGCTCGAAGAACGAGGGCAAGAGCACCACCGCGCTCGCGCTCGCGATCAACTTCGCGCAGATGGGCAAGCCCGTGCTCCTCGTCGACGCGGACCTGCGCAACCCCGTCCTCCACAAGATGCTCAAGTTGGAGAACGCGCGCGGGCTCTCGAATTACCTGTCGAGCAACTCCACCGTGCTGCAGATGGTGCAGAAGACCGACATTCCGAACCTGTACGTGATGACCACCGGGCCGCTTCCCCCCAATCCGGTGGAGCTGCTGTCGGGCTTGAAGATGGTCTCGCTGCTGGCGCAGGCCGAGGAGCACTTCGCGCACGTGATCGTCGACGGCCCGCCGGTGCTCGGCATCGCCGACTCCATCGTGCTCACCAACCAGGTGGAAAACGCGGTGTTCGTGGTGGAATCGGGCCGCACGCGCAAGGGCCACGCCAAGGCGGCGTTGAAGCGCCTGCAGCAGGCCGGCGTCCATCCGCTCGGCGTGATTCTCACCAAGATCGACGCGTACCACGACCTTTACGGGTACAACTCGTACTACTACCAGTACGCGTCCAAGCCCACCCTCACGGCGAAGCAGAGCGCCGAGGCCTGATCCATGTCCCCGGCCCAGGGAGCGCGCGCCGCGGGCCTCGAGGTCGGCCGGAATGCCTTCAAGTTCGCGCAGGGCAAGTTCCCTCCGACCATCGCGCACGAGCTTGCCACCCATGAACGCGAAAAGCTGCGCCGCGAAGCCGCCGCCTTCATTCGCGCGCATTGCTTTCGCGAAGGCGCTACCCACTACCAGGTGCTGAACGTCCCTTCGGACGCGAAGCGCGACGCCATCAAGGAGAGCTATCACCTGTTGATGGCCCTCATCCATCCGGACCGCGCGGAAGCCGCGCGCGAGGCATGGCCCGCGGAGTGGGCGCAACGCGCGAACCGCGCATACGCGGTGCTGGAGGACGACTCCACGCGTGCCGATTACGACAAGGCCCACGACGCGCTCGGAGCATTCGCACCGCCGTCGCGGCGTCCCCTGCGCCGGCGCACGGCCGCGAGGCCGAGCTTCAAGGCGCGCATGGCGCGAGGCGCGCTGGTGTTGTGCGCGCTCGTGGCAGTCCTCGCCGGGGTTGCGTGGCTTGATTCGGCCGAACAGCACTTCCCGTTCACCGGCGCCGCGCGCGGCCGCGACATCGGCGTGGCCAGGGAGCGCCCGCGATTCCTCGGCATGGGCGTGGTGCCGGCGCGCGACACCGCGGAAGAGGTGACGGCGACGGCTCCACCCCGCCGGGAAGCGCAGCTTGCTCCCCTGTGGCACGAGCCGGCGGCGGCGCGCGCCGTGCAGACGCGGCCCGCGCCGCCAGCCGAGCCGACCGACGTGGCCGATTCCCCCCCTCTTCCCGCGCCCGAACGCGAGCCCGACGTCATGGTGGCGCAGGCCTCGGCCACGGCGCCGCGCCCTTCCGAGGCGAGGCTCACCAACGCGCAGATCGAGCTCGTCGTCGCGCGACTCATCGGCTACTACGAGGCGGGAGAGACCGAAAACCTGATGGCGCTCCTCGATCCGAAGGAAGCGGGCCTCGCACAGACCGCGCGCGCGCGCCAGGCGTACTTCGACTTCTTTCGCGCGACTCGCCAGCGGCGCTTGCAGGTGAGGAGCCTCGAATGGAAGGCGGCGCCCGCCTCGGCCCGCGCGCAGGGTCAGGCGACCCTGCAGGCCGAGTACGTGGGCACGCCCGGCAGCCTCGAGCGCGACATCGACCTCGACATGGAGATCGCGCTTCGCAACGGGCAGGCGCGCATCACCCGCCTGTCGCTCTTTCCGAACGCGCCCTAGCCATGGCGCGCGCGTGGAGCTGGCGCATCGCCGTCGCCGTGCTGTCGGCCGCGATGCTGTGGCGCGTGATCCACGTGAACGCCGTCCTCTACGAAGACACGGGGCGCCCGCGCCTGCCCTCGACGCCCGGCGCGGATCTCGGCCAAAGCCCGGGCGATCTCGAGATGCTGCGCTCGCAACTGCGCGAAAACCCCGGCCATGTCGCGGCGCTCCTGCTGGTCGCGCGCATCGCGTCCGCCACGGACCCCGCCGCCGCGGCGCGCGCGTACGCCGCTGCCTACCAGCTCGCGCCGCTCGACCGCGAGGTCCTGCACGAGGCTTCCGCTTTCTTCCTCGCGCAGGGCAAGGCCACCGAAGCCCTGGTGCTCCTCGCGCGGCTGGTGGAGCACTATCCTGCCGAGCGCGAGCGCGCCTTCCCCGTGATCGCCGACATGCTCGCCGCGCGGCCCGCGAAAGCGCTGGATGCGATCGCCGCGCACGATCCGGAGTGGCTCGGCTCCTTCATCGTCTCGTCGTGCCAACGCGGGCTCGATCCCTCCGTCCTGCTGCCGCTCTTCATGAAGCGCGTCGCGTCGGCGAGCGCGAAGCCCGCGGAGACCGCGTGCCTGGTGGAACGCCTGCGGGGCGCGGGGCGCTGGGAGGAGGCATACCAGGTATGGCTCGATACGCTCCCGCCTGAGCGGCTGGGCGACGTGGGCTTCATCTTCAACGGCAGCTTCGAATTCACTCCGAGCGGGATGGGTTTCGACTGGATGCCGACGCGCGGGCTCGAGCGCGAGGTGGGCCACTCGGTGGAGGTGGCGCGCACCACGGGCGGCGCTGGACGCCGCTCGCTCAAAGTGAGCTTCAATGGCAAGCGCCAGGTCGGGATCCCGATCGCCCAGTACCTCGCGCTCGCGCCCGGGCTCTACCAATTCACCGGCATGGGCCGTTCGGACGGGATGCGCGCCGGTCGCGGGGTGTACTGGACGATGCGGTGCGTGGCCGAGTCCATCCCCGGCGCGGCGATCGCGACGTCGGAGCGCTTTACCGGATCGAGCGACTGGCGCGCGTTCGAATTCGCCGTGACCGTTCCCCCCTCGTGCCGGGGGCAGATCCTGCAGCTGGAGCCGGTGGGTGTCGAGGAAGGCCCGGCGTACGTGACCGGCGCCGCGTGGCTCGACGACCTCGCGATGCGAGTGGTGCATTGACATGCGATTGACCCTCGGCGGCGGCGCGAAATACCATGCAACGCGGGCCAGCCCGCGCAAAGGAAAACCCATGAAGATTCACCTGTCGGTCCTTGCGGCCTTCCTCGTTTCCACGCAGCCGTTCGCGCAGGAGCCGCGCCCCGGCGTCGCGCAGCTGAGGGACGTGCAAGGCAACGTTCTGGTAAGCCGGGAATCCGGGCTTGGCGCGGGACGAGAAGGGCTGCGGCTGCTCGTCGGCGTGCGCGTGATCACCACCAACAAATCGGAAGCGACGATCGTCTACGACAGCGGTTGCCAGGTGAGGCTCAAGGAAAACGAGCGCTTCGAGGTGGAGGCCGACAAGCCGTGCGAAGTGCTCGCGGCAATGCCGCAGTCGATCCTCTCCACTCCCGCGGGTGCCACGGCCGCGGCGAGCGCGGGAGCGGCAGCCGGGTTCGCGGTGACGCTGCCCGCGCTCGGCGGCGCGGCGGCGGCGCTCGCCACGCTGCGCGGGCTTCGCGAGAGCCAGCCGGTCAGCCCGAGTTGAGCGCAGCGGCCCGCACGCTTTTTCCGCTGGCCGCTTTCCTCGTCGTATTCGCGCCGCTGGTGCGCGGCGGGAACCGCCCCCTGCCCCTGCTGGCGCTGGAGAGCGCGGCGCTCGTCATGCTGGTGATTTCGGCGCTCTCGCCTTCCAGGAAGGCGCTCGGCCGCGTTCCGTCGTACCTCTGGTGGGGCGCGGGGATCCTCCTCGGCGCGCCGCTCGCGCAGCTCGTGCCGTTGCCATGGGCGGTGTGGTCCGCGCTCCCCGGCCACGAGGCGTACACGCATGCGCTCGAGGCCGCCGGCGCGATGCCGGCCGAGGGCGCCCACGCGTTGAGCATGAATGCGCGGGCGACGGAGTACGCGTGGCTGGCGCTCCTGCCGTGCCTCGCGATCTTCGTCGCGGTGCAGGAGCTCGATCGACGCGAGGTGCGCCGGCTGGTCTTCGTCTTCGTGCTGGTGGCGGTCGGCGAGGCGGCGCTCGGCATCCTGCAGATCGGCGCGCCCGGCGCATCGCCCCTGCACCTGGGCAATCCTTACGGCGTCGGGGTGGCGACCGGCACCTACGTGAACCAGAACCACTTCGCGGCGTTGATGGCGATCTCGCTGCCGATGCTGATGGCGCTGTGGGCCGCGGAGGTCCTGCCGCCCACCGGCTCCCGGGGCGAGATCCTGCGCGACCACCCGCGCAATCGCGACGTGAAGCTCGCGCGCCGCCTGCTGCTGTCGACCTTCGTGCTCGCCGTGGTGCTGGCTCTCCTGTTCACGCGCTCGCGCGCCGGCATCGGCTGCGGGCTCGCGGTGCTCGCGGCGGCGAGCCTCAGCCTGGTGTGGAACGCGGGCTCGGTCCATGCGCGCGTGATTCTCGGAGTGATCGCGGTGCTGGCGCTCGCGCTCGGCGCCTATATCGGGCTCACGCCGGTCCTCGAGCGATTCACCGCGGACGAGCTCTCGCTCACCTACGCGGGGCGCGTGCGCCTCGCCGCGGGGACGATCGGGGCCGGACTCGATTTCCTCCCGTACGGCAGCGGCCTGGGAACGTTCGCCGACGTGTTCGAGCGCTACCAGCTGGAGAGCTTCCCCGGCTACATCGACCACGCGCACAACGATTACGCCGAGGCCTTCCTCGAGCTCGGCGTGGCGGGCATCGTCGCGGTGGTGCTGTTGTTCGCGGCCTACGTGATGCGCTGGCGCAGGCTCCTCGCGGCGCGGCTTTCGCGCAGCCTCGGCTACCTGCAGGTTGGCGCCGGACTCGGCATGCTCGCGCTTATCGTCCATGCGGCCTTCGACTTCAACTTCCACATCCCGGCCAACTCGATCTTCTTCTCGTTCCTCGCCGGCGTTTTCTTCTTCATTCCCGCCGAGGATCGCGCATGAGGAGCTGGCGCACCGCGTCCTGCGCGGGGCGCCCCTCGAAGAGCACGGCGCACACTGCCTCGGTGATCGGCATCTCGACGCCGCAGGCGCGCGCGTGGGCCGACGCGGCGCGCGCCGAGTGCACGCCTTCGGCGACGTGCCCCAATTCCGCGAGCACCGCGTCGAGCCGCTTGCCCTGCGCGAGGCGCACGCCGACCTCGCGGTTGCGCGACAGGTCACCAGTGCAGGTGAGCACGAGATCGCCCAGCCCCGCGAGGCCGTTGAAAGTTTCGGCCTGCCCGCCCATGGCCACGCCCAGGCGGGAGATCTCCGCGAGCCCGCGCGTCACCAGGGCGGCGCGCGCGTTGCGCCCGAGCGCGAGTCCGTCGGAGATTCCGGCGGCGATCGCGATCACGTTCTTCAGCGCGCCGCCCAGCTCCACTCCCGGCAGGTCGGTGTTCGAGTAGATGCGCAGCCGCGGGCTGTTCAACGCCGCGGCGGTCTCGGCCGCGAACGCTGCGTCGTTCGACGCGAGCACGACGGCGGTAGGCTGGCCGCGCGCGACCTCCAGGGCGAAGCTCGGACCGGACAGCGCCGCGACGCGGAGCGCGCGCGGCAGCGCCTGCGCGACCACCTCGTGCGGCAGCTTTCCCGATTCCGTCTCGAACCCCTTGCAAGCCCAGACCAGCGCGGGCGCGGGCGCGAGCGCCGCGATCGCGAGCGCGGTCTCGCGCAGCCCGGAGGTCGCGGTGGCGACGATCACCAAGTCGCTATCCGCGATCGCGCGCGAGAGCTCCGCCTCGATGGCGACCGAGTCGGCGATCTGGATGTCGGGAAGATAACGGCTGCGATGCGTGGCCGCGAGCGCCGCGCAGTCCTCGCGGCGCCGCGACCACAGCGCAATCGAGTGCTGCGCGGAAAGCGAAACCGCCAGCGCCGATCCCCACGCTCCCGCGCCGAGGATCGCGATCCGCACCGGCTAGACGCCCCAGACGTGCGAGGTGCGGATGAACCCCTGCTGGCCGTCGCGATGGCGCACTTTCACCCAGCCTTCGGCGGGCGCCTCGACCACTTCGAGGAGAACCTGCCGGTACGCCTCGAACACCAGGGCCGACTGCGGGCTCGGGGCGGCGCGCACGTCGGCGAGCGGCACCGAGACCAGCACCGTCTGGCGATCGCCCAGCGCCTTGTTCTCGATCCACGCCACTTCGCCATTGGCGTCGCGGACCTTGGTCCACTGGTCGAGCTTCACCAACACCTCGAAAGGATAGAAGCGGCTCGCGACGAACAGGCGATCGGCCTTCGCGCTGGGGGCGTCGTACAACACCGCGGGACGCTCGCCCAATGCGCGGAACTCCGCCGCCTGGATCAGCAGCGGAGCGAAGCCGGCAAGAAGCGCCGCGCCTGCCTGGGCGCCTGTCTTAATGCGAGACGCCCGGAGTGATGATCTGCACGCCGCCCGCCGCCGCGGGTTGCGGATCACGCTGCGCCGCGTAGATCGCCTCGAAATTCACCGGGCTCAGGATCACCGGCGGGAAGCCCGCGCGCACCACGGTGTCGGAGATTACCTCGCGCACGTACGGGAAGAGGATATTGGGGCACGCGATGGCGAGAACCGCCTCCAGCTCCTGCGCCGGGATATTGCGCACCACGAAGATCCCACCCTGCGCGGCTTCCACCAGGAACATGGTCTTCTCGCCGATCTTGGCGGTGACGGTCACGGTGAGAACGCACTGGTACACGCCGTCTTCGACGCCGGTGGAGTTGTGGTGCAGCTGGATGTCTACCATCGGCGCCTCGCGCTCGAGGAAGACCTGCGGCGCGTTGGGGACCTCCAGGGAAAGGTCCTTCACGAACACCTTCTCGATCGAGAACACGGGTTGGTTATTGTCTTGTTGTGGTTCGCTCATGCAAGCTTCCTTCGGGAGTGAGTCGGTAGAAAAAGGGGGAACGCGCCCGCTTCAGGGCGTGGCGAGCAGGGGGTCGAGGCCGCCTGCACGGTCGAGCGCAGCGAGGTCGTCGTAGCCGCCGACGTGCCTCTCGCCCACGTAGATCTGCGGGACGGTGCGCCGGCCGGTGCGCTCCACCATCTCCTGGCGGCGCGGCGGGTCGAGGTCGACGCGCACCTTCTCGATGTCGGCCACGCCCTTGGACTTGAGCAGGCGTTCGGCCATCAAGCAGAACGGGCATACGCCCGTCGAATACATCAACACTTTCGCCATCGCGCTATTTCTCCACCGGCAGGCTCGCCTGCTGCCAGGCGGCGAGCCCGCCCTTCAGCTGGTACACGGTGGTGAAGCCGGCCTGCTTGAGCGATCGCAGCGCGGCGTTGCCGCCCTTGCTGGTGACGAGCACCGGCTTGTCCTTGTACTTGCCGATCTCTTCGATACGCTTGGACAGCTCCTGCAGCGGAATGTGCCGCGCGCGCGGCAGGTGGCCGCTCGCGAATTCGGCGCCGTCGCGCACGTCGAGGATGAGCGTCGACGACTGGTTCATGAGGCGCGTCGCGTCGAGCGTGCCGATCTCGCTGGAGGCGCCGGCGAGCCTGGAAATCTCGGGCCAGAGCAGCAGCGCCCCGCTGCCAATCCAGAGCGCGACGTACCCGATGTTGTTCACGATGAATTCACCCACGATCGATGGCCTTCCCGAGGGGGCGCGTGCGCCCCGCAAAAAGGGACAATTTTACCCCATCGCCCACTGCAGGAACCACAGCGCGGGCAAGCCCGCGAGGATTGGCGCCAGCGGGTTCCGGGTCCGCAGCGACACTCCGAGGGCGATGAGCCCGGCGATCCAGCGCGGATTGGCGAACGTCGCGTCGAAAGCGCCGAGCGGCATGAACAGTCCCGGCGCCACGATCGCGGCGAGCACCGCGGGCGGCACGAAGGTGAGCGCCTGGCGGAAGGCGTGCGGGAACTTGTGCGGGTTGGCGAAGAGGAGGAACGAGGCGCGCAGCAGGAAGGTCGCCAGCGCGACGCCAATGATGATGAGCCAGATCTTCATTTGTGCCTGCGTCCGCGCTCGATCGCCATGCCGGCCGCGATTCCGGCGATCGAGGCCACCACCAGCGCCAAACGGTAGGGAAGGCCGGCGGCGACGAGCGCCACGCCCGCCGCGACGATGGCGGCGGCGAGGTCCGCGCGCGTTCGCACCGCGGGGACGAGGAGGGCGATGAAGGTGAGCACCACGGCGAAATCGAGGGACCACGTGGTGGGGACCTGCGCGCCGAGGACGATGCCCAGCAGCACCGCCGCCTGCCAGAATACGTAGAGCGTGAGGGAGCTGCCGAGCACGTTCCAGTGGCGGTTGCGCGCATCGCCCGGCTCGCTGAAATGCTTCACCGTCATCGCGAAGCTCTGGTCGGTCATGAGGAAGGCGAGAAGCGCGCGCCAGCCGGTGGCGAGGTGCGCGAGGTGCGGGGCGATCGCCGCGCTGTACATCATGTGGCGAAGGCTCACCACGGCGCCGGCGGCGATCGCCACCAACACCGGCGACTGCGCGGCGACGAGCTGGCACACGATGAGCTGCGCGATGCCGGAGAACGACAGGACCGAGAGCGCCACGCCCTCGAGCGGCGAAAGCCCGGAGGCGATCGCCGCCACCCCGGCCACGAAGCCGAAGGGGATCGTGCCGAGGAGCACCGGGGCGATCTCGCGCGCGCCGGCGGCGAATTCCTCGCGCGGGGAAGGGATGGTCATGGTTCGGGAAATCCGCAATTTTAGTCCAGCGTGCGTTTGCTAGACTTCGCGCATGAAGAAAATCGTGTTGCTGCGCCACGGCGAGAGCGCGTGGAACAAGGAAAACAGGTTCACCGGCTGGAAGGATGTGGACCTCACGCCCAAGGGAGTGGAGGAGGCGCGCGCGGCCGGCAAGCTCCTCGCCGCGCAAGGCTACGACTTCGACTTCACCTTCACCTCGGTGCTGAAGCGCGCCATCCGCACGCTCAATTTCGCGATGGAGGAGATGGACCGCCTCTGGCTGCCGGTCGAGAAGGACTGGCGCCTGAACGAGCGCCACTACGGCGCCCTGCAGGGCCTCAACAAGGCCGAGACCGCCGCCAAGTTCGGTGAGTCGCAGGTGATGCAATGGCGGCGCAGCTACGACATCCCGCCGCCCGCGCTCGACGCGGGTGACGAGCGCAACGCGGCGCGCGACCCACGCTACGCGGCGTTGAAGCCGGGCGAGGTGCCGCTCACCGAATGCCTCAAGGACACGGTGGCGCGCGTGGTGCCGTACTGGCAGGCGCGCATCGCTCCGCGCGTGGCGGCCGGCGAGCGCGTGCTCGTCGCGGCGCACGGCAACAGCCTGCGCGCGCTCATCAAGTATTTCGACGCGATGAGCGACGAGGCCATCATCGGCGTGAACGTGCCCACCGGCATCCCGCTCGTCTATGAGCTGGACGACAGCCTTCGCCCGATTCGCAACTACTATCTGGGCGACGCCGAGGCGGTCGCGGCCGCGCAGCACTCGGTCGCGAGCCAGGGGAAAGCCCGGTAGCGCCGATGGCAAGCGCGCTCGCGCGGCGCGTGGCCGTGGGGCTGTCGGTCGTGGCGCTGGGCCTCGCCGCGCTGCCGCTCGGCGCCGCCAAGGCCGCCTCCTCCAAGGCTCATCCCCCTAGCGAAGAGGAGTTGCGCGAGCTGCGCGGCCGCATCGAGAAGCTGCAGGGCGAGCTCACCGCCGCGGAAGAATCGCGCGGCGAGGCCGCCGATCAGTTGAAGGCGAGCGGCAAGGCGGTGAGCGAGGCGCAGCGCGCGCTCTTCGAGCTCGCGCAACAGCGCCGCACGCTGGAAGAGGAGTTGGGGGCGATCGCCGCGCGTGACCGCGAGGCGCGCGCCGGGGTCACCGAGCAGGAGGCGCTCGCCGGCAAGCTCCTGCGCCTGCAATACCAGCAGGGCGCGCCCGATCGCCTGCGCCTCGCGCTCGAGGGGCGCGACGCAGCCACGGTCGCGCGCCACATCGCCTATTACGAGTACATCCAACGCGCGCGTGCCGCCATCATCGGCGAGCTGCGCAAGAAGGGCGAGAGCCTTGCCACCCTCGAGGCGGACGCGGTGGGGCGCCGCGACGAGCTGCGCGACAACGAGCGCGCGCAGGCCGACGAGGCGAGGAAGCTCGAGCGCGAGCGCGCGGTGCGCGCGGCGGTGCTCGCGCGCCTGGCCGGCGACATCGCCAAGGGCCGGCGCGAGATCGGCCGCCTGAAGCGCGACGAGGCGCGGCTCTCCAGGCTCGTTGAAGAGATCGCACGCGCGCTCGCGGCGAAGCCCGCGGAGGGCAAGCGTGCCCCGGGGCGCGCCGTGGACCGCGTAGCCGACGCGACGTCCTCCGCCAAGCCGTTCGTGAGCCTCAAGGGCCGCCTCAACCTGCCGGTGCGCGGGGAGCTCATGAACCGCTACGGCGGCGCGCGCGAGGAGACCGGCGCCACCTGGAAGGGACTCTTCATCAAGTCTGTTTCAGGTGAAACCGTCCATGCGGTCGCCGACGGGCGCGTCGTGTATGCCGACTGGCTGCGCGGCTTCGGTAACCTCTTGATTCTTGACCATGGAACCGGCTACATGAGCCTCTACGCCAACAACGACGGATTGCTTCGCAAGGTTGGCGAAAGCGTGAGTGGCGGCGATCCGATTGCGCATGTAGGAGCTTCGGGTGGTAACGTGGAATCGGGTCTATACTTTGAGCTGCGTCGCGACGGAAAACCATTCGATCCGTTAGGGTGGGTGGCGCCCTAGTTGCGAAGCGCCGCGGTGGCTCCATTTACGCATTCGAGAGGGACTACGAATGGGCAAGAAGTCTCAGCAGATGGGTTTGGTGGCACTCGGCGCGGCGCTCGGCATCGCGGCGAGCCTGCACTTCTCCGCGGTCGCGGATCGCCAGGCCTCGGCGCTCATGCTGCCGGTCGACGACCTGCGGCTGTTCAGCGAAGTGTTCGGCCGCATCAAGAGCGACTACGTTGAGCCCGTCGAAGACAAGAAGTTGCTGAAGGAAGCCATCAACGGGATGCTCACGGGCCTGGACCCGCATTCGGCATTCCTCGACCAGGAAGCCTATCGCGACCTCCAGGTCGGCACGCAGGGTGAATTCGGCGGCCTCGGCATCGAGGTCGGCACCGAAGACGGATTCGTGAAGGTCATCGCCCCCATCGAAGATACGCCGGCCTATCGCGCCGGGGTTCAGGCGAACGACCTGATCATGAAGCTCGACGAAGTCTCGCTGAAGGGCGTGAGCCTCGCCGACGCCGTGAAGAAGATGCGCGGCAAGCCCAACACCGACGTGAAGCTCACCATCCTGCGCAAGGGCGAGCAGCAGCCGCTTGAGATCGTGGTGCGCCGCGACGTGATTCGCGTGAAGAGCGTCAAGGCGAGGATGCTCGAGCCCGGCTACGGCCTGATCCGCATCACGCAGTTCCAGGAGCACACCGGCGAAAACCTGGTGACCGCGGTGAACGACCTCTACAAGCAATCCGGCGGCGACATGAAGGGCCTGGTGCTCGACCTGCGCCTCAATCCGGGCGGGCTCCTCAATTCCGCGGTCGCGGTCTCGGCCGCGTTCCTGCCCAGGAACGCCCTCGTGGTCTACACCGACGGACGCACCGACGACGCCAAGATGCGCCTCACCGCGGCCAAGGAAAACTACGTGCGCGGCGCATTCAAGGAAGACTTCCTCAACAAGCTCCCGCAAGCCGTGAAGACGGTGCCGCTGGTGGTGCTCGTGAACGGCGCCTCGGCGTCGGCTTCCGAGATCGTCGCGGGCGCGCTGCAGGACCATCATCGCGCCACGATCGTCGGCACGCAGACTTTCGGCAAGGGCTCGGTGCAGACCATCCTGCCGCTTCCCAACAACCAGGCGGTGAAGCTCACCACCGCGCGCTACTACACGCCGGGCGGCCGCTCGATCCAGGCGAAGGGCATCTCCCCCGACATCATGATCGAGGACGCGGCGGAAGCACGCGTGCTGTTGCGCGAAGCCGATCTCCAGCATCACCTCTCCGTCGAGGACGACAAGAGCGCGGCCGATGCACCCGCCAACGGCACGAAGCCCCCCGAGAAGGTGATCGCGGGCCCGGCCGGCGGCAAGTCCGCCACGGCGGCGGTCAAGCCTGCGGCGGTGGCCAAGGCCGACGGCAAGGACGCGACGAAGGTGGATCCGAACGCCAAGAAGGAAGACCTGCAGCTCAACGCGGCGCTGAACCACCTCAAGGGACTTCCCGTCAACGCGACCACCACGGCCGCCGTCACCCTCAAGTAACGGCGGCGGGGCCGCACGGCACCCGCTCGATGGACGATCGCCAGCGACTTCGCTATAGCCGGCACCTGCTGTTGAACGAGTTCGGCGAAGAGGCGCAAGAGCGCCTCCTCGCTTCCCACGCGCTCGTCATCGGCGCGGGCGGGCTCGGCTCGGCGGCCCTCCTGTACCTCGCATCGAGCGGCATGGGCCGCATCACCCTCTGCGATGGCGACCGCGTCGACCTCACCAACTTGCAGCGCCAGGTCGTCCATCGGGTCGATTCCGTGGGGCAGCCAAAGGCGGCTTCCGCGGCGGCCACTCTCGCCGGGATCAATCCCGACATCCGCATCGAGCCCCTCGAGGAGCGCGCCGGCCCGGAGCGGCTCATGGCGCTGGCACGCTCCGCCGACGTGGTGCTCGACTGCTCGGACAACTTCGCGACGCGTCATGCGTTGAACCGTGCATGCGTGGCGGCGCGCAAGCCCCTGGTGTCCGGCGCGGCCATCCGCTTCGACGGGCAGGTGGCGGTTTTCGACCTGCGGCGCGAGGGGGCCCCCTGCTACAACTGCCTCTTCGCGGAAGACGCCGACGCGCAGGAAGAACGATGTGCGACCATGGGGGTGTTCGCCCCGCTGGTGGGAATCATCGGCACCTTCCAGGCGCTCGAGGCGATCAAGCTCATGGCGGACATCGGCGAGACGCTCGCCGGGCGCCTCATGCTTTTCGATGCGCTGGCGAGCCGCTGGCACGAGGTGCGGCTGAGCCGCGATCCCCATTGCCGCGTTTGCGGCGACGCTCGCGTCGCGGCCTAGGAGAAAACGACATGCTTGCGAATTTCGTGTTGCGCGCCGCGGCCGGCCTTGTCGCGGGATTGCTGTGCGCCGCGGCCTCCGCGGAGACGCTTTACAAGTTGATCGACAAGAACGGCAAGGTCACGTATTCGGAGACCCGCCCCGACAAGTTCGACGGCCAAGTGATCCCCATTAACGTGGATTCCAAGGCCAACACGATGGACGCGCCGAAGTCACGCCGCAATGGGGAGTCGTCGAAGGAAGAAACCGATAACGAGAAGATCATTCGCCGACGTACCGTCACCATTTTCGACAGGCTGAAGCAGGCTCGCGATGGGGCCGATGCCGCTTGCAAGGCCTATGAAGCCGCGCGCGACAATCCCGGCGACCAGGATCTGGACTGGATCGCCGTGGGCGCGACGCCCCAGCCATCGGCTCCGCCGGCAAAGCCGCCGGACAAACCCACCCCGGTGGGACCGACTCAGCAACCGCCCACGCAGACCGCCCTCCAGGACCCGCCGAAGCCG
>JBBRQA010000019.1:0-29357 GCA_038227085.1 Burkholderiales bacterium | reverse complement strand
CTCGTGAGTCCATTTGAATGCGATGCCCGACAAGCGCACCGCTTCCCAATTGAGGAGATCCTCGTCGATGGTCGTGTCCACGGTAGCCAGGTTGGACACTGCCGCGCCACCTTTATAAGTGAGCTGCATCGCGTTGCCCTCGCCGCGCAGCGTGAAGGTGCCCTTGGCCGAGGCGAAACCACTCTTCAGCGCCACCGTCTTGAACTGCTCGACGTAGCGGCGCGCGGGGACGATGTCCACGTGGCGCGCTTCGACCTTGGCGTTCACCTCGAGCGGCGCGAGGCCGAAGGCGCCCTCGACATCGACGCTGCCCGCCTTGTCCAGCGCGAGCCTGGCCGCCATCGTGCTCTTCGCGCCCTTCTCGGTGGACAGGCCCGCCGCTTCGAGGTGGGCGACGTTCATGTGATGCGCCACCGCCGGCTTCACCGAGGCGTCGTGCAGCGTGACGCGATAGCCGTCGAGGGTGAGCTTGGCGAGCGCTACCGCCCACGGCTGCTCGGACGGCTCCATCTTCACGTCCATGGGCATCTCGATGGAGCCGTCGCGCTTGCGCGTGACCTCGATAGCGGCATCGCTCGCGCCGAGCGACGCGATCTCCACGCGCTTCTTCTTCAAGTCCACCCGGATGTCCTTCACCTCGGCGGTGGCGAGGCGCACCGGGCCGCGCGCGGCGCTGGCATCCGTCACCTTCAGCGAGTTCACCTTGACCAGCCCCGCGATCGGGTCCAGCGAGGCGATATCGGCGTCGATGCGAGCGAACTGCGCGCCGCCGCCGTCGTCGGGCGCCGTGACCCTGAGATCGCGCAGCGCCAGCGTCCCAGCCACGTCCACCGATGGATCCTTGCCCGCGGCCTGGGTGAAGCGGATCGAGAGCTTCGCGTCGAGCTTGCCGGAATCGATCTTCACGGGGAGCGGCGCGGGCGAGTATTCGACGTAGCGCTGCACGTCGAGGGCGTCGAGGTCGATCGCGAGGTGAGTGCGCAGCGAGTTCTCGAACGGGAGCGTCTCACCCTTCAGGTGCAGCGCGGCGCCGTTGACCTTGGCGGCGAAGCTCGGCTGCACGTACTCCTTGAGGTGGCCCGGCAAGTTGGAGATGAACGGGATCGCGATGTCGATATCGCTCACCTGGTGCTTGGCGCCTTTGGGCTTGTCTTCGAAATCGATGCGCGCGCCGGTGAGGCGGATGTTGCTCAAAGAGAACTGCGCCTTGCCCGATTCCGGCTGCGGCGGGCGCGCGGCGATCTTCGCGAGGATGTCGCTCACGTTGTAGCGCGTGTCGGTCTCGCGCACCAGGTTCACCTTGAGCCCGGCGAGGGTCACCTGGTCGACGACCGGCGCGAGGCGATAGACCGAGGTGATGCTGCCGTCCAGGTCGAGCTGGTCGAAGGAAGCGAAGGGCGTCTTGCCGTCGGCCTCCATGACGCGCAAGCCCTTGGCAGTGGCCGCGAGAGTGAACGGGTTGAAGGTAAGGTCGTCGATGATGACGACGCGGCCAAGCTGCTCACGCGCCTTGTCGGCGATCGCCTTCTTCACCAGGGGAGGCGCGACCCACCCACCGATGGCGGCGTAGAGGCCGACAGCGGCGATGACCGCCACGGCTATGTTGCGCGGGCGGTGGCGCTTCGGAGCGGTGGGCGCGGGGGCGTTCATGCCGGGTTGGACATGGACGTGGAAAAGGCGTTCTGCGTCGCGGTGGTCCGCAAACGCCGACCCGCCCGCGGGAAATTCAGGAGGTTCTCACTGCCAGCACGTTGACCACGGACTTCACGCCATCGACGGCCCTCGCGAGGGACAGGGCACGGTCGATCTGGTCGCGCGCGCGCGCCGTGCCATTGAGGCTGACCACGGCGTCGGTCGTCTCCACCGTGAGCTCCATATCCGCCAGCGTGGAATCCGCGGCGATCGCGTTCTTCACCTTCGAGGTGATGGTCTCGTCAGCCGCGCCCTGGGCGACGGGGCCCGTCGGCGGAGAAGGCGGTTGAACCGGGGGCAACTGCGCGAACGCCGGATAGGCGGTGAACGCGGCGAAGATCATCACGGGGATTGAAATCGTTTTCATCATGGACTCCTGCTCCCAGAAGGCTGGGAGCCACGAGCATGCGCGCGCCGGCGCCCGCACAATGCCGGTCCCCTCCGAAGGCGGTGTCAGCGTTCCCCTACCGGATGTCATAATTTGATCCACGCAAGCATGCAAGGGGCAGCAATCATGGGCGCGGCAAAATTCCTGCTCGCAGTCGCGAGCGTCTTCCTGCTCGGGACAGCGGCGGGCGCATTGGCGCACCACAAGGACGGCACGGGATTCACGCTTCCGATCGTGCTGGCCCTGCTCGCCGCCGTTGCCGCGGTGAGCGCATGGAAGACGCATCAGCTGTCACGAAGGCCCTCCAAGCCGGAATGACCCGGGCATGACCCTCTTGACCGGCGCCTCGAGGAGGCCGTGCTTCTCGATAAAACGGATGATCGTCTCGAGGCCGTGCCCGGTCTTCATGTTCGTGAACACGAAGGGCCGCTCGTCGCGCATGCGCTTCGCGTCGCGCTCCATCACTTCCAGCGACGCGCCCACCATGGGCGCAAGGTCGATCTTGTTGATGACGAGGAGATCGGACTTGGTGATGCCCGGGCCGCCCTTGCGCGGGATCTTGTCGCCCGCCGCCACGTCGATCACGTAGAGGGTCAGGTCGGAGAGCTCCGGGCTGAAGGTCGCGGCGAGGTTGTCGCCGCCGGACTCGATGAAGATGACCTCGAGCGCGGGAAAGCGCTTGTTCAGGCGCGCAACCGCCTCCAGGTTGATGGAGGCGTCCTCGCGGATCGCGGTATGCGGGCAGCCGCCAGTCTCTACGCCGATGATGCGCTCGGGTGCGAGCGCCTCGTTGCGCACCAGGAACTGCGCGTCCTCTTCCGTGTAGATGTCGTTGGTGACCGCGGCGATTTCGTATGTGTCGCGCAGCGCCCTGCACAGGGCGAGGGTGAGCGCGGTCTTGCCGGAGCCCACGGGGCCGCCGATGCCGACGCGTAGCGGTGAAGTGTCTTTCATGAGCGGAAGATCCGGCTGTACTGGGTTTCGTGGCGCGCCGAGAGCAGTGCCAAGCCCGGCGCCAGGCTGCAAAGGTCTTCGTCGGCGAGCGCCGCCGCGCCCTCGACCACGGCGGCGATGCGTCCCGAGAGATCGAGCAGCACGCGCTGGCCGTCGGTCTGCCCGAGGGGCACGCATTTCAGCGAGGCGAGCACCTGGTTCTCGATCCATGCGAAGAGATACGCGGCCAGAGCCTCGCGCGCGTCGATCTTCCACGCGGCGACGGCGAAGGCGAATGCCGTCGGGAAGGCGAGCTCATCGAACGCCTCGAGCTCAGTCGCGTTTTCCATCCCGAGCGATGCGAGGAGCGTGCGCAGCGAGTAGCCCATCTGCAGCGTCTCGGCGCGCAGCTCCGCGCTCTCGCGGCTCGCGATGAATTCCGCGTTCCACCTTTTCGCCTGCCTGCTGTCGCGCTCCTCCCACGCTGCCACGAGGCGCAGGAAGATGGGCGCTTCCATGTGGCGCAGCGAAATTTCGAGGACGTCGCCGATCCACGTCGACGCCGTTTTCGCATCGCGGATGACCCCGGCTTCGACCGCGGCCTCGAGGCCTTGCGAATAGCTATACGCACCGACGGGCAACGACGGGCTCGCGAGTTGAAGGAGTCGAACGTCCATTACTTCTTGTCTCCGAATTCATGAATCTTCCCGCCGTGTCCAGACTCGTTGTCGTGCCGGTGGTGCGCGCCATAGGCTCCCGCCTCGGGCTCGAAAGGGGTGTCGAGAAAGGTCACTCGCGCGCCGAGCCCTTTCAGCATCTCCTCGAGCACGTGATCCTCAGCGAGCCGCAGCCAGCCATCGCCCACCTGCACCGGGACGTGGCGATTGCCCAGGTGATAGGCGGCGCGCGCGAGCGCCTGGGGCGTATCGCATTCGACATGCAGCACCTTCTCGGTCTCGGCGAGGACCTCGATCACGCGGCCGTCGGAGGCGACCACCCAATCGCCCCCGCGCAGCACGAGCCCGCGCTCGAGGACGATGGCCACCGTCTCGCCCGACACCAGCGTGGCGAGCTGGCGGCTCTTCTGCCGCCGGTCGAAAGGCAGGCGCAGCTGGCCGCGCACCTTCACGCCGTAGGCGGCGTTGGGCTTCATCGGAAAGCGCGAGCGGATCTCGATCATCTCAGAAGAGGAAATAGCGTTGCGCCATGGGCAGCGTCTCGGCGGGCTCGCAGGTGAGAAGCTCGCCGTCGGCGCGCACCTCGTAGGTCTCCGCGTCGACCTCGAGCTTCGGCATCCAGGCGTTGTGGACCATGTCCTTCTTTCCGATCCCGCGGGTTCGGCGCACGGCTTCCAGCGGCTTGTGCAAGCCGAGGTTGCGCACTTCAGGATTATCGAGCGCGGCCTGCGACACGAATGTGACAGAAGTACGCAGCGCCCCGCCGTACGCGCCGAACATGGGGCGGTAGTGCACCGGCTGCGGCGTCGGGATCGACGCGTTCGGGTCGCCCATCGCCGCGGCCGCGATCATGCCGCCCTTCAATATCAGCGAGGGCTTTACGCCGAAGAACGCCGGCTTCCACAGCACGAGGTCGGCGATCTTGCCGGGCTCGATGGAGCCGACCACATGCGAGATGCCGTGGGCGATGGCCGGATTGATCGTGTACTTCGCTATGTATCTCTTGATTCGAGTGTTGTCGTGGGTCTTGGGGTCACCCTTCAGGCTTCCCCGTTGCACTCGCATCTTGTGCGCGGTTTGCCAGGTGCGGATGACGACTTCGCCCACGCGTCCCATGGCCTGGGAGTCCGACGACATCATCGAGAAGCAGCCCAGGTCGTGGAGGATGTCCTCGGCGGCGATGGTCTCGCGGCGGATGCGCGACTCGGCGAACGCGACGTCCTCGGCGATCGCGGGATCCAGGTGATGACAGACCATGAGCATGTCGAGATGCTCGGCGATCGTGTTGACCGTGTAGGGCCGCGTCGGATTGGTCGACGACGGCAGCACGTTGGGCAGCGCCGCGACCTTGATGATGTCGGGCGCGTGGCCGCCGCCCGCGCCCTCGGTGTGATACGTGTGGATGGTGCGGCCCTTGAACGCGGCCACGCTCGCCTCGACGAAGCCGGACTCGTTCAGCGTGTCGGTGTGGATCGCCACCTGAACGTCCATCTCGTCGGCGACCGTGAGGCAACAATCGATCGCGGCGGGGGTCGTGCCCCAGTCCTCGTGGAGCTTCAATCCGATCGCGCCGGCTTCGACCTGCTCGCGCAGCGCCTCGGGCCGGCTCGCGTTGCCCTTGCCGAGGAAGCCGATGTTCATCGGGAATGCGTCGGCGGAAGCGAGCATCGCGTGCATGTGCCAGGGGCCCGGGGTGCACGTGGTCGCGGCGGTGCCTGTGGCAGGGCCCGTGCCGCCGCCCAGCATCGTCGTCACGCCCGACATCAGCGCGGTCTCGATCTGCTGCGGGCAGATGAAGTGGATGTGGCTGTCGATGCCGCCTGCGGTGAGGATCATTCCCTCCCCCGCGATCACCTCGGTGCCCGGGCCGATCGCGATCGTGACGCCCGGCTGGATGTCGGGGTTGCCGCCCTTGCCGATCTTCCAGATGCGTCCGCCCTTCAACCCCACGTCGGCCTTCACGATGCCCCAGTGATCGACGACGAGCGCGTTGGTAATGATGGTATCGGCCGTTTCCGCCGAGACGCGCTGGCCCTGCCCCATGCCGTCGCGGATCACCTTGCCGCCGCCGAACTTCACCTCTTCGCCATAGACGGTGAAATCCTTCTCGACCTCGATCCACAAGTCGGTATCGGCGAGGCGCACGCGGTCGCCCGTCGTGGGTCCGAACATCTCGGCATAAGCCGCGCGCGTGATTTTCGTCACTTGAGGGTTCCCATCACCTTGCCCTGGAACCCGTAGACCTTTCGATCGCCTGCAAGCGCCACCAGCTCGATGGTGCGCGACTGGCCCGGCTCGAAGCGCACCGCGGTTCCCGCCGCGATGTTCAATCGGAAGCCGTACGCGAGCCTGCGCTCGAAGCGCAACGCGTCGTTGGTCTCGAAGAAATGATAGTGCGAGCCGACTTGTACCGGACGGTCGCCGGTGTTGGTGACTTCGAGCGTGACGGTCTTGCGGCCCTTGTTGATCTCGATGCCGCCCGCGATAGTCTTGATTTCCCCTGGGATCATGGTTGCGCTGTCGTGGCAGTCATACGATGGGGTGATGCACGGTGACGAGCTTCGTGCCGTCGGGGAATGTGGCCTCCACTTGAAGCTCGGGGATCATCTCCGGCACACCCTCCATCACGTCGGCGCGCGTGAGAAGCGTCGTGCCATGGCCCATGAGGTCGGAGACGCCGCGTCCGTCGCGGGCGCCCTCCAGGATCGCCGCGGAGATGAACGCCACGGCCTCCGGATAGTTGAGCTTCAGGCCACGCGCCTTGCGCCGTTCGGCGACCAGGCCGGCGGTGAAGATGAGCAGCTTGTCCTTCTCGCGCGGGGTCAGCTCCATGTCAGGTTCGCCAGATGCGTGGCTCGATCGCCTCGCGTCCGATCACGCGCGCGCGCAGCAGCTTCCACAATTCGATGAAGTAGAAACGCGCGTGCTCGGTCGAGTCGCCGCGATAACGCGCGACGAGCAAGCCCGGCACTCGGGTGATCGCCGCTACGCCCGACCTGGGCACGGCCTGGCGACACGTGGCGATCCACGCATCGTCGATCTCCGCAGCCGCGACGATCATCGTGCCGAGCACCGAGTGCCCGTCAAGCCCTGCCGGCGAGCGCGCCATGGGCGATGAGGGCGCGATGCGGCCGCGCTCGAGCCATGCGAGCTTGCCGTCGCGGGTCACGCGGGTCTCGAGCCGCAACTCGCCCCTGTCGAAACCCTCGCCCGAGCCCGTGCGCCCGAGGCAGACGATGTCCCACGCGATGAGGCGCGCATCCTTCTCGAGCGCCGCCTCCCAGCGGATGTCGGCGCGCGCGGCTTCGTAGACGATGGTTTCCTGCGGCAGCCATTCCACGCGCGCACCGGCCGCGGCGGCGATGGCCACGCGTTGGCTCGCCCACGGACCGGAAGATCGATACCACTTGCCCGCGCCCGGCGTGGTCAGCAGCACGTGCGCGCCGGAGCCCACGCGCACGCCGATCTCGAGCTCGTCGCCGCCCGCGATTCCCGCCGGCGGATGCACCACGATCGCGTGGCATACCGGATCGCCTTCCGGGTAAAGCGGCTTCTGCACGACGAGCGGCCCATCGTGTCGCCGCGACGCGAGCACGCTGCGCTCGCCGCGGCGTTCGAAGTCGAGCGCAAGGCGGGCGCGCCAGCGAGAAGCCGGCAGTGCATCGTCCGGGGGCATGGGTCCATCATACTGAAAGCAATCCGCGCACGTTGTCGCGGTCCATGTCGGCGCCCGAGCCACGCGCGATGATCTCGCCGCGCTCCATGACCAGGTACTGGTCGGCGAGCGATTGCGCGAAATCGTAGTACTGCTCCACGAGCAGGATCGCCATCTCGCCCGTAGCGGCGAGGGAGCGGATGACGCGCTCGATTTCCTTGATGATCGAGGGCTGGATGCCCTCGGTCGGCTCGTCGAGGATGAGGAGCCTCGGGCCCATGGCGAGCGCTCGACCGATGGCGAGCTGCTGCTGCTGGCCGCCCGAGAGGTCGCCGCCGCGCCGGCCCATCATCTGCTTGAGCACCGGGAACATTTCGAAGATGCGCTCGGGGACCCTCGCCTTGCCCTGCCTGGTGGCGAGACCCATCTCGAGATTCTCCTGCACCGTGAGGCGCGCGAAGATCTCCCGGCCCTGTGGCACGAAGCCGATGCCGGCGCGGGCGCGGTCCTCGGACTTGGCGCGGGTCAGGTCGAGGTCGCCGAATTTCACGCTGCCGGTCTTCGCGGGAAGGACGCCCATGAGCGTGCGCAGCAACGTGGTCTTGCCGACGCCGTTGCGCCCCAGGAGGCAGGTCACCTTTCCGTCGGGCACGTCGAACGTGAGATCGCGCAGGATGTGGCTGCCGCCGTAGTACTGGTTGAGATTCGAGATCGTCAGCATGCCTAGCGCCCCAGATACACTTCGATCACGCGCGGGTCGTTCTGCACGGTGTCCAGGGTGCCCTCGGCCAGCACGCTGCCCTCGTGCAGCACCGTCACCTTGCGCGCGATGCGCGCGATGAAGGACATGTCGTGCTCGACCACGACCAGCGAATGCGTCCCGGCCAGCGTGAGGAAAAGCTCCGCGGTGCGCTCCGTCTCGTCGTCGCTCATGCCCGCGACCGGCTCGTCGAGCAGGAGAAGCTTTGGTTCCTGCATGAGCAGCATGCCGATCTCCAGCCACTGCTTCTGGCCGTGCGACAGCAATCCGGCGGGCCGATCCGCGGATTCGCTGAGGCGGATCTGCGCGAGGGTGGTGGCGATGCGGTCGCGTTCATCCGGCGAGAGCTTCGCGAAGAGCGTCTTCCTCACGCGCTTGTCCGCCTTCATGGAGAGCTCGAGGTTCTCGAACGCGGTGTGACGCTCGAAGATCGTGGGCTTCTGGAACTTGCGCCCGATGCCCGCGTGCGCGATCTGCGGCTCCGTGAGCTTGGTGAGGTCGATGGTAGTGCCGAAGAATGCCTTGCCCGTGTCGGGACGCGTCTTGCCGGTGATGACGTCCATCATCGTCGTCTTGCCCGCGCCGTTGGGGCCGATCACGCAGCGCAGCTCGCCTGCGTCGATCGCCAGCGACAGCTTGTTGAGCGCCTTGAAGCCGTCGAAGCTCACCGAGATGTCGTCGAGGTACAGGACGACGCCGTGGCGCACGTCGAGCCGCGTGGAATCGATGTTGCCCGCGCCGCTGGCGAGCTCCTTCCCGGTCGGGGCCGGCGGCCACCACGGCCATGGGCGATGGTCCGGGTTGGGAAGCAGTCCCGCGACCGACGCGGGGGGGTCGGAGAGCATCACGTCTTCTTCGCCCATTGCCGCGCCAGGCCCACGACGCCATGCGGGAGGAAAAGCGTCACGAGGATGAAGATGAGACCGAGGACGTAGAGCCAGTACTCCGGCAGCGCCACGGTGAAGATGGTCTTGGCGCCGTTGACCAGGCCCGCGCCGAGGATGGGCCCGATCAACGTGCCCCGCCCGCCCACCGCGGTCCAGATGGCGATCTCGATGGAGTTCGCCGGCGACATCTCGCTCGGATTGATGATGCCCACCTGAGGAACGTAGAGCGCCCCCGCGATGCCGCACAGTACCGCGGAGAGCGTCCAGATGAAGAGTTTGTAGTGCACCGTGTCGTAGCCGCAGAACATGACGCGCGCCTCGGCGTCGCGGATGGCGGCGAGCACGCGGCCGAACTTCGACGTGACGAGGTAGCGGCCCAGCAGGAGCGTTGCGATCAGCACCGCGCCGGTGACCGCGAAGAGCGCCATGCGCGTCTGCGGCGTGGTGATGGGAATGTCCAGGACGCGCTTGAAGTCGGTGAAGCCGTTGTTGCCGCCAAAGCCCGTGGCGTTGCGGAAGAAGAGCAGCATCGCCGCGTAGGTGAGCGCCTGCGTGATGATCGAGAAGTACACGCCCTTCACGCGCGAGCGGAACGCGAAGTAGCCGAAGACGTAGGCGAGGAGGCCCGGCACCGCCACCACGAGGAACATGCACCACAGGAAGCTATCCGAGTTCCACCATGTCCACGGGAACTCCTTCCAGTCGAGGAACACCATGAAGTCGGGCATGTTGGCGCGGTACTGGCCGTCGGCGCCGATCTGGCGCATGAGGTACATGCCCATCGCGTAGCCGCCGAGCGCGAAGAAGAGCCCATGACCGAGCGAAAGAATCCCCGCGTAACCCCACACGAGATCCATCGCGACCGCCACGATCATGTAGCACATGAACTTGCCGCCAAGCCCCACGCCGAATGCCGAGACGTGGAAAATGCTCCCGGGCGGGACCAGGAGGTTCAGCACCGGGAAGATCACGAACACCACGATGGCGCCGGCGAGGACCGCGAGCCAGCCTTTCGGGCCGTACAAGCGCGCGAAGATCATGACTCCACCGCCCGGCCCTTCAGCGCGAAGAGCCCTGAGGGCTTCTTCTGGATGAAGATGATGATGAAGACCAGCACCGCGATCTTGGCGAGCACCGCGCCCGCCCACGATTCGAGCAGCTTGTTGGCGAGGCCCAGGCCAAGGGCCGCATACACCGTGCCCACGAGCTGGCCCACGCCGCCGAAGACGACTACGAGGAACGAGTCGACGATGTAGCTCTGGCCGAGGTCGGGGCCGACGTTGCCGATCTGCGAGAGCGCGCAGCCGGCCAGGCCGGCGAGGCCGGAGCCGAGGCCGAAGGCCCATGTGTCCACGCGCGCGGTGCGCACGCCCACGCACGCGGCCATCTTGCGGTTCTGCGTGACCGCCCGCACGAAGAGGCCCAGGCGCGTTCGATTGAGCAGCAGCGCCATGCCCACGAGCACGGCGGCGGCGAACGCGATTATGACGATGCGGCTGTAGGGAAACACGACGCCGGTGAAGATCTCGACGCCGCCCGACATGAACGCGGGATTTTCCACCTGCACGTTCTGCGCGCCGAAGAGGGTGCGCACACCCTGGATCAGCATGAGGCTGATGCCCCAGGTGGCGAGCAGCGTCTCGAGAGGCCGGCCGTAGAGCCAGCGGATCACGGTGCGCTCGAGGGCCATGCCCACAGCGGCCGCGACGGCGAATGAGGCGGGGACGGCGAGCGCCAGGTACCAGTCGAATGCGCCCGGCGCACTGGCGCGGAAGAAGTTCTGCACGACGTAGGTCGTGTAGGCGCCAATCATGATGAGCTCGCCATGGGCCATGTTGATGACGCCCATCAGGCCGTAAGTGATCGCCAGGCCGAGCGCTGCCAGCAGCAGGATCGAGCCCAGGCTGATGCCGGAGAAGAGCAGGCCCGCGCGGCTCGCCCACGCGAGGCGTCCCTCGACGGAGCGCAGGCTCGTCTCGGCCTGCCGGCGCACGTCTTCGTCGGCTTCCGCGCCCTTCTCGAGCACTCCCAGCAGCAGCGTCTTGGTATTCGGGTTGTTCGAGGAGGCGAGCTTCTTCAAGGCGGCGACGCGCGACTCCTTCGTGCCGCCCTTCAATTCCATGGCCGCCGCGATCATCTGGAGCTGCGCCTTGATGTCGGGATCGGTTTCCTTCGCGAGCGCCTTGTTGACGAGCGGCAGCATCGCATCGTTGGCGTTCGCGCCCAACTCCTTGATTGCCGCCAGACGCGTGACGCGATCCGGCGAAATGAGCTGCAGCGCCGCGATCCCCGATTCGAGCTCGCGCCGCAGCCGGTTGTTCACGCCCACGTCCTCGAGCCCGGCAGGCAGCGGCGAGACGCTGGCGCCGGTAACGGCATCGACGGCACCCTCGCCCTTCACGATGAGCACCTGCTTGCCGGCGACCTGCACTGCGCCCGCGGAGAGCGCCTGCAGGAGGACGATCGCGCGCTCCTCGCCGGATGCGACGAGCGCGGCGACGGCGGCCACCTGGTCATCGCTCTCGCCGGAGGTGAGCCTGGCCACCATGGCGGGATCGAGCGCGTGCGCGGGCGACGCGAACAGGAGGCTCGCGAACGCGAATGCAGCAGAGCGAAGAAACCGCCGAATCATGGTCCCCAAACGGCGGCGGCGCCTCCGAGCGCCGCCGTCGTCCCTTTCTGACGTGTCAGTTACCGATCGGGCTCGAGCTCACTTCTTCGGTGCGGCGGCGGCGGGTGCCGACATTTCCGGTTCGTCCTTCTTCTTGTCGTTGCCGGCGATGAACGGGCTCCACGGCTGCGCCTTCACCGGGCCGGGCGTCTTCCAGACGACGTTGAACTGGCCGTCGGCCTTCACTTCACCGATGAACACCGCCTTGTGCAGGTGATGGTTCTTCTCATCCATCTTGGAGGTGATGCCGGAGGGCGCCGGGAACGTCTGGCCGGCCATCGCCGCGATCACCTTGTCGGTGTCGAAGCTCTTCGCCTTCTCCACCGCCTGCTTCCACATGTGAATGCCGATGTAGGTCGCTTCCATCGGGTCGTTGGTGAGCGGCTTGTCGGCGCCCGGCAGCTTCTTCGCCTTGGCATACGCGGCCCACTGCTTCTTCCAGGCATCGTTCACCGGATTCTTGATCGACATGAAGTAGTTCCATGCCGCGAGGTGCCCTACCAGCGGCTTGGTGTCCACGCCGCGCAGCTCTTCTTCACCCACGGAGAAGGCGACCACCGGCACATCCGTCGCCTTCAGGCCCTGGTTGCCGAGCTCCTTGTAGAAGGGCACGTTGGAGTCGCCGTTGATGGTGGAAACCACCGCGGTCTTGCCGCCGGCCGAGAATTTCTTGATGTCGGCCACGATCGTCTGGTAGTCGCTGTGGCCGAAGGGCGTGTATTTCTCGTCGATGTCCTTGTCCGCGACACCCTTGGACTTGAGGAACGCTCGCAGGATCTTGTTGGTAGTGCGCGGATACACGTAGTCGGTGCCGAGGAGGACCCAGCGCTTCGCGCCGCCGCCTTCCTTGCTCATCAGGTATTCGACCGCGGGGATCGCCTGCTGGTTGGGCGCGGCACCCGTGTAGAACACGTTCTTGGAAAGCTCCTCGCCTTCGTACTGCACCGGGTAGAAGAGCAGGCCGTTCAGCTCCTCGAACACCGGCAGCACGCTCTTGCGCGACACCGACGTCCAGCAGCCGAAGACGACCGCGACCTTGTCCTGCGAGATGAGGCCGCGCGCCTTCTCGGCGAAGAGCGGCCAGTTGGAGGCGGGGTCGACGACCGTGGCCTCGATCTTGTAGCCCATCACGCCGCCCTTGGCATTGATCTCCTCGAAGGTCATGAGCGCCACGTCCTTCAGCACGGTTTCGCTGATGGCCATGGTGCCCGACAGCGAATGAAGAACCCCGACCTTCACGATCTTGTCCGCGGCGCCGACGCCGAGGCAGCACAGGCCGGCGGCGGTGAGGGCCGCGCTCAAACCGAGCGTCTTGAACAAAGAACGACGTTTCATTTTTTTTCCTTCCTGAGTGTGGTGACGCACGAATCGCCATCGGGGCGTTCGCTTCGGAAGGGGCAATAGCGACGTTTGTGCCAGTTACGGCCGACAAGCGATAGGGAATTGATCCGATTGCGGAAAACAAAAACCCCGGAAAGATTCGGAAGCCAGCGCGCGAGGCGGATGCTCCGAAACGGTGCAAAGAAAAACGGCGGGCCCTGTTATGGCGCGCCGTGATGCCGAGAGTTGATGGGGCCCCGGCCTACGCCGGGGTGACACGCGCGAGCGTCAGCCCGGGTGCAGCGTGGCCCCGACGAGCCTGCTCGGGTTCTTCTCGAGCCACTTGCGGATGCGGTTGGCATCGGCGATGCGCGTGAGGCGGCCCCACGAATCGAGCAGCACGATGACGATCGGCTGGTTGGCGATCATCGCGTGCATCACGAGGCATTTTCCGGCCTCGTTGATATAGCCGGTCTTGGATAACCCGATCTTCCAATCGGAGTTGCGCACCAACGCGTTGGTGTTGACGAAGTTGAGCTTGCGCTTGGAGTCGGGCAGCGTCACGTTGACCGCGCCGGTCGTCGTGTACTCGGTGATGATCGGATACGCGGTGGCGGCGGCGACGAGCTTGCCGAGATCGGCAGGGCTCGACACGTTCGCGGGCGACAAGCCGGAGGAATCGACATAGCGCGTCTGCGTGAGGCCGAGCACTTTCGCCTTGTCGTTCATGGCGGCCACGGCGGCGCCAACGCCGCCCGGATAGGTGCGCCCGAGCGCGGAGGCCGCGCGGTTGTCGCTCGCCATCAGCGCGAGGCGCATCAGGTCGTCGCGGCGGAAGTGCGCGCCGACCGGCAGGCGCGAGTGCGTGTTCTTGAGGAAATCGATATCGTCGTTGGTGAGCTCGATCGCCTCGTCCATCGGCAGCTTTGCATCGAGCACGACCATCGCGGTCATGAGCTTGGTAATGGAGGCGATCGGCGCGGCCTGGTCGGCGTTCTTCGAGAAAAGCGTCTGGCCGGAAGTCGGGTCGAATACGAGCACGCCGGTGGACTGCACGTTGGGCGCGCCATCCTTGGTGAATTCGGCGGTCGTCACCTTGGCCGCGTGGGGCTTGGCGGCGTGCGTGCCCGCAGCCCCTGCATACAGGGGAAGCGCGGCCAGCAGAAGGGCGGCAATGATTCGGATCACGGGGTTTCAGACGACAGGACTGGAGACGACACCATAGCAAACAACACCTATTCGTGACAAGATCTCAATATTACATTGTAAATAATTGATTTTGATGGCCCATTCAGGCCCCAAAACCCCTCATCCGGACACTTTGGCGGTCCATGGCGGCCAATCGCCGGACCCGGTTACCGGCTCTCGCGCGGTGCCCATCTACCAAACGGCTTCGTTCGTCTTTCCGGATACCGATACCGCGGCCGCCCTGTTCAACATGGAGACGCCCGGCCATGTTTACTCCCGTCTTTCGAATCCCACGGTCGCAGTCTTCGAGGAACGCGTAGCCTGTCTGGAGGATGGGGTAGGGGCTATCGCCACAGCCAGCGGGCAGGCGGCCCTCCACCTCGCCATCGTCACCCTGATGGGCCGGGGAGGCCACGTGGTCGCGTCTTCGAGCCTCTACGGCGGCTCGCACAACCTGCTCGCCTATACGCTGCCGCGCTTCGGCATCGAGACCACCTTCGTTCCTTCGCGGGACCTGGTCGCGTGGCGCGCTGCCATCCGCCCGGACACCCGCCTGCTTTTCGGAGAAACAGTCGGAAACCCCTCTATAGACGTCCTCGATATACCCTCAATTTCGGCGATCTCCCGCGAAAATCGGATTCCTCTCCTGGTCGATGGCACAGTGAGCACTCCCTCACTGGGGCGACCTCTTCACCAGGGCGCCGACCTCGTAATGCACTCGGCGACCAAGTTTCTATCGGGCCATGGCGTGGTGATCGGCGGGGTGCTGGTGGACGGAGGGCGCTTCGATTGGGTGGCCTCGGGCAAATTTCCCACGCTCACGGAGCCCTACGCGGGCTTCCACGGCATGGTGTTCGCCGAGGAGTCCACCACCTCGGCATTCCTGCTGCGCGCGCGCCGCGAGGGCCTGCGCGACTTCGGCGCGTGCATGGCGCCGATGACAGCCTTCCAGATCCTGCAGGGCTTGGAGACGCTGCCGCTGAGGATGGCGCGCCACATCGAGAACACGTCGAAGGTGGTCGCCTTCCTTTCCGCGCAGAAGGAGGTCGCGCGCGTGCACCACCCGGATCTCGCCGCCCATCCCGACCACGCGCTCGCGAAAGAGCTCTATCCCGCGGGTTGCAGCGCGATACTCGCCTTCGAGCTCGCCGGCGGGCGCGAGGCGGGGCGCAAGTTCATCGAGGCCCTTACCCTCTTCTCGCACCTGGCCAACATCGGCGACGCCAAGTCGCTGGTGATCCACCCGGCCACCACCACGCACTTCCGCATGGACGACGCCGCGCTCGCCGCGGCCGGCATCACGCCCGGGACGGTACGCCTTTCCATCGGCCTCGAGCATCCCGGCGACCTCATCGAAGACCTCGCACGCGGGCTGCACGCGGCGCGAAAGTAGATGCAGTTCATCGTCCAGGGCTATCCCGCCTACGCCTACACCGGCGGGCGCGCGTTCGACCCGAAGCTGCCGCCGCTGGTCTTCCTGCATGGCGCCGCCTTCGACCACAGCGTGTGGCAATGGCAGTCGCGCTACTTCGCGCATCACGGGTTCTCGGTGCTGGCGGTGGACTTGCCCGGCCATGGACGCAGCCCGGGAGCCATGCGCGCGACCATCGAGGAGTGGGCCGACTGGGTCGCCGCCTTCCTCGACGCGGCGGGCCTGGCCGGCGTGTCCCTGATAGGCCACAGCATGGGCTCGCTCATCGCGCTCGAGACCGCGTTGAAGCACGGCGCGCGCCTCGCGAAACTGGTGCTCGTGGGGACCGCCGCACCGATGCCGGTGGGCGATGCGTTCCTCGCGGCGGCGCTCGATCGCTCCCCCGCGGCGCTCGACATGGAAGCGGTGTGGGGACACTCACGCCAGGCGCAGCTCATGCAAAGCGCGGTGCCGGGCACGACGCTCCTCGGGGCGAGCCGCAGCCTGAACGAGCGCTCCAGGCCGGGCGCGCTGCGCGCGGCGCTGGAAGCATGCAATGCCTACCGGCCTTCGATGGAAGCGGTGCGCGCGCTGCGCGTGCCGACGCTGGTCGTGGCGGGAAGGCGCGATCAGATGACGCAGGCGAAGGCGGGCAAGGCGCTCGCCGCCGAGATTCCCGGAGCGAAGCTCGCGATGCTCGACGCCGGGCACTCGATGATGAGCGAGGCGCCGCGGCAGCTATTGCACGAGCTGCGCGGCTTCCTCGGCTGACTTCGTTCCTTCCTTCACGCCCTCTTCCTGCTGCAGCCTCCACATCTCGGCGAAGCGTCCGTTCGCGTTGATCAGCTCGCGGAAATTGCCGCGCTCCACGATCTCGCCGTGGTCGAGCACGAGGATCTCGTCGGCGTCGACGATGGTCGAGAGGCGATGCGCGATCACGAGCGTGGTGCGGTTCCGGGAGATCTCGGAAAGCTCCGCCTGAATCGACTTCTCGGTGCGCGAGTCGAGCGCCGAGGTGGCCTCGTCGAAGACCAGGATCGGCGGGTCCTTGAGGAGCGTGCGCGCGATCGACACGCGCTGTTTCTCGCCGCCCGATAGCTTCAACCCGCGCTCGCCCACGCTGGTCTCCCACTTGTCCGGGAGGCGCGCGATGAACTCCGCGATGTGCGCGACGCGCGCCGCGTTCTCCACCTCCTCGCGCGACGCCGTGGGGCGGCCGTAGGAGATGTTGTAGTAGATCGTGTCGTTGAAGAGCACCGTGTCCTGGGGCACGACGCCCAGGGCCGCGCGCACGCTCTCCTGGGTCACGTCGCGCAGGTCCTGGCCGTCGATGGTGATGCGCCCGCCGTTCACGTCGTAGAAGCGGAAGAGGAGGCGCGCGAGCGTGGACTTGCCCGAGCCGCTCGAGCCCACCACCGCGACCTTCTTGCCGGCGGGCACTTCAAAGCTCACGTCCTTCAGGATCTCGCGCTTGCCGTCGTAGCTGAAGTCCACGTGCTCGAAGCGGATCGAGGCCCCCGAGACCGCGAGCGCTTTGGCGCCACGCTTGTCCTCGACTTCGCGGTTCTCGCCCAGGAGGCGGAACATCTTCTCCATGTCCACTACGGCTTGCTTGATCTCGCGGTACATCACGCCGAGGAAGTTGAGCGGGATGTAGAGCTGGATCAGGAGCGCGTTCACCATCACCAGGTCGCCCAGCGTGAGGCGGCCGTTCACGATGCCGTCTGCGGCGCGCCACATGAGCAGCGACACCGCGAGCGCGATGACCATCGCCTGCACCGCGTTCAGCAGGCCCAGGGAAGTCTCGCTCTTCACCACCGCGCGCTCGTAGCTCTGCAGGTTGCCGTCGTAGCGCTGCGCCTCGTAGCCCTCGTTGCCGAAGTACTTGACGGTCTCGTAGTTCAGGAGCGAGTCGATCGCCTTGGTGTTGGCCTTCGAGTCCATGTCGTTCATCTGGCGGCGGTGGACGGTGCGCCACTCGGAGATCATGAAGGTGAGCGCCACGTAGAGAACGAGCGCGGCCACGGTGATCACTCCGAACCAGACGTCGAACTTGTAGATGAGGAATCCGGTCACCAGCGCGATCTCGAGGAGCGTCGGCAGGACGCTGAACACCATGAACGACAACAGCGTCGAGATGCCGCGCGTGCCGCGCTCGATGTCGCGCGTGAGCCCGCCGGTCTGGCGCTCGAGGTGGAAGCGCAACGACAGCGCGTGAAGGTGGTGGAAGACTTCGAGCGCGATGCGGCGCATGGCGCGCTGCGCGACCTTCACGAACACGATGTCGCGCAGCTCGTTGAAGAGGGTGCTCGACAGGCGCAGGAGCGCGTAGGCGAGAAGGAGCGACACCGGCACCGCGAGGAGCGCCTTGTCCCCGGTGAGGCCGTCGACGATCTTCTTCATCACCACCGGCACGGTGATGTTGGCGAGCTTGGCGGTGATCAGGAAGGCGAGCGCGAGGAGCACGCGGCCGCGGAATTCCCAGAGATACGGAAACAGCCTGCGGACGACGGACAGGTCGCTGCGCGCGATCGGCGCGGGAGTGGAATTCATTTGCTTGGGTATAGTAACAGCCGACATTCGACGACTCGTCCCGATGCCACGCTTCGCCGCCAACCTGGGCTTCCTCTTCACCGAGCACCCGTTCCTCGAGCGCTTCGCCGCGGCGCGGGCGGCGGGCTTCCGCGCGGTGGAGTTCGCCGCGCCCTACGGATATCCGGCGGCGGAGCTGGCCGCGCTCCTCGCCGACAACGGGCTCGAGTGCATCCTCGTGAACCTGCCGATGGGCGACCGCGCGAGGGGCGATATCGGCATCGCCTGCCGCCCGGGACGCGAGCGCGAGTTCGCCGAAGGGGTCGCGAGCGGCATCGCTTACGCGCACGCTCTCGGCGTGCCCAAGTTGAACTGCATTTCCGGCGTCGCGAAGGCCGGCGAGGACATGGCGCTCCTGCGCCGCACGCTCACCTCGAACCTGCAGCTCGCGGCGCGTGAGTTCAAGGCGGCTGGGCTCGACCTCGTCATCGAGCCGCTCAACACGCACGACAACCCGGACTTCATCCTGCCGCGCTCGCCGGACGCGGTGCGCCTCATCGAGGAGATCGGCGCGCCCAACGTGGGCCTGCAGTGCGACATCTACCACACGGTGATGATGGGCGACGATCCCGCCGCCATCCTCGAGGAATGCTGGCCGTCGATCCGACACATCCAGTTCGCGGACGCTCCGGGACGTGGCGAGCCGGGCACGGGCGGCCTCGACTTCGCGCCGCTCTTCGCGCTTATCGACCGCAAGGGCTACTCCGGCTGGGTTTCGGCCGAGTACAAGCCCACCCGCCCGACTGCCGAGACCGTCGCCTCGTTCCTCTAAAAAGTGGCTGGGGGGCCACGCCGTAGTCCGAACGGACTGGGTGGGGGGTCGCGGCCTTCATGGGGGGGCCAAACTCGCGGAATAGCCTCGGGGTATCCACCCGGAGGTCGCCATGACATCCCCCGCCGCTCGGCTTCTTGTCCGTATGATCGCCCTCCTCGCCTTCGGCGCGCTTCCCGCCCAAGCCGCGCTGATGCGCTCGACGACCGAGAAGGTCGCGATGCACAACCAGGACGCGGGATACCAGGCGCTGGTCGACGCGGCCAACGCGGTGGTCGGCGTGAAGGTGAAGGCGCTCGCCAACGCGCGCAGCAACGAGACCCTGGGCGAAGAGCGCACCGGCTCCGGCGTGCTGATCGGCAACGACGGCCTGGTGCTCACCATCGGCTACCTCATCATGGAAGCCGACCAGGTCGAGGTCTGCGACTCCGACGGCACCAAGGTGCCCGCGATCGTCGTGGCCTACGACCACGCCACGGGCTTCGGCCTGGTGCGCCCGATGAAGAAGCTCGCGCCGAGACCGATCCGCATCGGCACCTCGGCACCGGTCATGCAGACGGACCGGCTGATGATCGTCACCGGCGGCGAAGAGCAGACGCTCTCGATCGCGACCGTGGTGTCGCGCCGGCAATTCGCGGGCTATTGGGAATATCTCGTCGACGGCGCGATCTTCACCTCGCCGCCGCGCACGGATCACAGCGGCGCGGCGCTCATCAACAAGGAAGGCGAGCTGGTGGGCGTGGGCTCCCTCCTCGTGATGGACGCACTCACGCCGGGCGAGCGCCTGCCCGGCAACATGTTCGTCCCCATCGACATCCTCAAGCCGGTGCTCGAAGAGATGATCCGCACCGGCGGGCAGCCCGCGGCGAAGCGCCCCTGGCTCGGCGTGAATTCTCTCGCGGAAGACGGCCGCGTCAAGGTGATGCAGGTGAGCGAGGACAGCCCGGCTGAGGCGGCGGGCATCACCGCCGGCGACATCATCCTCAAGGTGAACGGCGAGCCGGTCGAGTCGCTCGAGACCTTCTACGGCAAGCTGTGGAGGCCTGGGGCGAGGGCCGGCGCGGAAGTGCATCTCACCGTGCTGCACGGCGTGGGACTGCGCGAAGTGATCGTGCGCTCCATCGAGCGCAAGGATTACATGCGCCACAAGCCCTCCGTCTGAGGCATTTGCGCCATCTCTCGAGCCCGGGATGAAGGTCGACCGCGCGCGTGGTAGCTAGCGGATGTGGTAGCCGGCGACCTTCCAGGCGCCATTCTTCTCGCGCATCGGCGTGATGGTCTCCACCGACTGCGGGCGGTTCTCGAAGCGCGTGTCGTACTGGATCACCACGTACTCGCCCTCGGGGGCTCCCGGGAGCTTGCGGGTATAGGTCGCGGAGCGCACCTTGCGCGAGATCGCAAGGCCGAGGGGGCCGCGCACCTGCACGAGCGTGGTCTCCCATTGCGTCTTCGGCACCGCCTCGCGGAAGTACACCGCCGAGTCCTCCCAGCTTTCCGCGTACCGGCCCGAGTCGACGAACGAGAGCCAGTGGTCGGCCACCTGCATCGCGGGCGCGGTATCGAGCACCATAGGCGCGGCGGGCGTGGGTTCGGGCGTGTCTTCGGCCGCATAGGCGGAAAGCGCGAGGATCGCCGCGGCGAGCAGCAGCGCGAAGATGGTCTTGACGGCATTCATCGTTCACCTCCCTTCAACGGCGCTGCAGTGTCTCGCGCAGGTGCCGCAGGTAAAGCCACATCGCCAGCGTGGCGATCGCAATAGGCACCAGGACCACCGCCACGGGCCCCCACGGCGCGCCGCGCGGAACCAGTCCCGCCATCAGCATGAACGCGCTCACAACCGAAGCGGCGAGCATGGCGCGCCCGGCGAATGCGTTGGCGTCGTACCAAACCTCGCGGCTGGAGCGGGTGAAGCGGGTGCGGAAACCATAGACCGGATTGGGCGGAACCATGCGCAGCGCGAGCGGCAGCGAGGTCACCGCGGTGATGATGCAGGCCACGAGCAGCCAGTCGCTCTCGCCGGGCAGCCAGTCGAATATCCAGAGGTGCGATTCCATGTCCCCCCGTCTCAGGCCTTGCGCGACTTGCGCGCCGCCGCGGTGCCGGTGATGCCGCGCTTCTCGAGCGCCTCGCGCAGCAGGTATTCGACCTGGCTGTTGGCCGAGCGCAGCTCCGCCTGCGCGAGGCGCTCGATCTCGGCCCAGAGCTCCGGGTCGATCCGCAGCAGGTACGCCTTGCGCTGCGCCATCGCCGGATTAAGTGTAGAGCGTTCCGGTGTTGACGATGGGCTGCGTGTCGCGCTCCGAGCAGAGCACCACCATCAGGTTCGAGACCATCGCGGCGCGCCGCTCGTCGTCGAGCTCCACCACGTTCTTCTCCGACAGGCTCTTCAGCGCCATCTCCACCATCGACACCGCGCCGATCACGATCTTGGCGCGCGCCGAGATCACCGCCTCGGCCTGCTGGCGGCGCAGCATCGCCCCGGCGATCTCGGGGGCGTAGGCGAGGTGCGTGAGCTTGGCCTCCTCGATCTTCACGCCGGCCAGCTGGATGCGCTCCTGCAGCTCCGCGCGCAGCGCGTCGGCGACCACGTCGGCGCCGGCGCGAAGCGTGATCTCGTGCTCGTCGTGCTCCTCGCCGAAGTCGTAGTTGTAGCGCGTGGCGACGTGGCGCAGCGCCGACTCGCTTTGCACGCGCACGAAGCTCTCGAAGTCCTCGACGTCGAACATCGCCTGGGCCGTGTCCTCCACGCGCCACACGACGACCGCGCCGATCTCCACCGGGTTGCCGCGCTTGTCGTTCACCTTGAGGGTCTCGATGTTCTGGTTGCGCGCGCGCACGCTCACGCGCTTCCTGCCGTTCCAGGGAAGCGTCCAGCGCAAGCCCGGCTGGCGCTCGGTGCCGATGTAGTCGCCGAAGAGCGTCAGCACCGCCGCCTCGTTGGGCTGCAGCATGAAGAAGCCGGGCGCCACGAATGCGATGGCGACGCCGTTCGCCGCGAGGAGGATGGGGTTGCGCACCGCCACGACCATCCCGATCACGAGGAGAACGAGGGCGATCAGGAGAAACAGCATGGCGATGCCGTTCATCGTGGTCGCGGGTTTCTCGAAATTGCCTTCCTTGCGGTATTCGACCATCGCAGTACCTCCACGCCGGTGAGCCGGCTGCTATTAATGTGATATCACTTTGATACAAAGCGGGAGGCCTTGTCAAGCGGACGCTAGAATCGGGGCATGGAAGGTCTCACCGTCGTCGATTCCGCGACCCAGCTCGACGCCTCGTCGCGCGGCGCCGTCGCGGTATGCGGATCCCATGGCGCGCTCTACGCGGCCTGGCTCGCGGCCAACTCGCGGGTGCGCGCGGTGATCCTCAACGACGCCGGCATCGGCAAGCACTCCGCCGGGATCGCGGGCGTCGTGTGGCTGGGCGGCCTGGGGATCGCCGCCTGCGCCGTCGACTACAGGAGCGCGCGCATCGGTGACGGCGCCGACATGCTCGAGAATGGCCTGGTGTCGATGGCGAACGACGTCGCCGCCGCGTACGGCTGCCTGCCGGGCCACTCGTGCCGTGAGGCGGTGAAGTGCCTGCTGGAGAATTCCGAAGAGGTCGGGGCGGAGATCCCCGAGATCGGCGAGACGCGGCTACGGATCGCCAACTCCGGGCACCGCGAGGTCTGGGCGCTCGATTCGGTCGCGCTCGCGCGGCCCGAGGACCGCCGCACGATCCTCGTCACCGGTTCGCACGGCGCGCTCATGGGCGGCCACACTGACAGCGTCCTCGATGTGGATGTGTTCGCGGCATTCTTCAACGACGCGGGCGGCGGCAAGGAGGGCGCCGGTTTCTCGCGCCTTCCGGGGCTCGAGAAGCGCGGCGTCGCCGCGGGCACGGTGTCGTGCGACACCGCGCGCATCGGCGACGGGCGCTCCAGCTACGACACCGGGGTCCTGTCGCGCATCAACGCCGTAGCGAGCCGCCTGGAGCTGCGCGAGGGCATGAGCGTGCGCGACGCCGTGGCGCGCCTGGTGGGGCTGGGGTAATCAGGGGACAGACCGGGGTCAGAGCAGGGTCTGACCCCGGTTGAATCAGTCGCCCGCCTTGATGCCGTTTTCCTTTACCACCGCGGCCCAGCGCGTGATCTCTGTGCGCAGGAACTTGTCGAGCGCCTCGGGCCCGCCGCCGACGACGTCGATGCCCTGCTCAGAGAGCTTTTGCGCGACGCCCGGATCCTTGAGCGCCTTGTTGAGCTCCTCGTTCATGCGCTTCAAGATCGCCGCCGGCACGTTCGCGGGCGCGATCACGCCCCACCATGAGAGCGCGGAGAAGCCTGGCACACCCTGCGCCGCCACGGTGGCGACGCCGGGAAGGTGAGGTGAAGGCTGCGCGGAGGTCACCGCGAGCGCTTTCAGCTTGCCGCCCTTCACGTGCGGGTTCACGAGGAACACCGAGCCGATGGCGAGCGGCACCTGCCCGCCGATCGCGTCGGTCATGAGCGGGCCGCCGCCGCGGTAGGGCACATGGATGAATTCGAGCTGCGAGAGCTTGCCGATCTGCGTGATGGCCAGGTGCCCGAGGCTGCCGGTGCCGATCGAGCCGATGGGAACGCTACCCGACTTCCTTTTCGCCGCGGTGATCACGTCGCGAAAATCCTTGTAAGGCTGGCCCACGTGCGCGACGATCGCCATCGGTGAGGTGCCCACCAGCATCACCGGCGCGAGATCCTTCAACGTGTCGTACGGAATATTCGGAATGAGCGAAGGGTTCACCGCGTGGGTGTCGAACACGACGCCGAAGGTGTAGCCGTCGGGCGGCGCGGTCGCGACCACCTGGGTGCCGATCGAGCCCGAGGCGCCGCCGCGATTGTCGACGATGAATTGCTGGCCGGTCTGCACGGTGAGCTGCTGCGCGAAGATGCGCGCCACCTGGTCGACCGATCCGCCGGGAGGGAACACGGAGATGATCTTCACCGGCTTGGCGGGCCACGCCTGCGCGTGCGCAAGCGCCGCGCCCAATGCCACCAATCCGCACGCCACTGCGGACGCGCCTTTTCGCCACTGCATCATCGAATCCTCCGGGTGTGATTTCGAGCGGCCTTCCATCCAAGGCGCGATGGTTTCGCGCCCATGGGGAGCGACTTCATCGATGGACGCTACACCTTCGACGAAGTGCCGCTGTACGACTGCCCTCCGCCATAGCTGCCGAGTTTTTCGAGCGTGCCGCCCTTCTTGATCTTCACCGCGCAATACTTCACCTCCGCGATCTTCCCGAAAGGATCGAGCGCCGCGTTGGTGAGGAGGTTCGCCGCCGCCTCGTAGTACGCGAAGGGGATGAAGACCGAGCCGGGCGCGATGCCGTCGTCCACGCGCGCGGTGAGCGAGATCTCGCCGCGGCGCGAGGCCACGGTGATGACGTCGCCCGCCTTCGCGCCAATCGCGTCGAGGTCGAGGGGATGCACCGAGCACACGGCGCCGGGCTCGAGGGCGTCGAGCACCGAGGCGCGCCGCGTCATCGAGCCGGTGTGCCAATGCTCGAGCTGCCGGCCGGTGATGAGCACCAGCGGGTATTCCGCGTCGGGGCGCTCGTTGGCGGGAACGATGTCCGCGGGCACGAACTTGCCGCGGCCGTCCTGGGTCGGGAAATTCTCGGTGAATACCACGGGCTGCCCCGGATCGTGCTCGGTGCGGCAGGGATACGTGACCGATGACTGCTCCTGCAGACGCCCCCAGGTAATGCCGGTGATGGAGTCCATGGCCTGGCGCATCTCCTCGTACACCTCGGCCACGCCGCTCTCCGGGCCCTGGTAATTCCATCCGCAGCCCAGGCGATTGGCGAGCTCCTCGATGATCCACAGGTCCTGGCGCGCATCGCCGGGCATGTCGAGCGCGCGCTTGCCGAGCTGCACCATGCGGTCGGTGTTGCTCACCGTGCCGGTCTTCTCCGGCCACGCGGAAGCGGGGAGCACCACGTCGGCGAAATACGCGGTCTCGGTGAGGAAGATGTCCTGCACCACGAGCATGTCGAGCGCGGCGAGGCCCTCGCGCGCGTGGTGCGCATTCGGGTCCGACATCGCGGGGTTCTCGCCCATGATGTACATGCCCTTGATTCTTCCTTCGCATGCGGCGTCCATGATCTCCACCACCGTGAGGCCGGGCTTGTGGTCGAGCTTGCGGCCCCAGAACTTCTCGAAGCGCTCGATCGCCTCGGGATTGTCGACGCGCCTGTAGTCGGGATACATCATCGGAATCAAGCCCGCGTCGGAGGCGCCCTGCACGTTGTTCTGGCCGCGCAGCGGATGCAGCCCGGTGCCGGGCCTGCCGATCTGGCCGGTCATGAGCGAGAGCGCGATGAGGCAGCGCGCGTTGTCGGTGCCGTGCACGTGCTGCGACACGCCCATGCCCCACAGGATCATCGAGCCCTTCGAGGTCGCATACGCGCGCGCGACTTCGCGGATGGTCTCGGCGGGAATGCCGCAGAGCGGCGCCATCTTCTCGGGGCTGAAGTCCTTCGCGTTCTCCTTCAGCGCCTCGAAGTTAGTGGTGCGCTGGCGCACGAATTCGGCGTCCACCAGGCCCTCGTCGATGATGGTGTGGATCATCGCGTTCAGCAGCGCCACGTCCATGTCGGCGGTGAACTGCAGGTACTTCCACGAATGGCGCGCGAGGTCGTTCCTGCGCGGGTCCGCGACCACCAGCTTCGCGCCGCGTTGCACCGCGTTCTTGATCCAGGTCGCCGCCACCGGGTGGTTCGAGGTGGGGTTCGCGCCGATGAGGAAGATGAATTCTGCCAGCGCGACGTCCGACACCTGGTTCGACACCGCGCCGGAGCCGATGCCTTCCAGCAGCGCCACCACCGACGAGGCGTGGCACAGGCGCGTGCAGTGGTCCACGTTGTTGGTGCCGAAGCCGGTGCGCACCAGCTTCTGGAACAGGTAGGCCTCCTCGTTCGAGCCCTTCGCGCTGCCGAATCCGGCGAGCGCCGACGGGCCGATGGTGTCGCGCACTTTCTTCAACCCGTTGGCGGCGAGGTCGAGCGCTTCCTCCCAGCTTGCCTCGCGGAACGACTCGCGCCAGCGCGTGGGATCCATGTCCATGTGCGCGCTCTTCGCCACGCCGGCCTTGCGGATCAGCGGCTTCGTGAGGCGGTGCGGGTGTGCCACGTAATCGAAACCGAAGCGGCCCTTCACGCACAGGCGCTCGTGGTTCGACGGGCCGTCGCGCCCTTCCACGCGCACGATCTTGTTGTCCTTCACGTGGTAGGTGAGCTGGCAGCCGACGCCGCAGAACGGGCATACGGAATCGACCTCCTTGTCCGCGAGCATCTGGTAGGCGTGCTTCGCGGGGGACAGCGCGCCCGTGGGGCACGCCTGCACGCATTCGCCGCATGCGACGCACGTCGACTCGCCCATCGGATCGTCGAAGTCGAACACGATCCTGGAATCGAGGCCGCGGCTCGCATAGCCGATCACGTCGTTCACCTGCTCCTCTCGGCAGGCGCGCACGCACCTCGTGCACTGGATGCAGGCGTCGAGGTTCACGCTCATCGCGGGATGCGAGTTGTCCGCGGCGGGCTGGTGGCGCGGCGCGAAGCGCGAGCGCGTGACGCCGAGCTCGCCCGCCCACTGGAAGAGCTCGTTCGCGCCGGGCTTCAAGTCCTCCTTCGGCACGTCGGCCATGAGGAGCTCCACCACCATCTTCTGCGAGTGCATGGCGCGCTCGTTATTGCTGGAGACTTCCATGCCCTTGGCGGGCTGGCGGCAGCACGACGGCGCCAACACGCGCTCGCCCTTGATCTCGACCACGCACGCGCGGCAGTTGCCGTCAGGGCGATAGCCCTCCTTGTAGCAGAGGCGCGGGATATCGGTCCCGTAGCGCGCGGCGGCCTGGATGATGGTCTCGCCCGCGAAGGCCGAGATGGTCTCGCCGTTCAGCTTGAACTCGATGGTTTCCGCGCCGACCAGCTCATTCATCTTCATGGATCAGACCTCGTGCGGAAAATGTTTGGCGACGCAGCGGATCGGGTTCGGCGCGGCCTGCCCCAACCCGCAGATCGATGCATCGGCCATCGCGACGGAGAGCTCCTCGAGAAGCGCGGTGTCCCACTTCGGCGCTTCCATCAGGTGCGCGGCTTTAGCCGTGCCAACCCGGCACGGCGTGCATTGCCCGCACGACTCGTGCTCGAAGAACCGCATCAGGTTCAAGGCCGCGTCGCGCGCCTTGTCGTGCTGCGAGAGGATGATCACCGCCGCCGATCCGATGAAGCACCCATGGGGCTGCAGCGTGTCGAAGTCGAGCGGAATGTCGCCCATGGACGCCGGCAGGATTCCCCCGGACGCGCCGCCCGGAAGATAGGCGTAGAGCTCGTGCCCGTCGAGCATGCCGCCGCAGTACTCGGCGATAAGCTCCTTCACCGTGATGCCGGCGGGCGCGAGATGCACGCCGGGCTTTCTCACGCGGCCCGACACCGAGAAGGACCGCAGACCCTTGCGCCCGTTGCGCCCATGCTTCGAGAACCACTCGGGCCCCTGCTCGATCAAGTCGCGCACCCAGAGGAGCGTCTCCATGTTGTGCTCGAGCGTGGGACGCCCGAAGAGGCCGACCTGCGCGACGTACGGGGGACGAAGGCGCGGCATGCCGCGGCGGCCCTCGATCGACTCGATCATCGCGGACTCTTCGCCGCAGATGTACGCGCCCGCGCCGCGGCGCATGTGGATGCGCGGCAGCGGCCCCGGCGGAGCTGCCTGAAGGAGCGCGATCTCGCGCTCCAGCATCACGCGGCATGCGTGATACTCGTCGCGCAGGTAGACGAAGATGTCCTCGATGCCCACTGCCCACGCGGCGATCAGCATGCCCTCGAGGAAGCGATGCGGATCACGCTCGAGATAGTGGCGGTCCTTGAATGTGCCGGGCTCGCCCTCGTCGATGTTCACCGCCATGAGACGCGGACCGGGCTCGGCGCGCACGATCTTCCACTTGCGGCCCGCGGGAAAGCCCGCGCCGCCCAAGCCGCGCAGGCCGGCGTCTTCCATGACCTTGATGACGGCGTCGACGTCGCGCTTGCCGCTCACACACTCGACCCACGTCTTATATCCGCCTTGGCTCACGTAGTCCGCATAGCCGTGCGGGTGCGTGGCCGGCGCATTCGTCTTGCCGTCCCTCACGCACTTCGCGACCTCTTCGGCATGCGCGTGTCCGAAAGCGTTCTGGCCGACGCAAACGGCCGGCGCCTCGGCGCAGCGCCCGATGCATGGCGCCGCCAGCACGCGCACGTTGGGGCCGACGAGCCCGGGCAGTTTGTCGAGGAGCTCCTGCGCGCCCGCCATGCGGCACGAGAGCGTCTCGCACACGCGGATGGTGGTTCGCGGCGGCGCGCTCTCGCCTTCCTTCACCACGTCGAAGTGATGATAGAAGGTCGCGACCTCGTAGACTTCGGCCATGGCGAGCTTCATCGCCTCGGCGAGCGCGGCCAGGTGCGCCGCCGACAAGTGCCCGAAGCGATCCTGGATGCGATGCAGGTTCTCGATCAGGTATTCGCGCTCGGTGGGCACGCCCTCGATCAGCGCGAGGACCTCGGCGCGCGCGACCGGGTCGACGGCGCGGCCCTTCGGCGTGGAGCGGGTGCGGCGAATCTTGGACAGAGGGATGACGACGGGTTCGGCCATGGATGGAGTCAGTTTGGCAGGTTCGCGCGCCCGGCGGGGACGCGCTCGTAGAGGCAAGACCGGCGTGGCTGCAAGTCCGGAGCCAGGGCCGTCCGCGGGAGGTGCGAAGGCCCGGAATCAAGGTATTAGCTTACCGATTTCGGGGGCGCGCGGGGCTTGACGCCCGTCAAGACGCGCCCGCCCTGGTCGGGGCCTAGAGCACCGACTTCAGCAGCTTGCCCATCTCCGCGGGGTTGCGGGTGACCTTGATGCCGCACGCCTCCATCACGGAGAGCTTTTGCTGCGCCGTGCCCTTGCCGCCGGAGATGATCGCGCCCGCGTGACCCATGCGCTTGCCCGGAGGCGCGGTGAGCCCGGCGATGAACCCGACCACCGGCTTCTTCATGTTGTCCTTCACCCAGAGCGCGGCGGTCTCCTCGTCGGTGCCGCCGATCTCGCCGATCATGATCACCGCCTCGGTCTCGGGATCGTCGTTGAACATCTTCATCACGTCGATGTGCTTCAACCCATTCACCGGGTCGCCGCCGATTCCCACGGCGGAAGACTGGCCGAGGCCCAATGCCGTCACCTGCCCCACCGCCTCGTAGGTGAGCGTGCCGGAGCGCGAGACGATGCCGATGCGCCCGTTGCGATGGATGTGGCCGGGCATGATGCCGATCTTGAGCTCGCCGGGCGTGATCGTGCCGGGGCAGTTCGGGCCGAGGAGCAGCGTCCTCCTGCCCTTCATCTTCGCCTTGGTGCGCACCATGTCGAGCACGG
>JBBRQA010000018.1:0-29523 GCA_038227085.1 Burkholderiales bacterium | reverse complement strand
ATCGCGATCGTGGCGATCGGGCCGATGCCCGGCAGAACGCCGATCAGCGTGCCCAGGAGGCAGCCGACCAGGCAATAAAGGATGTTGTTCCAGTGCAGCGCAACGGAAAATCCAAGGATCAGGTTGTTGAACAGTTCCATGAAGGCTCCTCATGCGCGTGCGCAGAGTGTGCTCTGGGAACCTGTCGTCAATCTTGCCCAGCCCTTGCACCGGGGTCAGAGCGGGGTCAGACCCCGCTCTGACCCCGGTCGATGTGGCGCGCCATGTACGCGCCCGCGATGGCGAGCGCCGCGCCGCCGACCTGGATCGCGGAGAGCGCCTCGCCGAAGAGGAGAAACGCGAGAAACGCGGCCACCGGCGGCGAGGCGTAGAGGAGCGGGGCCACGCGCGAGGCGGCGCCGCGCTTCAGCAGGAAGAGCAGGAGCGAGATGCCACCCACCGAGAGCACGAGGACGGCCCACGCGAGCGCGCCGAACACCGCCGGCGTGCGGTCGAAGCGCCCGTCCTCGAGGCACCACGCGACGGGCGCGGTGAGGACGAGCGCACCGATGAACTGGATCGCGGCGTTCACGCGCAGGTCCATCTTCGGCTGCGATCGCTTCTGCCACACGGTGCCGAGCGCGAAGCCGAGCGTCGCGACGAGCGATGCGAGGAGCGCCATCAGCGGAACGCCGTGCACCGTGCTCACCGCCGGGGCGACCACCAGGCCGACGCCCGCGAATCCCACCGCGATGCCCAGCCACTGCCGGACCGTGACGCGCTCGTGCAGCAAGGGAATCGCGAGAGCCGCTGTGAGGATCGGGTGCAGACCGGTGACCAGCGCCGTCACGCCGGCCGGCATGCCGTGGAAGATCGCCCAGAAGACCCCGCCGAGATACAGGCCGTGGATCAGCATCCCGGCGATCAGCGCGTCGCGCCACGCGCCCCCATCGCGGGGCCATGGCACGCCGAGCGCGAGCGACGCGCCCACGAACACCGCTATGCTCAGCACGTAGCGGTAGACCAGGAACGTGAGCGGATCCGCATGCGGGGCTGCCCACCGCGCGACGATGAATCCCGACGCCCAGATGAGGACGAAGGTATACGCCAGCAGCTCCTCCGGCTTCTTCAGAATTTCGGGATGCGCAGCGTCTTGCTGATCATCAACGTGCCGGAGAGCGCGAAGAGGAGCGCCAGCGGGTGCAGGACCCACGCCCCCAGCGTCCACGAGCCGCCCCACAGGCTCTCGTCGATCAACCCGCTCCACGCGCAATAGGCGAGGACGCCGGTCAGCACCACACTGGTCGGGATCGGCGTCCCCTCGAAGTACTTCACCTTGCCCTCGCCCTCGGAGAGCGCTTCCGCGGTCACGTTGAAACGCGCGAGACGGCTCACCCCGCAGCACACGAAGTAGACGAGGATCGCCGCGTCCAGGCCGCCGCGCATGCCCGCCGCGAAGGCGAGCGTCGCGGGCGCGACGCCGAAGGAGATCACATCGGCCAGGGAGTCAAGCTCGCGGCCGAGCGCCGAGTGCTGCTGGCGCCATCGCGCGATGCGCCCATCGAAGACGTCGAAGACAAAGGCGGCGGGCGCCATCGCCGCGGCCCACATGAAGTGCGTGATCGATTCGCTCGACATGTAAAGCATGGCGAGGAACACCGCCGCCATGCCGCACGCCGCGTTGCCCAGCGTGAAAAAATCCGCGAGATGGAAGCCGCGGATCATCGAGAAATGCTTGGGGCGTTGCGGATTGGTGGCCATGGCGCGTTTCTGGTTGGGTGATCGTTGTCTGACCGCGAATTAGTCGCGAATATCCTGCAGCAGCCAATCCGTCGGGATCTCGTGCCCCAGGCCGGCCGCCCGCGCGCCCTCGTACACGCGCGCCGCCACCGCATGGAACTGCGCGCCCTGCAGGTTGCCACGCTCCGACCAGCTGATCTGGTCCTCGGAAGTGCGCCCCGGATGGCGGCCGTCGAGCACCTCCGCGAGCCAGGCGACCTTGCCCGGGAGCGCCACGCCGCGCGCGCGCTTGCGCGGCTGCTTCGCGGCGCCCGGTCGGGCGGACCAGGTGAGGTGCTCGTCGTCGAAAGCGAGCTCGGGCCGGCCTTCGGGCGCCGGGGCATTGCCGAACCGCAGGTAGACGTCGACGCGCGCGAGGCTCGCCGCGTCCGGCACCCCGCCCCCGCCCACGTTCACGATGTGGGCGCCCTTCTCGAGGAGATTGCCGTCCAGGACCGGCAGCGCCGAATCGGTCAGCGCGGCCACGATATCGGCGCCGCGATACACCTCTTCGGGGTGCTCGCACGCCACGACCTCGATGCGATGCTTCTCCCGCATCTCGCGAGCGAAGGCGTCGCGGTGGGCGCGGGTCGGGCTGAACACCTGCAGCCTGCGCACATTGCGCACGCACAGGAAGGCCTCCACGTGCGAGCGCGCCATGCCGCCGGAGCCGAGCATGCCCACCACCTCGGCGTCCTTGCGCGCGACATGCTTCACGCCGATGGCGCCGTCGGCGCCGACGCGCATATGCTGCAAGACGCCGTCGTTGATGATCGCGAGCGGCTCGCCGGTCTCGATCGAGGTGAGGAGCACCAGCCCGCAGAAAAGCCCCGGCCGGCCGCAGTACTTTTCGCGCGTCACGCGACCCGCGGTTTTCGTCTCGTAGGTCACGTCGGATTTCATGCGGATCGCGAAGTAGCCCGCGGTCGATCCTCCCTCCATCGTGCCCCACTGGTAAACCTTCGACGGGTCGGACGTGGGAATGCGGATGTCCATGCGCGGGCGGCACACCCCCTCGGCCGAGGCGAGGTCCCGGTACGACCGCTCCAGCGCGTCGATGGTCGCCTGCATCGTGAGTACGCGCGATACATCGGCGTTGTTGAGAATGAGCGTCACGGGAACGATTATAGTGGGCGTCAGAAAAACACCGCTCGGAGGAGACGATGAAGCAATCCAGGAGGCAATTCGTACTGGGCTCGGCCGCCGCCGCCGCCGCCGCATCCCTGCCCTTCACAGCCCGCGCGGCCGATCCGGTGCGCGTCGGGCTGGTGCTTCCCCTGACCGGCCCGTTCGCCTCCACCGGCCGCCAGATCGAGGCCGCGGTGCGCCTCTACATGGCGAGGAATGGCGATACCGTCGCGGGCCGGAAGGTCGAGCTGCTGGTGCGCGATGACACCGGCCTCGCGCCGGAGACCACCAAGCGCCTGTCGCAGGAGCTGATCGCGCGCGACAAGGTGAGCTTCCTCGCGGGCTTCGGCCTCACGCCGCTCGCGCTCGCCACGGCGCCGCTCGCTACCGAAGCGAAGGTCCCGATGATCGTGATGGGCGCGGCGACCTCCATCGTCCCTTCGCGCTCGCCGTTCATCGTGCGCGCCGGCTTCACGGTGCCCCAGATCACCGCGCCCATCGCGCAGTGGGGCGCGCGTAACGGCATCAAGCGCGTCGTGACGAGCGTGACCGACTACGCCCCGGGCGTCGAGTGCGAGAAGACCTTCATCAAGCACTTCACCGAGGGCGGCGGCACGGTCGTCGAGTCGATGCGCACGCCGCTTCAGAATCCCGACTACAGCCCGTTCCTGCAACGCGCCAAGGACGCGAAGCCCGACGCGATGTTCATCTTCGTGCCTTCCGGCCAGGGCGCGGCGATCATGAAGCAGTTCCTCGACCGCGGCCTCAAGGAAGCGGGCATCAAGCTCTTCTGCACCGGAGACGTGCTCGACGACGACCTGCTGGAGTCGATCGGCCCCTCCGCGCTCGGCGTGGTGAGCTCGCATCACTACTCCGCCGCGCACGACTCGCCCGAGAACAAGGCGTACGTCGACGCTTTCATGCGCGCCAACAACGGGCTCAGGCCGAACTTCATGTCGGTGGGCGGCTACGACGGGATGCACGTGATCTACGAGTCGCTGAAGAAGACCGGCGGCAGCGCAGCCGACGGCGAGAAGCTGGTGAGCGCGATGAAGGGGCTCGCGTGGGTGAGCCCGCGCGGCCCGATGTCCATCGATCCCGCCACGCGCGACGTCGTCCAGAACATCTACATCCGGCGCTGCGAGATGGTGAACGGCAAGCTCTGGAACGTGGAATTCGACAAGGTAGAGAACGTAAAGGATCCGGGATAATGGCCGCACGCACCAAGCCGCCCTTCCGCGCCGACCACGTCGGCAGCTTCCTGCGCCCGAAGAAGCTCCTCGACGCGCGCGACCAGCTCGCGATCGGCAAGATCACGAAGCCGGAGCTGCGCAAGGTCGAGGACGACGCGATCCGCGACGTCGTGAAGTTCCAGGAAGACCTCGGGCTCCACGGCATTACCGATGGCGAGTTCCGCCGCACGTTCTTCCACATCGACTTCCTCGAGCAGCTGGACGGCGTGGAGACCCACAGCGGGTTCACCTCCCAATTCCACACGAAGAGGGGCGACATCGGGTTCGCCCCGCCGGTGCTGAAGGTCACGGGCAAGGTGAAGCATGCCAGGCCAATCCAGCTCGAGGACTTCAAGTTCCTGAAGTCGGTCACGAAGCAGACGCCGAAGGTGACGATCCCGTCGCCCACGATGCTGCACTTTCGCAGCGCGCGCGAAGGCATCAGCAAGGAGGCGTATCCCGACCTCGACGAGTTCTTCCACGACGTCGCGAAGGCGTACCAGGACGAGATCAAGTCGCTCAGCGATGCGGGCTGCACCTACCTGCAGCTCGACGACACCAACCTCGCGTACCTCTGCGACCCGAAGATGCGCGAGGCCGCGCGCGGACGCGGCCTCGACCCCGACCAGCTGCCGCGCGACTACGCCCGGCTCATCAACGCCGCGATCGCCGGCCGGCCGAAAGACATGACCATCTGCACGCATCTTTGCCGCGGCAACTTCAAGAGCGCATGGGTCGCGGAAGGCGGCTACGAGCCGGTGGCGGAAGTCCTCTTCAACGAGCTCGACGTGGACGGCTACTTCCTCGAGTACGACGACGAGCGCTCCGGAGATTTCCGGCCGCTGCGCTTCCTGCCGAAAGGCAAGACCATGGTGCTGGGCCTCGTCACCACCAAGCTGGGTGAGGTCGAATCCAAGGACGCCATCAAGCGGCGCATCGACGAGGCCGCCAAATACGCGCCGATCGACCAGTTCTGCCTCTCGCCGCAATGCGGGTTCTCGAGCACGGTGCACGGCAATGAGATCGAGCGCGAGGCCCAGGCCGCGAAAATGCGCATGATCGTGGAAACGGCCGCGGAGATCTGGGGTCGATAGCTTCATGAAGAAGGAAGCGTTCCTGTCGATCCATCGGCAGGGGTTCGTGCGCGTGGCGGGCTGCACGCCGCGTGTTCACGTGGGCGATCCCAAAGCGAACGCGGAAGAGACGCTCGCCTTGATGCGCGCGGGCGAAGAGCGCCACGTCGATCTCGCCGTGTTCCCGGAGCTGGGCATCAGCGCGTACGCCATCGACGATCTCCTGCTCCAGGACGCGCTCCTGGAAGCCGTGGAGGAGTCGCTGCGGCGAATCGCCGAGGCTACGCGCGGCATGCGGCAGGTTTGCGTGGTGGGCGCGCCAATACGCCGCAACCAGCGCCTCTACAACTGCGCCGTGGTGATCGCGCGCGGCGACATTCTCGGCGTCGTGCCGAAGTCGTTCCTCCCCAACTACCGCGAGTACTACGAGAACCGCTGGTTCGCGCCAGGCGCGGGCGTGGTGGGGCTCGAGGTGGCCCTGGCGGGGCAGCATGTGCCGTTCGGCACCGATCTCCTCTTCGCAGCCTCCGACCTGGCGGACTTCACCTTCCACGTGGAGATCTGCGAGGACTTCTGGTCCGCGACGCCGCCCTCGACCATGGGTGCCCTCGCCGGCGCAGCCATCCTGTGCAACCTCTCCGCGTCCAACGTCGTCATCGGCAAGGCCGAGGAGCGCGCGCTGCTGTGCGCCTCTCAATCGGTGCGCTGCCATGCCGCCTACGTCTACTCCGCGTCGGGTCCAGGCGAGAGCACCACCGACCTCGCGTGGGACGGCCAGGCTACGATCCACGAGCTCGGAGCGCTCCTCGCCTGCAGCGAGCGGTTTCCGAAGGCGGGCCAGATGGCGGTGGCCGACGTGGACGTCGAGCGCATCCGCCTCGAGCGCATGCGCACCCTCACCTTCAACGCCGCCGCCGCCGCCGCGGGCCATCCGGAGAAACGCTTTCGCCGCATCGCCTTCGACCATCGGCCCGATTTCGCCGACGTCGGGCTCGAGCGCAAGGTCGATCGCTTCCCGTTCGTGCCCGACGACCCGAAGCGCCTCGACCTCGACTGCTACGAGGCGTTCAACATCCAGGTGCAGGGTCTGATGAAGCGCCTGCAGGTGACCAACGGCGAGCGCATCGTGATCGGCGTCTCCGGAGGGCTCGATTCCACGCATGCGCTCCTGGTCGCGGCGAAGGCGTTCGACGCGCTGGGACTGCCGCGCAAGAACATCCTCGGCTTCACCATGCCGGGGTTTGCGACCTCCGACGGCACGAAGTCGAACGCGTGGGCGCTGATGAAGGCGCTTGGCGTCACCGGGGAGGAGATCGACATTCGCCCGGCGGCGATGCAGATGCTCAAGGACATGGGGCATCCATTCGCGAAAGGCGAGCCGGTGTACGACGTGACCTTCGAGAACGTGCAGGCGGGCCTTCGCACCGATTACCTCTTCCGGCTCGCGAACCAGCGCAAGGCGTTCGTCCTCGGCACCGGAGACCTTTCCGAGCTGGCGCTCGGCTGGTGCACCTACGGAGTCGGCGACCACATGAGCCATTACAACGTGAACGGCTCGGTCGCGAAGACCCTTATCCAGTATCTCGTACGCTGGGTGATGAAGTCGGGGCAGCTCGATGCCGGGGCCTCGAAGACGCTCCTCGCGATCCTCGAAACCGACATCTCGCCCGAGTTGGTGCCCGCGAGCGACGACAAGAAGCTGCAGAGCACGCAGGCGAAGATCGGCCCCTACGAGCTGCAGGATTTCCACCTCTTCCACATCACGCGCTATGGAGCCCGCCCCTCGAAGGTGGCGTTCCTCGCCTGGCATTCCTGGCGCGACGCCTCCCTCGGGGATTGGCCGCCCGCCTTTCCCGACGAGGCGCGCAACACCTACACGCTGGCCGAAATCAAGAAATGGCTGGGCGTGTTCCTGTACCGATTCTTCGAGATCTCGCAGTTCAAGCGCTCGGCGCTGCCCAACGGGCCGAAGGTCGTTTCCGGCGGAAGCCTTTCGCCGCGCGGCGATTGGCGGGCGCCTTCCGACGGCAACGCGCGCGTCTGGCTCGACGAACTGGAAAGCAACGTGCCCAGTTGAAGCGGAATTACGTCCCGTTACGACCCAAAGCGGGCGTGAAAGGCGGCATGGTGATTCAGCGAAAGTGGGCGCGCAGTTGCATTACGCCTTGCGATCTCGTGGTCCGAGGAGGAACCAGAGGATCAAGCCTAGTAATGGCAGCAGCACAACGGCGAGTATCCAGATCAGCTTCTTCTCGTTCGAAGCTGGGCTTTGGAAGATATTGATGATTGCCCAAATATCTCCGGCGAGTATGAGCAGACCCACAATGCCGCCGTATCCGAAGTTCATCATTCTTGTTCCTTTCCTTTAAGGTGGATGCCTGCAGTGAAGTGCTGGATATTGTCGCGTTGACAGACGGGCGTCAAAGTTTGGCAAATGTCCGCTACTGGCCGAGAGCAGACGTCGAGCACCCGTTGTGGAGAGTCGACCGCCACACAGTTAGCCCAGGGCGTTCCAGGCCATGAAGCGAAGCGGTCGCACTTGGCCGATCATCTCTGAGGCGATGCAGGAGACGTGCTTGCAGAGATTGACGGCTCGCGCCCGCTTGAAAGAGGGACTGCCGGACTAACTTGCGGCCAAGGTCGTCGAGCAATTCTGCGACGAGCACCCCGAGTGCTACCTACTGGCGTTCGTCTACGGCTACCTCGGCGACCACGCCGAGGTGGGGACCAAGATCTCGTCTTGACGATCACGGACGCTGGCGCCGAAGTGTTTTGGGCTAGGCTGTCCTGGAAACCGCATTAATATTACGCTACCTGGAAATCCAGCCCGATATCCGCCGCCGGGGCGCTTTGCATCAGGCGGCCGACCGAAACGTAGGTGACGCCGCTCGTTGCGACCGCGGCGATGGTGTCGAGCCGGACGCCGCCGCTGGCCTCTGTCGGCACCCGGCCGGCGACCATGGCCACGGCTTCGCGCAGCGTCTCCGGCCCCATGTTGTCGAGCAGCAGGTGCGTGGCGCCGGCGGCGAGGGCGGGCTCGATCTGCGCGAGCTCGTCCACCTCGCAGGTGATGTTGGCGAGGCCTGCCGCCCGCGCCCGCGCCACCGCCTGACCGACCCCGCCCGCCACGGCGACGTGGTTGTCCTTTATCATCGCCGCGTCCCACAGGCCCATGCGGTAGTTTTGCGCGCCGCCCATCCGCAACGCGTACTTTTCGAGCATCCTGAGGCCGGGGATGGTCTTGCGGGTATCGAGCATCGTGGCGTTTCCGGCCATGGCGTCGACATAGGCCCGCGTCATGGTGGCAATGCCTGAGAGGTGCTGGACGGTGTTCAAGGCGCTGCGCTCCGCCGTCAGCAGGGCGCGGGCATTGCCGTAAAGGCGCATCAGCGGAGTGCCCGGCGCGACGCGGTCGCCATCCGTGGCAAGCATTTCGATCTCCACCCCGGGGTCAAGGTGGCGGAAGAAAGCGGCGGCCAGCGGCAGGCCGGCAACGGTGATCGCATCGCGGCTGCCCATCACCCCGGCGAAGCGGGCCTCGGCGGGGATGACGCTCTCAGAGGTGATATCGCGCCCGCCGCCGGGCAGCCCCTCGCCCAGATCCTCAGCCAGGGTGGCGCGGATGAAAGTGGCAAGGTCGAAGCCGGCCAGATCGAAGTCGGGGCGGGGCAAGGAGGTGGTCATGGCGAGGGTATTTAGAGTCAGGGAAATGGAAATGCGAGGGGGTTATATAACACCTTTGTCGATGGAGATCGCCACAAGGTTCGACAGCGACCTGATCTTGCCTACCCGCCCGACCTGAAGCGCTTTCTCAATTACGTTGGCGAGACGGTGCATGCCGGGATCGCCTACAGCTCGGGGCAAGATGGAACGGCCAGACGCTCACGTTCCTAACGCGGTCGTGGAGATCTTCGAGGTTTCATCGCGGACAGGCGAGCGTCTCGGTGCGTCGGCACTCGCGAAGGTGGTTGCCAGCGATGGAATGTGGGGACCGTTTACCGCGAAGCCGGATGCCTTCTACGAATTCGTGATCCGTGCCGACGGTTACGCCATTACGCACATCTACCGCTCACCCTTCCCGCGCTCATCGAATCTCGTTCACCTGCGACCGGGACGCCTAACAGATGCGGACAAGAACTCGACCAGCGTCGTCGTGATGAATCGACCAGGGGGCTACCTCGGCGTTGGCCGGGACCGCATGAGCCTGGATGGAAAGAGCCCGCCTCCCGGGCTCGCTCCCGGCGTTCCGGTCGAGACCCAGTCGACCCTCAGGCTGACTGAGCCATCGATGCGAAGCGTCATGGCGGAATTCAATGGCGAGCGTATCGTCGCGCGGACTTGGCCGGCGAACGAGAATCATCTGGTTCGAGAGGAGTTCCACTACTAGAGTGGACTGCATCTGCGTCTGGCGTCTGGCGTCTGGCGTCCGAACGACTGCTCCTGGCCGAAAGCGGAAATTCAAACGGAACCACTACCCTACCGACACCAGTTTCCGCCATGGCTCTCGCGTAAAATGGCCGCATGAAATACGACGAACAATCAATCAAGGTTCTCAAGGGCCTGGAGCCGGTGCGCGCCCGCCCCGGCATGTACACCCGCACCGACAGCCCGCTGCACATCATCCAGGAGATGATCGACAACGCCGCCGACGAGGCGCTCGGCGGTCACGCGACGCGCATCGACGTGACGATGCACGCCGATGGCTCGGTCAGCGTTCGCGATGACGGCCGCGGCATTCCGGTGGGACCTCACCCGGTGGAGAAGGCGCCCACCGTCGAGGTGGTCTTCACCCGCCTGCACGCGGGCGGGAAGTTCGACAAGAAGGGCGGCGGCGCGTACGCGTTCTCCGGCGGCCTGCACGGGGTCGGCGTGTCGGTGACCAACGCGCTGTCGAAGAAGCTCGAGGTGCAGGTCACGCGCGAGGGCGCGGTGTGGGAGATCGCCTTCGAGGGCGGCGAGCTTTCGCAAAAGCTGAAGAAGGTCGGCAAGGCGGCCCCGAAGGAAGGCGGCACCCTGGTGCGCGCCTGGCCCGACGCGAAGTATTTCGACACGGCGAAGGTCGCGCGCCGCGATCTCGAGCTCCTGCTCCGCGCGAAGGCCGTGCTGCTCCCCGGCCTCCTCGTGACTCTCACCGACGAAGCCGGCAAGGACAAGCGCGAGTGGAAATACGAGGGCGGCCTCTCCGCGTACCTCCAGGAGCGTCTCTCCGACCTCGACGGCTACACGAGCCCCCTCTTCGCGGCCGAGTCGTACGTGGGCGCCGACGACGCGACCTACGCGCAGGGCGAAGGCGCGTCCTGGGCGATCGCGTGGACCGAGGCCGGCGGCGAGGGCGAGTCGTTCGTGAACCTCATCCCGACGGCGCTCGGCGGCACGCACGAGGCGGGCTTGCGCAACGCCGTGTACGAAGCGGTGAAGGAATTCTGCGAGCACCACGAGCTCCTCGCGCGCGGCGTGAGCCTGCAGTCGGAGGACGCGTGGAAGCCGCTGCGCTACGTCCTCTCCGCGCGCCTCCTCGATCCGCAGTTCCAGGGGCAGACCAAGGAGCGCCTCTCCTCGCGCGAAGCGGTAAAGCTCATCGCCTCGCGCGTGAAGGATCCCCTCGACGCGTGGCTCAATGCCAACGTCGAGGAAGGCAAGAAGATCGCGCAGCTCGCCATCAGCGCCGCGACCGCGCGCCAGAAGGCGGGCAAGGTGGTCGAGAAGCGGCGCGGCTCGGGTGTCGCGGTCCTGCCTGGAAAGCTCACCGACTGCGAGTCGCAGGACATGACCCGCAACGAGGTCTTCCTGGTCGAGGGCGATTCGGCGGGCGGCTCCGCCAAGCAGGGGCGCGACCGCCAGTACCAGGCGATCCTGCCGCTGAAGGGCAAGGTGCTCAACACCTTCGAGGTGGACGCGAAGGAGCTCTACGCGAACACCGAGGTGCACGACATCGCGGTCGCGCTCGGCATCGATCCGCACACGCGCGAGGCGGCAACCACGGTGCTCGACAACCTGCGCTACGGCAAGGTCATCATCATGGCCGACGCTGACGTGGATGGCGCGCACATCCAGACACTCCTCCTCACCCTCTTCTTCAGGCACTTCCCGAAGCTGATCGAAGAGCAGCACGTCTACATCGCGCAGGCGCCGCTCTATGCGATCAAGGTCGCCCCCCACGGCAAGGCGAAGGCCGAGCGGCGCCTCTACGCGCTCGACGAGGCGGAGCGCGACCAGATCCTCGAGAAGCTTCGTGACGAAGGCGTGCGCGAAACGTCGATCCACCTGGGGCGCTTCAAGGGATTGGGCGAGATGAATCCCGACCAGCTCAAGGAAACGACGATGAATCCCGACACGCGGCGCCTGGTCGAGATGCGCCTCGACCCCGCCGAGTACGAGGCCGCGCCGCCGGTCTTCAAGCTCCTCATGGGCAAGACCGAAGCTGCCGGACGGCGCGCATGGATGGAGAAGGAAGGCCACTTGATAGACGCGGACATCTAGTTGGCCTCGAGGTCGTCCGGCGTCATGGCGTGCGACAGGCGGTAGAACGAGAGCCGCTGCTCAGGCAAGGCGCCGGCGCCGATCAACGACGGCTCGCCCAGGTCCCCGAGGGCGAGATCGTGCAGAGCGGCCGCCTCGTAGCCGGACGCGAGCACGATCCAGTCGGCCACGGCATCGCCGCCGCGAATCCGCTCCTCGGTCGTCGCCGCGATCTCCGGAGTCTCCGTGCGCAGCAGGTGCCCTGCCGTGAAACCGGGCCGTCGCGCAATGGCGGAGAGCACCGCGAGCAAGTGGGCCTGGAGGTCCACGCCGCGCCCCGGCGCGGGGGACAGCCGCAGCGTCATCATGGCGCTGCCGAGCCCGCCGCCATGACTCCCGGCGATCCTGCATTGGCTGCGGATCATGTTGCGGTGGCGCGGCATCATCTGCGTCGACCACGGCGTCGGGTGGTTCAAGCTCGCCAGATAGGCGGGAGACGTCAACGTGTCGTAGGCCTCCAGCTCGTACATCACGAAGAAACCATCGTCGCCGCCTGCGCTCGCCCAGCGCGACGCGCGCAGGAAGCCGGGGATGCGCATCCTCTCGGGAAAATGCTCGTGCGAATGCCAGTCCTCGAACTCGGAACGCAGGGGGGCGGCCATGTCCCACCACATGGCCAGTGCGGCGCTACCCAGAAGCGGCATCGGATCACCTCGCGGATATCTGCGGCTGACAAGATAGAATTGTGCCTTCGATCCGCCGCACCCCCCCATGAGCAAGGTTAAAACACGCAAGCCGCGCGCCGAAGACGATTCGCGCTCCGGCGATCTGTTCTCTCAGCCTCCGTCCGCTCCCCCGGCGCAGGGCGGCGAGCCTCCGCAACGCGCGCCCGAGGGCCCCACTCTTTCCGAGTTCGCCTCGCGCGCCTACCTCGCCTACGCGATGAGCGTGGTAAAAGGCCGCGCCCTGCCTTCCGTCGAGGACGGGCAGAAGCCGGTGCAGCGCCGCATCCTCTTCACGATGCGCGAGATGGGCAACCGCCCGGACCAGCCGCACAAGAAGAGCGCGCGCGTCGTGGGCGACGTGATCGGCAAGTACCACCCGCACGGCGACGTGGCGGTGTACGAGGCGGCAGTGCGCATGGCGCAGGACTTCACGCTGCGCTATCCCCTGATCGACGGGCAGGGCAACTTCGGCTCGCGCGACGGCGACAGCGCCGCCGCATACCGCTATACCGAGGTGCGTCTCACGAACTTTGCCGAGCACGTGCTCCTCTCCGAGCTCGACCGCGGCACCGTCGACTTCATCGACAACTACAACGGCGAATTCCAGGAGCCGAAGCTCCTGCCCGCGCGCCTGCCGGTGATGCTGCTGAACGGTGCTTCGGGCATCGCCGTCGGCATGGCGACGGAGATTCCGCCGCATAACTTGAAGGAAGTCGCGGAAGCCTGCGCGCAGACGTTGGAAAGCGGGCCCGACGCGAAGCCCGTCATCCGCACCATCAAGGGGCCCGATTTTCCCGGCGGCGGGCAGATCATCTCGTCGCGTGAGGAGATCAAGCGCGCCTACGAGACCGGGCGCGGCAGCGTGCGCGTGCGGGCGCGCTGGAGCGTGGAGAAGCTCGCGCGCGGACAGTATCGCGTCGCGGTGCACCAGCTTCCGCCGAATACGTCGGCGGCGCGCGTGCTCGCCGAGATCGACGAGCTGGTAAATCCCAAGGCCAAGGCCGGCAAGAAGTCGCTCACGCCCGACCAGGCCAACCTCAAGACCGCTACCCTCGCGCTGCTCGAAACCGCGCGCGACGACTCCGACGGCGACCACCCGGTGCGCATCGTCCTGGACCCGCGCACCAGCAAGGTCGAATGCGAGGAGCTGATGGCGTTCCTCCTCGCGCACACGTCGATGGAAGCCAACGTCTCCATGAACCTCGTGGCGATCGGCACCGACGGGCGCCCGCGCCAGATGGGCCTCGCGGAAGTCGTCGCCGAATGGGCCGCGTTCCGGCTCGTGGTGATCGAGCGGCGCCTGCGCCATCGCTTCGAGGAAGTCGCCGACCGCGTGCACATCCTGGAAGGCCGCATGATCGCCTTCCTCTCGATCGACAAGGTGATCAAGGTCATCCGCAATGCCGACGAGCCAAAGCCCGAGATCATCAAGGCGTTCTCGCTCTCCGAGCGCCAGGCCGAGGACATCCTCGAGATTCGCCTGCGCCAGCTCGCGCGCCTCGAAGGCATCAAGATCGAGCGCGAGCTCGCGGAGCTGAAGAAGGAAGCGTCGTCGCTGAAGAAGCTGCTGGGCTCGCCCACCGAGCGCCGCAAGCTCGCCGCGGCGGAAGTGCGCGAGGACGCGCAGAAGTTCGGCGACGCGCGCCGCACCTTCATCGAGGAGGCCGAGCGCATCACCATCTCCGACGTGCAGGCGGTGGTCGACGAGCCGGTGACCGTGATCCTTTCACGCAACGGGTTCCTGCGCACGCGCTCCGGGCACGGCCTCGACCGCGCGTCTCTCACCTGGAAGGAAGGCGATGCGCAGCTCGCGATCGTGGAGACGCGCACGGTCTCCCCGATCGTCCTCTTCGGCGGCAACGGGCGCGTGTTCAACGTGCGCGCGGCCGAGATCCCCGGCGGCAAGGGCGACGGGGTGCCCGCGTCCTCGCTTGCGGAGACCGCGGGCACGCCCATCGTCGGCATGCTCTCGACCACGTCCGAAGCGCAGGTGCTACTGTCCACCAGCGGCGGCAACGCGCTCCGCGCGAAGGTCGAGGGCTTCGTCACGCGCCAGCGCGCGGGCAAGAGCTTCGTCTCCGTGGGTGAAGGCGAGACGCTCCTCGCGCCCACCCTCCTCGAGGCGAACGTGAAAGAGGTCGCCGCGCTTTCCCGCGACGGCCGCCTGCTGGTGTTCCCCCTCGAGGAAGTAAACGAGCTTCCCAGCGGCGGCAAGGGCGTGATGGCGATGAAGCTGCACGAAGGCGAACCGATGCTGGGCATACGGGTCGCCGATGCGGGCTTGAGGATCGCCGCCTTCGGCCGCGGCGACAAGCGCACCACGCTCACCGTGAAGCCTGCGGATCTCGGGCACTATCGCGGCGCGCGTGCGCGGACCGGGCGCGTGCTGCAGGGATCGTTCAAGCGGGTCGAGGGATTCGAGGGCTAGGGCCCTCGATCGGATCGAGTCCGTCGATGAATCGCACGCTCGCAGCGCTCGACCGCCGGATGGAGCAGCTCGGCCGCCTGCAACTCCTCGCGGTGAGCGCGTGCGGCGTAGTGTTCATCGGCGGCATCGACTACGCCACCGGCTACGAGATATCCATGTCGCTCTTCTACCTCGCGCCCGTGGCGATCGGCGCGTGGTACGGCGGACGCGCACCCGGCGTCACGACAGCCAGCCTCGCGAGCGTCACGTGGTTCCTCGCCGACATAGGCGGGGGAGACCACTATTCCCACCCGGCGATCCCGGTCTGGAATGCCCTGGTCCGGCTGGGCATCTTCCTCATCACGGCGTCGCTGCTGACTGCGCTTCGCGCGAGCCTCGTGAAGCAGCGCCACCTCGCGAGGACCGACGGCCTCACGGGCCTTTTCAGCCGGCGTGCGTTCGAGGAACGCCTGTCGCACGATCTTGCGCTCGCGCGGCGGCACGGGCTTCCGCTCACGCTGGTCTACGTCGACGTGGACGACTTCAAGGCGGTGAACGACACGCGCGGCCACGCCGAGGGCGACCGCGTCCTGCGTCTTCTGGGAGAGCTGCTGAGGGGCGCCGTGCGCGAGGCCGACACCCCGGGCCGGCTGGGCGGCGACGAGTTCACGCTGCTCCTTCCGGACACCGACGGCGAAGGCGCGCGCGCGGTCGTCTCCAAGCTGCGCGCCGAGCTGCAGCGCTCGCTGCGTTCGGGCTCCACGGAGGTGACGTGTAGCATCGGCGCCGTCACCATCCACGACCCGAAGGTTTCCGCAGAGGCGGCGCTCGACGCGGCGGACGAGCTCATGTACGAGTCGAAGCGCAGGAGCAAGGGAGAGGCCGCGTTCAGCGTAATAGGCGCGGGAACCCCGCAAGGCGCAGGCTGAAGGGCAACCAACCTTCGTGCTCGCCGGATCCTTCCCGAGATAGTTTGGGGCCGCTTGCTGGAATTCGAGGTGGCATGCTCGCTCCTTCGCAGGGCGAGGTAGGCTGATGCCCAAGCTGGGCCTCCCGTTCGAGTCCAAACGAAAGGTACGCGAGGATGGAGCAGATTCCGACTATCGGGAGTTCGACCGACGCTCCGTATATTGTCAAGAACCTGCAGGAACCGAAAGGCGCTGATGGCACGAGCCTGCCCTCCAAGGCGGTGATGGCCCTATGCCGTTGCGGTGGGTCCGCCACCAAGCCGTTCTGCGACGGCACCCACAGGGGCGAGCGCGGAGTGCTTACCGAGAAAATCCCAACCGTCCATATGCTCCTGCCGTCCGGCAAGCGAGTCGCCGAACGCATCCTGGAGCGAGTCGAACACTTCCGGAACGGAGACGCCGCGCCTCGTTTGCCGAGGAGATAGGAATGACAACGATATCCGTTACATCAGCCGAAAGCTTGTCTTCAAGGACAATGCCGCCGTGAAATGACTCTCAGAGGATCCGCATGAAATCGTCATCACTGTCTCGATGGTTGTCCCGGCTCGGCGCGGCCTTGCTGCTGGCCGCAGGCGCCGCAACCGCTGCCGAAGTCCGCGTCATGATTTCCGCCGGCTTCCACGGCGTGTATTCCGAACTGGCACCCGGCTTCGAGCGCGCCAGCGGACACAAGCTCGTCACCACGCGCGGGCCGTCGATGGGCGACTCCCCGGAGGCGATTCCCACGCGCCTCACGCGCGGCGAGGCTGCGGACGTGGTGATCCTCGACGGCAGCGCCGCGGACGAGCTCGCCAGGCGCGGCCTGGTGCGTGCCGCCAGCAAGGTCGAGCTCGCCCGCTCGATGGTGGGCATGGTGGTGCGCGAAGGCGCCGCGAAGCCCGACATCGGCAGCGTGGAGGCGCTGAAGAAGACGCTCCTCGCGGCGAAGTCGATCGCCTACTCGGATAGCGGCAGCGGCACCTACCTCGCGACAATGCTTTTCCCGAAGCTCGGCATCGCCGACCAGGTCGCCGCAAAAAGCCGCAAGGTGCGCGGACCGCCTTCGGGCGAGCCGGTGGCCGCCGTGGTGGCACGCGGTGAGTCGGAGCTCGGCTTCCAGCAGGTGAGCGAGCTGATTCACGTGCCGGGCGTGACGTTCGTGGGCGCGCTTCCCGCCGAGCTGCAGCCGGGTTTCACGTTCGCCGGCGCGATCACCACGAACGCACGCGAGCCGGTCGCGGCAAGCGCTCTGCTGCGCTACCTCGCCTCACCGGAAGCGACTGCGGTGATCGTCAAGGCGGGCCTCGCGCGCTAGGCGCGACGCGCTACTCGACGTACGCCGGCGCCTTCGGGATGGAAGCGTGCTGCGCCTTGTCGTGATTCACCCAGACCTCGGCGCCGGCCTTCGCGACGGCCTCCTTCATCGCGGCGATCGAGGCCTTGCTCTGCGGCACGTCGAAGTTAAAGCCCGGGACGATTCCCCGGTCCCAGCTGTACACGAGGTGCGCCATGTCGCCGGTCAGAAGGACCGGGCCGCGCTTGGGAAGGCGCACGAAGAGCGACTGGTGCCCGGGCGTATGACCGGGCGTTGACTTGATCACCACGGACCCGTCGCCGAAGACGTTGTGGTCGCCTTCGAGGCGGACGAACTTCGCGCCGCGCAGCTTCTCGAAATTTGCCGTGGGCAGGCCGAACTTCTGCGCGTCCGGCCCGAACACCGCGTCGTACTCCGCGCCCTGCATGTAGATCGTGGAAGCGGCGAACAGGTTGGCGTTGCCGGAATGGTCGCCGTGCGAATGCGACATGGCGAAGTACTGGATGTCCGCGGGAGCCACGCCGATCTCCTTCAGCGACTCGACCAGCGGCTTCTTCATGAAAGCCGTGATGGTGCCCTGCGGATTGGCGAGGCCGTCGGGCAATGACGCGAGACGGTCGGGATTGCCGGTATCCCACAGCATCCACCCCTTCGCGTGCTTGATGAGGTAGCAGTGGTCCCCGAAGACGGCGGACTTGCCGATGTTCTCGCCGGGGGTCCAGCGCGAGAGGTCCTTCACGTGATTCTCGCCGCAGTCGATAACGTACATGCGCTCGACCGCCGCCGGCTTCGGGTCCAGGCCCACGCAGGCGCCGGCGAGCAGAAGCGCCGTAATGAGAATGATCCCCTTCATCCGATCCTCCCTGTGATGTTCGATTCTACTTCGACCCGGGCGATGGACGGGCGCCCCTGAAGGGGAAAACGCGCCCCGCACGTTAGAATGACGCTCGTAAACCTCCCACGCGCGTCGCAGTGCCCCTCCTCCAGCTTTCCAGCGTCTCCCTCGCCTACGGGCACGTCCCGCTCCTCGACCATGCCGACCTCGTGATCGAGCCCGGCGAGCGCATCGGCTTGATCGGCCGCAACGGCACCGGCAAGACGAGCCTGTTTCGCATCGTCGCGGGCGAGACCAGGCCCGACGAGGGCAACCTCTTCGCCACTCCCGGCCTGAAGATCGCGAGCGTTCCCCAGGAACCGACATTCGCGCCCGGGCAGACCGTCTTCGAGGCGGTGGCCGAGGGCGTGGGCGCTCTCACCAAGCTGCTGCTCGACTACCACGCCGCGGCGCACGAAGGCGACATGGACCGCCTGCACGACCTTCAGGAGGCCCTCGAGGCCGCCAACGGTTGGACCGTGGAGCATCGCATCGAGGCGACCATGACGCGCCTGTCGCTTCCCGAGGACGCCAACGTCGCGGATCTTTCCGGCGGCTTGCGCAAGCGCGTGGCGCTCGCGCGGGCGCTGGTGATGGAGCCCGATCTCCTCCTCCTCGACGAGCCCACCAACCACCTCGACATCGCCTCCATCGAGTGGCTCGAGGAGACGCTCGCCACGTTCCCCAAGTCGGTGCTGTTCGTGACCCACGACCGGCGCTTCCTCGACCGCGTGGCGCAGCGCATCGTCGAGCTCGACCGCGGCCGGCTGCAGAGCTATCCCGGAAACTTCACCGAGTACGAGAAGCGCAAGGCCGAGATGCTCGCCATCGAGGCGGTGGTGAACCGCAAGTTCGACAAGGAGCTCGCCAAGGAAGAGTCGTGGATCCGCCAGGGCGTGGAGGCGCGCCGCACCAGGAACGAGGGCCGCGTGCGCCGCCTGGAGGCGCTGCGCCTGGAGCGCGCGGCGCGCCGCGAGCGCGTCGGCAAGGTAGAGCTCGCGGTGGCGCAAGGCGAACGGTCCGGGCGCCTCGTGGCCGAGCTCGAGCACGTGGGGAAGCGATACGGCGACAAGGTCGTGGTCGACGATTTCTCCACGCGCGTGATGCGCGGCGACAAGATCGGCCTCATCGGCGCCAACGGCACCGGCAAGACCACGCTCCTCAAGCTGATCCTGGGAGAGATCGCGCCGGACAGCGGCACGGTGCGCCTGGGCACCAAGATCACGGTCGCGTACTTCGACCAGCTGCGCGCCGCGCTCGACGAGGAGGCGACGCTCGCCGACACCATCACGCCGGGCAGCGACTTCGTCGAGATCGAGGGCGCGCGCAAGCACATCATCAGCTACCTCGGGGATTTTCTCTTTCCGCCCGAGCGCGTGCGCTCGCCGGTGAAATCGCTTTCCGGAGGCGAGCGTAACCGTTTGCTGTTGGCACGCCTGTTCAGCCGTCCGGCCAACGTGCTGGTCCTGGACGAGCCCACCAACGACCTCGACATCGAGACGCTCGAGCTCCTCGAGGCGCTGCTGCAGGAATACAGCGGCACGCTCTTCCTGGTGAGCCATGACCGCGCCTTCCTCGACAACGTAGTGACCCAGACCATCGCGCACGAGGGCGGCGGGCGCTGGAAGGAATACGCCGGCGGCTATGCCGATTGGCAGCGGGCTCGGGCGCCTCGGGGACAGGCCTCGGAAAGCGACCGCGTGAGCTCTGTCCCCCAAACGCCCCGGGGTAATGTCAAGAAGAAGAAGCTGAGCTTCAAGGAATCCCGGGAGCTGGAGACCCTCCCGGAAAAACTCGTCGCCCTCGAGACCGAACAGAAATCCCTCGCCGAGCGCCTCGCCGACCCGGCGATCTACAAGGACCGCACGGTCGACGTGAAGGCGCTCACCGGGCGCAACGAGGCGATAGACGCCGAGCTCACGCGCCTTCTCGCGCGCTGGGAGGAACTCGAAGCGAAGAAGTAGCTCACAAGGGCATGAAAATCCACGCCTGGTGGCTCGCCGGCGGCGCGTTCGTTCTCGTCGCCGCCGTCGCGCTCACGCTTCGCCCCGGCCTCATCCCGGGCCTCCACACCCGGTTCGCCGAAGCCGCGCCGGCGAGCGCGAGGTGCGGGGCGCAGCGTGACTTCCTGGTGCGCTCGGACACCCTCCTCGCCCCAGTGCGCCCCATGGACTGCTCGGTGATCACGCAATCCCCGCCGGAATTCACCTGGCCGCCGCTCGAGGGCAATTTCACCTACACCCTCACCCTGACCGGCCCCGACGGCGCGAGCCAGTCGCGCAGCACCGCGAAGAACTGGCTCGCCTGGGACAAGGTCCTGGCACCGGGCAAGTACACGTGGACCCTGAAATCCACTCTCGACAAGGAAGTCACGCAGCCGCGCACCTTCACCATCGCCGCCGACCCGGTTGCGTTCCTCCTCCCGACGGAGGATGCCGCGCTCAAGCGCGCGAAGGAAACGCCGCGCCCGCGTTCCTGGGCCGCCGACGCGACGACGCCGGTCCTCGCCGCCAAGGCCGAGCGCGCCAAGGGCTTCAAGGCGATGACCGAGGACGTGGAAGGCCACATGCACCTGCCGGTGCAGGAGGAGCCCAATGCGACCTCCAACGATTCGAACTACGAGGACACCGTCGCCGAACAGAAGCGCACCCTCGCCGCAGCCTACGCGTGGGCGGCGACCCACAACCCGAAATACGGCGCCGACGCCGCGCGCCGCCTGGTGGCCCAGGCGAAGTGGAGCACGACCCGGCGCATCAGCTTCCGCAGCAACGACATGGCGAGCCGCAACGTGGCATGGACCCTCGCCCTCGGCTACGACTGGACGTACGACTATCTCGACGCGGCGCAGAAGAAGGCAATCCTCGAAGCGATCCGCACGCGCACCAAGGACATGTACGAGCAGTACGTGGCGACCGACAGGATCACGAAGACTCCCTACGACTCCCACGGCAACCTGACGCTCACCATCACCGCGGCCATCGCAGCGCTCATGGCGGGCGAGATCCCCGAGGCCGACGAATGGATGCGCGGCGCGCTGGACATGGCGATCGTATTCACCAGCCCCTGGGGCGGGGCCGACGGCGGCTTCGGCAACGGCACCGCCCAGGCGCAATGGGATACGGGCACCAATCTCCTCGTCTGGTCGGTGCTCAAGAACGCGACCGGCGTCGACCTGGCGAAGAAGGAATGGGTGCGCAACTATGCGCGCTACCTCGCCTACTTCCTGCCGCCCGGCACGCCCGCGGGGCTCTTCGGCGACGGGCAGGAGCAGGACCTGAAGGAAATCTGGGCGCGCATCGGCAAGGCCTACACGGCGTTCGCGCCCAGCCCGCTCGGTCGCTGGTACGCCGCGCAGTGGAGTGGCGAAGACGATTCGCGCATCGAGTCACTCCTCGCGCCACGCGTGGAGAGGACCGCGGCGCCCTTTCCGCAGGGCACGCCCAACGGCGCGTACTTTCCCTCCATCGGCTGGGCGGCGATGCACGGCGACCTCGCCGATCCGCTGCGCACGTCGGTTTACTTCAAGTCGAGCCCGTACGGCTCCTTCAACCACAGCCACGCAGACCAGAACAGTTTCGTGGTGAACGACAAGGGCAAGCGCCTGGCCATCGCCTCGGGGTACTACGACAACTTCCGCACGCCGCACTGGACCAACTGGTACAAGCAGACGCGCTCGACCAACGCGATCACCTTCGAGAACGGCACCGGGCAGCGCGTCGACGGCCGTGAATTCTCCGGGGAGATCACACGGTTCGAATCGACGCCCCACTACGATTACGCCGTCGGGCACGCTGAGAAAGCCTACGGGGGCGCGCTCAGCAAGGCGCAGCGCACCATTGTGTACCTGCGCCCCGATATCGTCGTCGTCTACGATGCGCTCGCCTCGGGCGAAGCGCACACATGGGAATGGAACATCCATGCGCTCAACAAGATGACGCCCGCGTCGGACAAGGCGGTGCTCCTGCGCAACGGCGACGCGCGGATGTGCGTGGAGATGCTGGCAGGCCCGGCCGCGACATTCAGCCAGACCGACCAGTTCACCGCGCCCCCGGCCCCGTCCACCATGAACGCGAACGAGCCCAACCAGTGGCACGGCGCCTTCGCTACCGCGGCCAAGTCGAAGGAGGTGGAGTTCGTCGCGGTGATGCGCGTCGGTTCCGACTGCTCGAAGGGTACGGGTGCTTCAGCGGCGCGCAACGCCGCGGGCTGGGAAGTGAAAGTCGACGGCACGACCGTGAGTCTCGCCGGGGACAACGTCACCGTGAAGTAGCGCCGGCGAGGAACGAGAGGCTCTGCAACGCGAGTCGCGAGCGGTGCATGCGGCTCGCCGCCTTCTGTCGCGCCATGGCGGCGAGGAACCAGGGATGGCGCGCTGCCAGGCGCCCGCGCGTGCGCAGGAAGCCCGGCACCACTTCGTCGTCGAGGAGCGAGAGCCAGCGCGCGCGGATCGCCTCCACGTTGAACTCCGCGCTTCGCGCGAGGCCGTTGGCGACCATCGCCTTGTAGAGGCGCGGATTGGCGCGCAGCAGGTCGATCGCGTCGAGCACTGTGCGCGCGTCGCATACTTCGAGGAAATCGAGCGCCGCGCGACGCACCTCGCGATATGCGGGCTCCGGGGAGGCGAGCACCGCGACCCGCGAGAGCCAGCCGTTGTAGACCTTGGTCGCGGGCTTGGTGGCGAGGATGCCGGGAAGCAGGTCGCGCACCGCGAGGGCCACGTCGACGTCGCGGTACTCGCCCCACCCCGTCTCGCGCACCTCGAAGCGCATGCCGCGGCGCGCCAACGCGCGCGCGAAAGCCTCGCTCGCGAACCAAGCGGGCGCGGTGCCGATGCGGCCTTGATAAGCGATGCATTCGATGCGCTCGCCGCGCTCGGCGGCGCGCGGAACAAGGCCGGGCTGCGGCCACAGCGGGATGAAACGCTCGTTGGTCGCGAGGCTGAGGGCGTTCTGGGCGATCGCCACGTCGCACGCGGAGACCGGCGCGCGGTCGGCGCGCACCGCCACGAGGTAGCTCGCGTGTGCGTCGCTGCCAAAGCGGTTCAAGTCGTCGCGATGCACGATGCTGATGGTGCCGGGCAGGAAGCGCGGCCCGGCGCTTGCGCGCCATCCGCGCGCCTGGAGCCAAGGGCGCAGGCGCAGGAACGACTGCGCGATCCACGAATTGCGCCCGCCCACGAAGCGCTGCGGCGAGCGCACGATGTCGCTTTCGTCAAGGCGCTCGATATCCGGCCACCACGTCGCGCGCGGATCGAGCACGAAATGCACATGTATGGGACCGGCCATTTGCGTCGCCTCCTGATTCGACGCACAAGGTAACCGGCAACCGTGGAGTAACGATGGCGGCAAGTTGCAGCGTTCTGTATCCAAATGTGAAGGGAATCTGGAGATTGCCGGGGCGTGGGCGAATATCGTTGCAGGCATCCATACCGATGCTCGAAAATGGGCGATGGCCTTCGGCATCACCCCCAAGCTCTTCATCGCCGTCCTGCTCACCAACGTCATCACCGCCGTCGCCGTCGGCTTGGGCGTGCGCGCGGCCTTCGACTCCGGGTTCGAGGCCTACGTGCAGGAGCGCGAAGCGCAGCGCCTCGCGCGCCTGTCGGGGATCCTTGCCGACGCCTATCGCGACAAGGGCGGGTGGGACTTCCTGCAGGGCAACGACTCCATGTGGCTGCAGCTGAACCACCTGGTCCGTCCCGAGCACCCGCAGGGCTTCGGGGCGCCCGGCTTCGCCCCCTACCCCAAGGACGATCCCAACGCACAGATCCGGCGCGCGCGCCCCGAGCCGCGCCCGCCGCGCGCGCTCGTGCTCGACGCCACGGAAAAAGTGGTGGTGGGAGACGCCGATCCCTCCGCCGAGATGAAGCGCCACGCCATCACGTCCAACGGCCAGGTCGTGGGCTGGCTTGCCTCGCCCATCCGCCAGACCGCGTTCGACTTCGCCGACCACCGCTTCCAGCAACAGCAATGGCGCGCGAGCGCGAGCGTGGCGTTGATCGCGATGGGGCTCGCGGCGATCGTGGCGTGGTTCCTCGCCCGGGGTCTCCTCGCGCCGGTGAAGCGCCTGGCGGCGGCCACGCGCCGGCTCGCCGACGGCGAATATGCGACGCGCGTCGCGGCCACCTCCACCGACGAGCTCGGGCGGCTCACCGGCGACTTCAACCGCCTCGGCAACGCGCTCGAGAAGCACGAGGCCTCGCGGCGCAATTTCATGGCCGACGTCTCCCACGAGCTGCGCACCCCGCTCGCGGTGCTGAAGGGCGAGCTCGAGGCGCTCGAGGACGGCGTGCGCCCGATGTCCCCGGAGACGATCCGGTCCCTGCAGGCCGAAGTCGGGCGCCTGGGCAACCTCGTGAACGACATCCACGACCTCTCGCTCGCCGATGTGGGCGGCCTCGCCTATCATTTCCAGCCGGCGGACCTGGGCCATTTGCTGCGCGACGCGTTGCGCCACGCGAGCGCGCGCCTTGCCGATCGCGGCCTCGCCCTCGACCTCTCCCTTCCTCCTCAATCCCTGTACGTGCGCGGCGACGAGGCGCGCCTCGCGCAACTCCTCGGCAACCTGGTGGAGAACTCGCTGCGCTATACCGATTCTGGCGGGCGGGTGCGCGTGTCGCTGCGGCGCGAGGACAACCAGGCGGTGATCGCCTGGGAAGACTCCAAACCGGGCGTGCCGCCCGACGCCCTGCCGCGCCTTTTCGAACGGCTCTTCCGCGTCGAAGAGTCGCGCAGCCGCGAGCGCGGCGGCTCGGGGCTGGGCCTGGCCATCTGCCGCAGCATCGCCGAGGCCCACGGGGGGTCCATAGGGGCGCGCGCCAGCGAGCTGGGCGGGCTCGGCGTGATCCTGCGCCTGCCGCTCGCCGCCGGGCCGGGCGCATGAGCGCCGCGCCCTACGTGCTGATCGTCGAGGACGAGCCCAAGCTCGCCAAGCTTCTCGACGACTACCTGCGCGCCTCGGGCTTCGAGACGAGTTGCCTCGCCGACGGGCTCGAGGTGGCGCCCGCGATCGCGCGACGCCGTCCCGACCTGATCCTCCTCGACCTGATGCTGCCCGGCAGGAGCGGGCTCGAGGTGTTCAAGGACGTGCGCGCCGCGGCCGACATCCCCATCGTGATGGTTACCGCTCTGGTCGAGGAGGTGGACCGGCTGGTGGGCCTGGAGCTCGGAGCGGACGACTATGTGTGCAAGCCCTTCAGCCCGCGCGAGGTCGTGGCGCGAGTGAAGGCCGTGCTGCGGCGCGGCGCGCGCGAGAAGTCGGGCGCTTCCTCGGGTCTCGACATGGACGAGTCGCGCTACGAGGCTATCCTCGATGGTCAGGCGCTCGACCTTACTCCGGTAGAATTCCGGCTGCTGAAGACGCTCGCCTCGCGCCCGGGGAGGATCTTCCCGCGCGGCGAGCTGCTCGACAGCCTGTACGCGGACCACCGGATCGTCGCCGACCGCACCGTGGACAGCCACGTGAAGAACCTGCGCCGCAAGCTGCAGAAGGTGCGCGAGGGCGACGGCCTCATCCACTCCGTATACGGGGTAGGCTATAAGATCGAGTTGTAAGAAAGTGTCACCATTTTTATCCACACTGCCTCCACGTTGCGGTGATACCGTGCGAGGCTGATCAACTGGGAGTTCCTCCATGAACAACAAGCTCTGGATCGCGGGCGCCGTCTCGGTCCTCGCCCTCCTCGCCGGGTGCAAGAATTCCGGCTCCGCGCAGAACTCCACCGACATGCGCGCCCTCAACGCAGTGGTCGATGCAGAGCCCCTCGACGTCCTGGTGGACAGCGACGTCAAGGTGAGCGGCCTCGCCTACGGCGCCACCTCGTCGTACTCGGAGTTCGGCTCCGGCACGCGCGCCGTCGCGATCCGCTCGTCCACGACGCAAAGCATCCTCAGCGACAAGTCCCTGTCGTTCGCGAGCGGGGCCAATTCCACGCTCTTCATGTACGGCAAGCGCAACGCCCTCCTCTCGCAGCTGGTCGCCGACGACACGACGACCCCGTCCTCGGGCCACTTCCGCGTTCGCGTCGTGAACCTCTCGCCCGACACCGGGGCGGTGGATCTCTACCTCACCACGGACACGGTCACCACGGGCGCGGCGGCGATCGCGGGCACCGCCTTTGGTGTGGCTACCGCTTCGGCGGAGGTCACCACCGGGTCGCTACGCATCACGTTCAACGTGTCGGGAACCCAGGAAGTGCTCTTCCAATCGGCGCCCTTCGCGTTCTCCGACGGCTCGAGCGTGAGCATCGCCATCGTCCCCAGCCTGGGAGGCAAGCTCGCCAACGCGATCGTCCTCGGCAGCGGCAGGACCGGTACCGCGACCCTGCTGCAGAACCCGTTCGCGCGCCTGAAGGCGGTGAACGCGATCGCGGACTCCACCGGGCTCAACTTCAAGGTCAACGGCACGACGCTGCTTTCCGCGGTGCCCTACACCGGAAGCTCCAGCTACGTGACCACCGCGAGCGGCTCGCGCACCTTGCAGATCGAGGCCTCCAACGTGCCGGGGACGATCATCGCCTCGACCACCAAGACGCTCGATCCGGCGCGCGACTACACCGCGCTCGCCGTGGGCGGCATCGCCTCGCCGCAACTGGTGGCGATCACCGACGACAACTCGCTGCCGTCCAGCGGCCTGGTCAAGCTGCGCTTCGTGCAGGCGGTCGCGGGCTTCACCGCGGTCGACGCGCTGGTGAACTTCGCGAACCAGGCGAGCGGCATCGGCTACGCCCAGGCGTCGAGCTACTACCAGCTCGCCCCGGGCACCACCTACACCATCACGTTCGCCACGCCGGGCGGGGTCACGGTGCTCGCGACGCTAACCCCGGTGGAGCTCGATGCGGGCGGCGTTTACACCGCGTACCTCTTCGGCTCCGCCGGCAACATCCAGGCGAAGCTGGTTCGCGACAGGTGACCTGCCGGCCGCCCCCTTTGGGGGGAGGCGGGGGTGAGGCAGTGATTTAACATGGGGGATGATTACCGCCAGCGAGCTGCGTAGCATCCCCCTCTTCGCCGATCTTCCCGACGGCGAAGCGGCGACACTCACTGTGCGCATGGCCGACGTCCGGCTGCGCGCTGGAGAGTGGCTGATCCGCGAGGGGGAGCAGCCTTCGTTCTTCATGCTGCTCGACGGCTCCGTGGAGCTCATCAAGCGCGTCCACGGAGTCGCCCGGCGTATCGAAGTTTTTCGCGCCCCCAACTACTTCGGCGAGCTGCCGCTGATGCTCGGCTCCCCGGCGATCGCGAGCGTGCGCGCGATGGAGCCCTCGCGCGCGGCGCAGCTCGACCAGGCGGCGTTCTCCGAGCTCTTCACCGAATGCGAGACCTTCTCCGCGGAGCTCACGCGCTCCATGACGAGGCGCTTCGCGCAGCTGCGCACGCTCGCCGCGGAGAAAGTGCCCGCGACCGTGAAGGTGACCGGCCATCCGTACGACATCGCCTGCCACGACGTGCGCGATTTCCTTTCGCGCAACCATGTCGCGTTCGAATGGGTCGACGTCACGCGCGCGCCGGAAAAGCCGCGTCCCGAAGAGCGCTTTCCGGTCATCACTCTTCTCGACGGCCGCAAGCTCGTGACCCCGACCTTGCGAGCGCTGGCCGAGGCGACCGGCATGCGCACCGCGCCGAGCGACGAGCCATTCGACGTCGCGATCGTCGGCGCGGGTCCGGCCGGCCTCGCCGCTGCCGTGTACGGGGCATCCGAAGGGTTGCGTGCGCTGGTCATCGAGCGCGAGGCCCCCGGCGGCCAGGCGGGCACGTCGTCGCGCATCGAGAACTACCTGGGGTTCCCGACCGGCGTGTCGGGCGACGAGCTCGGCTCGCGCGCGCACGAGCAGGCGCGTCGCTTCGGCGCCGAGATCGTGGTGGCGCGCGAGGCACTCGCGATCGAGCCCGCGGGCGCGGGCGGCGAGCATCGCCTGCGCCTCGACGGCGGCGATCCGATCCGCGCGCGCGCGGTGGTCCTCGCCACCGGCGTCTCGTGGCGCGAGCTCGAGGTCCCGGGGGCCGACGCGCTGGTCGGGCGCGGCATCTACTACGGGGCCGCGCGCACCGAGGCCCTGAATTGCCAGGACCAGCACGTATTCCTGGTGGGCGGCGGCAACTCCGCGGGACAGGCGGCTATGTTCTTCGCCAACTATGCGCGCAAGGTGTCCCTGCTGGTGCGCGGGCCATCACTCGCCGCGAGCATGTCCCACTACCTCATCGAGCAGCTGAAGTCGAAGGACAATGTCGAGATCTGTGCCCACTGCCGCATCGTGAAAGTCATCGGCGAACAGCGCCTCGAGGCGATCGTGGTGGAGCACCGCGACACCGCCACGCTCGTCACCGAGCCCACCTCCGCGGTATTCGCCTTCATCGGCGCCGACGCTGAGACCGATTGGCTGCCGGCGCGCCTGATCCGCGACGAGAAGGGCTTCGTCTGCACTGGCCGCGACGTGATGGACCTGGTCGGGCGCTCGCAGGGCGAATGGACGCTTGAGCGCGATCCCTACCTCCTCGAGACCAGCGTGCCCGGCATCTTCGCGGTCGGCGACGTGCGCCACGGCTCCATCAAGCGAGTCGCTTCGGGTGTCGGCGAGGGCAGCATGGCAATCGCCTTCGTGCACCAATACCTCGCCGAAACGGGATAAAAAAAGCTGGCGGAATCCGGCCTAAGAACCCGGAACCGCTTCGCGCCACCCTACATCGCTGTCCCACGCTTCCGCGTGCCATCGCCCTGCCTGGGAGGCGGCGGCAAGGCTTCCTTCAACCTGGCGAGCCCCTCGGCGGTGAGGACCGAGGCGAGCTGGCGGTCGGTGTCCGCGCGGATCGCTTCCATTGCTTCGACCCTGCGCTGGTGCGCGCTATCCAGGATCGACTGGACGACTTGGGCGCGCGCCGTGTCGATGTTGAGGACCACGGCGATGTTGAGCGGCACGGGGCTTGCGTGCACCGAGGGAACCTCGGCTTGCGCGAAGCTTGCGGCCAATGCGAGTGCGGCGGGGCCGTAGCGAAGCATCTTCATGTTGGATCTCCCCATGGTCAGGAAGGCACATGCTGCGCGGGAACTATGGAGAGGGAATGGAGTATCCGGACAAACTTCCGTCACATTTCGCGGGCACCATGGGCTGGAGAAACACCGCAAACCGGAGGACGCATGACGCTGAGACCAATCGTCGCCACGGCCCAGATCATCGACGCAGCCCGGGCGATCATCACGCACGCCCAGGAGCAGACCGAGGCGCTGCTGAAGCTGATGGGTCCCTTCCCGCGCGACGACATCTCGCGCTGCGTGATCCGCATCGGCATGACCTCGATTCGCGCCGACGCCGACCGCAAGCTTGCCGAGGCGCTCGACCGCATCGAGCTGGGAGCGCCACGGATCTAACTCCGGGGCTATCGCCTCATTCGAAGTGGGGGTGAAGGTCGAGCCGGCGCGATCGTTCGTTGGTAACGGGAGAGAGCTCGCTGCAAAGATTGCGCTCGAACTGGCGAGTTCTTCTCTCGATCGACCGCAAGTGACGCGCGCCTCTCGGCCTCCACCCCAACACTTCGAATGAGGCTCCATTCGCCTGGCCATCCGTGCCCGGGCGAGCGTCATGCCGCTTTGGGGCGGGTTCTGCTCTGAT
>JBBRQA010000017.1:0-29647 GCA_038227085.1 Burkholderiales bacterium | reverse complement strand
GTGAATCTGGACGAACGCGTCGCCGACAAGGAAGGGCTCCTTGAGCGAGGCGGTGACGATCGGCCCGTCGCCGGTCTTCGTGAAGGTGACGCCGTCGTCGTCGCTGAAGGCGAGGCCGATCGAGGTGTCCACCGAAACGGACACGCGCCGATTCCAGCCGCAGGTGTAGGCGTAGATGCGCCCGCCGTGGCGCAGCACGTTCATCGGGAAGATGCCGTGCTCGTCGAAGCAGCCGAGCTTGCCGAGGGGAATCACCGTATCGCGAGCGACGCGCAAGACCTCCCACGATCCCTTCTTCATGTCCACGTAGGCGATGTGGCTCAGGAACTTGCCGCTCGCATCGCGCTCGCGCGTGGAAAAGTAGATGCGCACGAAGTCGTCGAAGACCAGCGCTTGGGGCGACTGCGCGAATTCCTTGCAGCGATTCGGCAGCGTGTGTTCGGCAGGGGCGAATATCCGGCCAAGCTTCTTCCACTTCATCTCAGAGCTCGCCTTCCAGCCGCGCCAGGCCGAAGCCGTGGCGGCCCACCTGGTTGCCCAGGTAGAGCATGTAGGTCTCGCCGTCCAGCTCGAAGACGTGCGGATAGCTCACCATCTCGGAGTCCCAGCCTTCGGCGGACACGTCGATGCCGGCCTTCGTGTCGTCGCGCGTCCAGCGCTCGAGGTCGTCGGACCAGGCGTAGCCGATCCGGTAGCCCTTGTCCTTGCCGCGATAGCCGGAGCTATGCCGGTAGCAGAAGAACATGTGGAAGCGGCCGTCGCGAAGGAAGACATCCGGGCTCGCTTGCGCCTCGTCGGGCTCCACGCGGCTCTCCACCAGGTCGCGCCCGTGAAGCGTCCAGGAAATGCCGTCGTCCGAGCTCGCCATGCGCAGCTTGTACACCGGCTCCGCGCGGCCGTCGGCCACGATCCACGTCCGGCCCGCGATGTAGAAGAGGCGCCAGCGATCGGCGAAGCGCCGGATCTTGGGGCCGCTCAGGACGAAGGGTTCGTCCGGGCTGAACGAGAGTACGGGACCGCTGCCCACGCGGGTGAAGGTGCGGCCGTCATCGCGGCTCACCGCGTAGCCGATGGCGACGTTGAACGGCACCGACTCGCAGCGCGTCCAGCCGCCGTAATAGGCGCGCACTTCGCCTTCGTGGCGCACCACGGAGACGGGGTAGGTGCCGAACTCGTCGAAGGTGCCGGTCGCGCCGAGCGGCAGGATGGGATTTTCGGCCACGCGCAGGATGCGGAAGAGGTCCTTGCGGTCGAGGTCCACGTAGGCCGAGTAGCTCGAATACATGCCGTTGGCATCGGGGGGCGGGCGGCAGGAAAAATAGACGCGCACGAAGTCATCGAAGACGAGCGTCGCGGGCGCCTGGGCGAATTCCTTGAGCCAGGGCCGGCCTTCGACCGACGCGGGATCGAATATCCGTCCCATTTTCTTCCACTTGAACACGGTGCTTGGGCAGCCCTAGGCGAAGTCGTAGTTGGAAGCGAGGCATTCCGCGATGCGCTCGCGCGGGTTGAACATCATGACGTCGACAATCGACAGCCACGGCACGAAAGGCGCGCCGAGCTGCGCATATTCGAAGGGGCGCGGCTTCAGGAAGCGAAGCTCGATTCCGCGCGCGGCGAATTCGGGCTTCGAGTAGAGATCCACTCCGCCCGGGGGATTGATGTAGGTGTCGGCCCCCACCTTCTTGCAGAGCGCGAGCACCTTGTTCTGGCCCTGCAGCGTGTGATCGATGGCGAGCGTCGAGGAGACCACGATGCGCGTCGCGATCCCCAGGTAGGCGCAGGTCTCCCGGATCGAGGCGAGGACGAACTCGAAGAGGTTCCCTCGCGGGTTGCCGAACACGCGCTCCACCACGGCAAATGCCGGCTCGAAGAACGGCGCGCGCCGGTAGGCCTCGCGCAAGGGGTTCAGCACATCCGCCGGATCGAAGTCGGGCGCGATGACGCGCTCGCGCACGTCGAGGAAATCTGAATCCTTCCGGAGCGGCACCGAGAAGAGGACGTCGGCGCCGTTGCGAAGGAACCGGTTGCGGTTGATCCAGCCCTTCTTGGTGTACTTGATGTTGTCGTACACGATGAAGACGTCGGCGGCGTTGATCAGCTGGAAGTACCCGATGTACGGTAGCAGGTAGGGTTGCATGATGGCCGCCTTCATGGCGGGCTATCCCTTGACGAGGTCCGCGATCCGCTCGACGTCGGCCGCCTCGAGCCCGGGATAGATCGGCAGGCAGAGCACTCGCGAAGCGACGTCGGTGGCGATCGGCAGGTTGCCGCGCTGGGCGGAGGGCAGGTCTCGATACATCGAGAACTCCGAGATGAGCGGATAGAAGTAGCGGCGCGCGATGATGTCGTGCTCCCGTAGCTTCTGGTAGAGGGCCTCGCGGTCGATCGGGAATTCCGCTTCCAGAAGGATCGGGAAATACGCGTAGTTGTGCACCGTGTCGCGCGGCACCGGCGGGCAGCGCAGGCCCTTCACTGCCGCGAATAGCGCGCGATAGCGGGCGTCGATCGCCTTGCGCGCGGCGAGCGCCTCGCCCAGGTGCTTGAGTTGCAGAAGCCCCAGCGCCGCGTTGAACTCGCTCATCTTGCCGTTGATGCCTGGCGCGACCACGGTCACCTCGTCCACGAAGCCGAAGTTCTTCAGCCGGTCGATGCGCAGCTTGGTCTTCGCGTCGTGGCAGACGATGGCGCCACCTTCGAAGGTGTTGAACACCTTGGTGGCGTGGAAGCTCAGCACCGAGAGGTCGCCGTGGTTGAGGATGCTCGAGGTCTTGAAGCTGACGCCGAACGCGTGGGCAGCGTCGTAGATCACCTTCAGGTTGTAGTTGTCGGCGATTTTCTGCATGCCATCGACGTCGCACGGATAGCCGTAGCAATGCACCGGCATGATGGCGGTGGTCTGCTGGGTGATCGCGGCCTCGATTCGCCCGGTGTCGAGATTGAAGGTCTCGCGGTCGATATCCACGAAGACCGGCTTGATGCCGTTCCACAGGAGGGAATGGGTGGTCGCGACGAAGCTGAAGGGAGTGGTGATCACTTCCCCAGTGATGCGCAGCGCCTGGAGCGCCGTGATGAGCGCGATGGTGCCGTTCGAGAAGAGCGACAGGTGCTCCACGCCCAGATGCTCGCAGAGCGCGGCCTCCAGCTCTTCGTGGAACGGCCCGTTGTTGGTGAGCCAGCGGCTTTCCCAGATTTTCTCGAGCAGGGGGGTGAATTCCTCGAGCGGGGGAAGGTAGGGACGCGTCACGTAGATTTTTTCGTTCTTCATAGCCGGTCCCGTTAGAAACTGATGTATATAAACGGCTCGGTGGCGAGCAGGAGCCGGTGTAGAGCGTAGTGCATGAACACGCCGGCCGTGAAGCCCCCACCGTAGACCGCCGTCCAGATGAGAGCCTTCGCGACGGTGGCGCGGCTCATCGCTTCGCCTCCGTCGCGCGGATCTCTGCCGCTACCACCCCCGCGACCTTATCGCCGCCGAGGGGGTTGGTGTGCATCAAGTCCGTGAAGTCGTCCGCAGTGAGCGTCGGACGGACCACATGGTAGCCGTACCGGCGAAACATCGCCGCCTTGTGCTCGTAGAGCGTCTCGTAGGCGGACTGCTCGTCGAGACTGAGGTGGCTGGTGTAATAGGGCGCGACCGTGATGTAGGCGATCACTACGTTCTGCTTCGAGGCGTCGATGATGTTGTCCTTGAGCTGCGTGTCCAGCATCCCGAGCGCATTTTCCCTCAGTTTCAGCCCCGAGGGCGTAGCGGCGAAATAGGTCTTGAGGTCCCGGAGGCGCTCAAGCTTACCGTTGAAGGCGGCGCTGCCGACCGCGTCGGCGTACTGCCGGTGGGCGCGCGCCTGCGCCTCGTCGAACTCGAAGTCGTAGTCGGGCCACGCCGCCCGCGGCGTCCATTGCCACCTGCCGGCGTTGTGGAAATAGTAGGTGGTGAAGTAGCGGTAGTGCAGATAGCTCCAGAGCTCGTCGAAGTGCAGCCAGCTGTCGAGCCACGAGCCCAGGCGCAGCTGCTCCAGCCGCGCGCGGTCCTTGTCGCTCATGGTGGTGGCAGGCGTCACGCGCAGCTTGCCGTTCTCGTCCTGGCCGTGGGCAAGGAATCCCGGTTCGAGCATGCCGCTGAAGTAGGCGCTCCAGAAGTAGTGCTTCTGAGTCATGACGCCGTCGGGGGAATAGCCGACCACGCCATCGTGCATGTCGGCGATGAGCCAGGCGCGCTTGTATTCGTGGCCGAGGATTCCGAGCGTGGTGCCGGCAAAGCCGTTGAGAGCGCCCGAGGGCCCGGCCAGGTTGACGACGCAGTAGCCGTCGCCCAGCAGCTCCTGCAGGCGCTTGGACCAAAGGCGGCGCACCGGCTGGCCGGCGCCCATCATGATGGAGCTGCCGCCCACCAGTACGAGCTCACGGTCGCGGCTGCAGTGGGCGCGAATCCATCTCACCATTGGCGCGGGCGAAAGCAGGAAGGTATCGTCGACCTGAAAGGTGCCGCCGATACGCGTGAAGCTCTCATAGAATCCGTCCTGCGCGAGCTTGCGACCCGCGAGCGAGCATGCGACCATGGCGCAGAGGAAGCCGAGGAAAAAGGCGCGCGGCGCCAGGAACAGGCGCGCGAAGGCCGCGATTCGCTCACGCATGGAGGAGCGCCCCGAACATCTTCACCGCCCGGTCGACCGGATAGAAGAACAGCAGCCAGCCCGACCAGACGAAGAACGTGGTGAGGGCCCAGCCGGCGGCTGCACCTCCCGCGCGCGCGAGCGTCACGTAGATGCCAGGAGGGGGCGCGGGCAGCACACGCTTGCGCAATGCGTGTGCGAGCTGCTGCGTCACCAGGCCGCAGCCGTGGAAGAGGCCCCAGAGGACGAAGTTCCACGCCGCGCCGTGCCACAGCCCGCAGATCACGAACACCGACACCAGGTTCAGGCCGTGCACGGCGGGATGCACGCGTGCGCCGCCCAGCGGAATGTAGATGTAGTCGCGGATCCAGGTGGAGAGCGAGATGTGCCAGCGGCGCCAGAAATCGCGAATGCCGGTGGCGAGATAAGGCCAGTTGAAGTTCTCAGGAATGCGTATGCCCATCATCCGCGCGGCGCCGATCGCGATGTCGCTGTAGCCGCTGAAATCGAAGTAGATGCGGAAAGCGATCGCGGTGAACACCAGCCATCGGTCCGCGAGCGGTTGCTGCTCAAAGGCGGGTGCCATGCCGTTCACGTACATCGTCAGCACGTCGGCGACGAACTTCTTCGCGAACCCCGCGACCACGCGCATGAAACCGATCTGCACGTCCGCGGAGAAGAAGCGCGCCCGGCAGACGCCTTCCTTCAGCGCCGGCACGAATTGCTCGTAGCGCTTGATCGGCCCGGCCACCAGCGTGGGGAAGAAGCAGGCGAAGACGAGGAAGTCGAGCGGGCTCTTGACCGGTGGGTTGCCGCGGCGCACGTCCACGAGATAGTGCGCGTACTCGAACACGAAGAAGCTGATCGCGAGCGGGGCCGCGAGCGGCGCCCATTGGGAGATCGGGAAGCTCGTGAGCCCCGGTGCCAGGCGCGCCAGGTTCTCGAACAGGAAATAGGTGTACTTGTAGAACACGAGCGCCAAGGCCGAAAGCGCAATAGCAAGGCTGATTACGCGCGGGCGCCTGCTGCGTCCCGCGAGGTAGGTCGCGAGCCCGAGCACCGCGATGATCGAAACCCCCGCCGGACCGGAGAAGTGGGCGTAGAAGAGGATGCTCGCCGCCGCCACCAATACCAGGCGCCACTTCGGGAACGGGAACGCGTAGTACGCCGCCAGGAACACGCAGCCGAACAGGACGAACCAGTAGGTGGTAAAGATCATCGCAGCGGACGGGGCGCGGCGCCGCGGGCGCTACGGGCGGCGGACCCCGGGGTCAGAAGTGCCTTTCTCGCACCAGATAGTTGGGCTTCATGCGGATCTCGTCGTAAATTCGCCAGACGTATTCGCCGAGGATTCCCAACATGGTCATGATCATGCCGCCGACCATCATGATCGCGATCATGATGGGGGCGAATCCGGAGAAAGGCGTTCCGCCCACCGCCCAGCTCCACACGACCGTGGCGCTGTAGATCACCCCCCCGATCGACGTAAGAACGCCCATGAGCGAGATGAAGCGGATGGGAAGGTAGGACGAATCCAGCAGTGCGTCGAGGAGGTTCTTCAGCTTCTTGAAGAAAGTGTATTGAGACACGCCATGCTCTCGCTTCCTCCTCAGGTACGAGACGAAGGCGACCCGGTACCCCGACCAGAGCAGGTCGCCCTGGAAGAAGCGGTGGCGCACGGTGATCGAGTTGAAGAAGTCCATGACCTTGCGATCCATGAGCACGTAGTCGAAGCCGCCCTGGGGCATGTTCGGCGTGGACATGCGCATCAGCGCGTAGGCCATGCGCGAGAAAATGCGCGCGAGGAGCGGATCCTCGCGGCCTTCGCGGTAGGCGACGACGATCTCGGCGCCGTCGCGCCACTTGCGCACCATGTCCGCCATCAGCTCGATCGGGTCCTGGAGGTCGGCCGAGATGTTGATCACCGCGTCGCCGCGCGCCTCGTTGAATCCCGCCAGCATCGCGGCCATCTGCCCGAAGTTGCGCGTGAAGGACAGGACCTTCACGCGCGCGTCCTGCCGGTGCAGCTCGACGAGCTCCGCGTAGGAGCCGTCGCGCGAGCCGTCGTTGACGAACACGATCTCGAAGTCGTCGCCTGGCAGCTCGGCCGCGAAGAGGTCGCGGATCTGCTGGTGCGATATCGACAGCGACTTCTCGTTGTTGTAGACCGGAATGACGATGGAGACGAGCATGACCGTTGCCTTTTCCTGGGCTATTCGTGCGGGCCGGTGTGACGGAACGAGAAGAGGGTGTGTCCGATGTAGATGAATGCGGTGGTGACCACCACCGCCAGCGCCTGCGCGATCGCGACGTTCGGCGTCACGAACGTAACCGCCAGGGAAAGCAATCCCATGTTAACCAGCATCGCGGCAAAATTCACCACGTTGAACCTGACGAACTCGGCCATCGGCCGGTCGCGGCTGGCGAACACGAAGCGCCTCTGCAGCAGGTACGAATTGGTCACCGAGATGATGTAGGAGATGAACAGCACGACGTTGTAGTGAACCGCGTCCCTGAGCCAGTAGTAGAGCGCGACGAAGACCACGTATCCGAAGAGCGTATTGTAAGCGCCGACCAGGAGGAACCTCGCCATCCTGCTGGAGCGGAGAAAGCGGATCGGACGCGCGAGCATCGGCTCGTCAGTCGGTCTCGCCGACCAGGGCGATGGCGGATATCTTCGCTCCCGCCAGGCGGGCATCCAGGCCGGGGAGGAGCTGCGCCTTGTCGAAATGCATTTCGATGCGGCGCTTGCGTGTCGCGTCGCCGGGGACGGGCGCGTCCACGGAGAAATCACCCACTCCCAACTCGCGCGAGGCGACCGGCACTCCGTCGATCAGGACGTGGATTCGGGTCTTGAACTTCATGTCCTCGATGCCTGGCACCATCCCGGAAATCCGAACCCGCGCCTTGGGCGAAGGACCCTTGAGCACGAAGAAGGATTCCTCGGAGATGTATCCGTCCTCGTAGATCCCGGAATATTCGAGGCTGCGGTTGCCGAGGTCGTCCGGGAAATGGCTGAGCTCCGACGGCGGGACCATGTCGCGGTACTCATCGTCGCCGATCAGCGAAATGTCACGCCCGTAGACCGTCAGCCGCCGCTCGTCGGGGTTGATGCTGTTGCCGAAGAGGCTCATGAGGCCGCTTTTCGTGAACGGAGTTGGGCGGGCGTCGCGGCCCATGTCGAAGGCGAAGAACGGCACGCCCTCGATCATCGTCAGATCGATGGGCGCGCTCACGACGCGACCCGAGCCGCGGCCGATGAAGCCCATCTGCTGCCGCGATGTCCCGCCGACGAACGGCTTGGGCAGCGCGCTCTCGAAGTGCTTCATGACCGTGGAGGTCATCTCGACGACGAGGCGCGGCCTGGGGCTGGGGTTGACCACCATGAACAGGAAATAGCGTCCCAGCCCGGAGAACTGCCTGCCGGGGAACATCGGGTCGTTCTCCATGTGGTTCACGACGACCGGCACGTTCCACGAGTACCCGTAGTAGTGCGCCCCCTTGTCGGTCGGCATGAAGATGAGATGGTTGCGCGCGGCGCCCGGCGCGAACACGCGGTAGTAGCTCTCCGGCGCCTCCCCCGACGCGCGGAAATTGAAGATCGAGTCGTAGCGCGGGATCGTGACGAGGGCGCGCGTAGCGAGATGCTCGCGCAGGTCGCGCGTGAGGACGATCGAGTACTTCACCCCCCCGATGGTGGGGGCGCGATTCTCGGGCAGGGCGCCCGTGATCTGCGGGTACATCCCGGATTCGTTGTTCGTCCAACCGCCCATCGCCGGGAAATCCGCGCTGTAGCCCTTGGTGTGCAGCGTCTGGTGCTGCAGGTGAACGATGCTTGATGTGTCGCTCGTCATGCCCGCGGGCGACATTTGCTTCATGAGCTTTACCGCGTCGTCGAATTCGGCTGTGATGCGGCGCGAGGAGCCATGCCAGACCTCGCTCAGCCCGGAAAGGAATTCGCCCGTGCTGAGCCTGACGTACGTGAACTGGGACGCGAGGGCCGCGACGACGCACGCCGCGATGCAGGCGAGGACCCTCGGGCGGACCGTGCCCAGCGACGCCAGGCGCTCGGCTGCCATCGCCAACAGGAACGGCTGCATGTACATCGAGAGCTTGAACAGGCCGAAGTCCCGGCCGCGGCGAAACAGGACCGCTGCGAGCACCGCCATCACCACGAAGACCGCCGCGGCCGCGCTCGCGCGGCGGGCTTCCTCGCGCAAACCCCAGGCGAGCCCCAGCGTGAGCGCGAAGCCGGCGACGATGACCAGCGAGAGAAACGGCTCGAACGCGAAAAGGGTGGCTCCGGCGATGGGCATGAGGCCCCACAGGTTCGCGAGGCCGGTGGGCAGGAGGAAATACGGGAAGGGCGACTCGGTGATTTCCGCGCCCATCACCGTGGCGGGCGTGGCCCCTTGCAGCGCCTGGCTCACCATGAAGAGGAGCGCGTCCATGAAATACGTGTTGAGAAGCAGCATCAGCAGTGTGCCCGCCACAATGGCGGTGCCGATCACGCGCGCGGCCCCGGCGCGATCGCGCCATGCGAGCATCCCCAGGTACACGAACCAGCCAAGCCCGAGGAAGGGAAGGGCCTCCGGATACCAGATGAATAGTCCCGCCATCGCCAGCACGAGGGCGACGTTGTCTCGCGCCATCCTCGCCAGCCCTGCGGGGGGAATCGCCCGGTAGAGCAGCGTGACGCTCGCGCAAAGGAATGCAAGGCCGGCCACCTGCGCGATCACCTGGTACATCGCCCCGAGCGTCGTGAGCGGAGAGATCGCCATCAACGCGGCCAGGAGCAATGGCGCCCGGCCCGGGCCGTTCGCGGCCATCGACGCCGCGGACGATACGAGCGTGAGGTGGAGGGCCAGCACTACCGGCATGAAGATCAGGTGAGGATTGAGGCCGGTCGCGCTCCACAGCGCGGCGAGCGTGCGCTCGGCGCCGGAGCGAGCGTCGTACAGGATGTATTTGTACGCGTCGTATACGGAATGGTCGGTACCGCGTACGACGTCGTCCAATGCGGGCGGCTCGAAAAATCCCCCGTTCAAAACCCGCAGCGTCCCGAGCGAGTAATGGGTCATGTCCATGTTGCTGTAGCTCGCCCAGTCGAAGCCGTACCAGAGCATTGGCCAACCCGCGAGAAGCAACGCGCCGAGGAGGATCGCGAGGAAAACGCCCATCTCGCGCACCGGGAAGGCCGGCCGCTTCCACCAGAGGACCGCGGCGGACGCGATCGCGAGCCCCAGGAGCACGGGTGTCGCGAACAAGGTGACCGGGAGCCCGATCTGGTTGAGCCAGAAGAGCGGGATGGTCGCAGCCGCCGCGCCAATGGCGGGCGCCAGCATCACCGACTGCCGGGGGTCAAGCCTCGCGGGCGCGACCGCGAGGACGGCCGACCCGATCGCCGTCCAGTACAGGAACAAGGCGAGGGTGAAGAGAAGCGCTGCCACTGAAAGGTTACCTGCAACGGGCAACCTGCGATTCTACCAGCGCGGGCTACGGCCCCGCGCGGTAGGTGTAGTCGCGCCCGAACCAGACCCCGCCGATGTTGGAGTACATGCGCACGAAGAGCGTGCGCCCGTCGGTGGGAAGCCCGGTTGCGGTGGTCGATGTCCCGCTGATCGGCACCGTCGGGTAGTAGCCCACGTCGTAGGAGCCGTAGCTGTTGCCCACCCTCACCTGGTAGGAGCTCGCCCCGGAGTTGTTCCAGGTGAAGGTCTGCGTCGAGCCCGACAGGGTGGCGCCGGGCACGGGGGCGAGGATCGAGGCGGCGGTGGCCGCGGCGGCCGTGCCCGAGGCTTGGTACGTGTAGTCGCGCGCCTGCCACGTGCCCGCGAGGTTCGACCAGAGGCGCACGTAGAGAGTCCGCCCATCGGTGGGGATGGCGCTGATGGTCGCCGACGTTGCCGTGGTCGCCGGGTTCGGCGCGTAGCCGATGTCGTAGGTGCCGGCGCTGGTGCCCACCCACACCTGGTAAGAAGTCGCACCGGTGTTGTTCCAGGTGAAGGTCTGCGTGGCGCCGGTGAGCGTACTGCCGGGAGCCGGGCTCGTCATCGACGCGGCGACCGGCACCGCTGCCGTGCCGGCGGCCTTGTACGTGTAGTCGCGCGCCTGCCACGTGCCCGCGAGGTTCGACCAGAGGCGCACATAGAGAGTCCGCCCATCGGTGGGGATGGCGCTGATGGTCGCGGAAGTCGCCGTGGTCGCCGGGTTCGGCGCGTAGCCGATGTCATAGGAGCCTGCGCTATTGCCGACCCACACCTGGTAGGAGACCGCACCGGTGTTGTTCCAGGTGAAGGTCTGCGTGGCACCGGTGAGCGTGCTTCCGGGAGCCGGGCTCGACATCGCCGCTGCCACGGGAGGCGGCGGGCCCGAGGGCGCCGCCGGACCCGGAGACGCCGCGATGCCGAACTTCATCGGGCCCGCACCGGCTTCGGCCGCGCCCACGTCCGGAGCTGCGCCGACATAGGAGTCGTTGAAGTTCGGGATGCGCACGCCCTGGTCGTAACCCGGCGTGCCCGCGGCAAGCGCGTACTGCCCGCCCGACTCGCTTTGCCAGCCGTTGCCCGCGGCGTAGGTAGGCGCCGCGTTGATGCCATTCATGATCGTCGCGCCCGGCCCGCCGTTGTACAGGTCGTTGGCGAGATCGTTGTCCACGCCCACGTCGTAGAACGCCGTCCAATTGCGCCACGTGTGAAAGATGTTGTTGCGCGAGACCGTGTTGTTCATCAGCGCGGAGCTCCCCGTGCCGCTCGCGCCCTGCGAACCGCCGAGAGAGTACGTGGCGCCGGCCTGCGTGGCCTGGAGCATCGTGTTGTGGAAGAGATAGCGCCTGCCGTCGCCCAGCGTCGCGTCGGATCCGACCTTGAACATCGCCTGGCGGTCGTCCTGGTCGAGCGGCGACTTCTCGAGGATGCGCCCGCGGTTCCACACGTTGCGGAACACATAGAGCGGCCCCACGCTGGCCACGGTAGACGCCACTCCGGTGCCCGTCTGGTCCATGTAGTTGCCCCAGATGCGCACGTTGTTGTCGCCGCCTTCGGCCTCGATCGCGTCGTCCCAGCAATTGGAGAGATCGTTGCCGTAGATGTCGCTGTCGGCGTTGGGAAAGCCGGTCGTGGAATAGTTGTCCTCGCCGCCGATGGTGTCGTTGAAATAGTGTCCGGGCGAGCTGAAGATCTCGTTGTGGCGGATCACGTGGTTGCCGCCGCAATAGCTGAAGGTGATGCCCTGCGGCCCCGCGGGGTGGCCGTCGGACCAGCTGTTGGCCCCGTACCGCGGATCGTGGATCTCGTTACGCTGGATCGTGACGCGCTGGAGCGTCGGCGTCTGGCAGACCGCGCGCACGGCCGAATCGAGGTCCATGCCCCAGGTGCCGGTACGTAGCCGCCCCCATCCGGTGATCTCGTTGTCTTCCACGATCACGTCGCTCACGGTGGGCGAGATGCGGATCGCGTCCTGTTGCGCGCCTTTCAGCACGAGGCCGCGAAGGATCACGTACGACGCGTTCACGGTGACGTTGAACTGTGACGCGTTGTTCGCGTCGAGCACGGCGCCGGAAGCGCCCTGGTAGACGACATATCCCGTGGGGCTTCCGCCCTCGGTGATGTTGAGGGTCGCACTGCCGCTCGGCACGGTGATGGTCTTCGCCACCGGTTTCTGGTTGGCCCACGTCTTGAACGCCAGCGTTCGGGCGACGGCCTGGCCGGGCAGGTTCAGCTGCACCTGGTAGTCGGTGCCGGGCGCGAGCTGCACGAGGCTCCCGCGGCATTCGCCGTTGCGGACGTCGAGCCACATCGCAAGGCCTTGCGACCACGCGGAGTCGCTCGCCTTGCGGTATTTCACCTCGCAGCCGGTGAGCGCGGTGGCGCCGACGGGATTGGACCAGTAGAGGCCCACGGATTCGTAGGTGGGGACGGCACGCACGTCGCTCGACTGCGCGAGGGCGGGGGACTGGGCAAGCACTGCGCCGGCGAGGGCGGCAGCGGCCAATGTGATCTTCATGTAGGAGGTCATGAAGGATTCGACACTCAACGGCGCCGACGTTTCATCCGGGATATTGCACCCGTCACCTCCCGTAGCTGGCGAGCTACAGCCTTTTCAGGGGGCAGCGAAGTAGGTGTAGTCGCGCGGGACCCACACACCGCCTACGAGGGAATAAAGGCGCACAAACAGCACGCGCCCATCGAGCGGCAGGCCGCTGGCGGTGGCCGAAGTCCCACTGGTCGGCATGGCGGGGAAATAGCCGATGTCGTAGCTTCCGTAAGAATTGCCCACCCATACCTGGTAGGCGGTCGCGCCAGAATTGCTCCAGGTGAAGAGCTGGCTTGCGCCAGCGAGGTGAACGCCGGCGTTGGGCACCGGGCTCACGAGCGAGGCGGGTCCCGAGACCACCGGCGCCGGGGTGACGTAGGCGTAGTCGGTGAAGACCCAGACGCCGCTCACCATCGACGACAGCCGAACAAATAGCGGGTTGCCGTTGATCGGCAGGCGGTCGACGATGATCGAGGTCCCAGCCGTGCCCGCGGCCGACGGGTATTCGCCGAGGTTCGCCGCACCTGCGGTCGTGCCGAAGGAAAGCTTGTACGCGGCCGCGCCCGAGTTGTTCCACGCGAAAGTCTGCGTCGAATTCGAAAGTGTGCTGCCATCCAACGGGCTCGACATCACCGCGGGCGTCGCCACGACCGGCGTGACGCTCGAGGCGACGTAGGTGTAGTCGTGCGGAACCCAAGTGCCGCCGATGTTCGAGTACACGCGCACGAAGAGCATGCGCCCGTCGGTGGGAATGCCGCTGATGGTGGTCGAGGTCGCCGTCGTGGGCGGGTTCGGGCCGTAGCCGATGTCGTAGCTGCCGAACGTGCTGCCAACCCATAGCTGATACTGCAGAGCGCCGGTGTCCGCCCACGTGAAGAGCTGGGTCGAGCCCGCGAGAATGCTCCCCGCGGCGGGGCTCACCAGAGTCGAGGGCAAAGTCCCGGTCGCGGCGGATGCCGTATAGGTGTAGTCGCGCGAATAGAAGGTCGCGCCGAACTTGGACGAGAGGCGCACGTAGAGCGTGCGTCCGTCTGCCGGGAGCCTCGTGACGAGCATCGACGTCCCCGCCGTCGTGACCGGGGATTCGGCGGCATCGTTGGCGCCAAGCGAATTACCCACCCACAGCCGATACTGGCTCGCGCCCACATCGTTCCACGTGAAGGTCTGGCTGGCGCCCGGGAGCGTGGTGCTCGGCACCGGCGCGATCATCGCCGCGGGCGGAGGCAAGTACGCGGTGTAGGTGTAGTCGCGGAAATACCACACTCCGTGAAACTGCGAATAGAGCCGCACATAGAGCGTGCGCCCATCGTTCGGAAGGCCGGTTGCGCTAATCGACGTCGCCGCCGTGCCGCCGGGCGGGAAAATGCCGATGTCAGTGGCGCCCAGCGAGCTGCCTACCGTGACCTGGTACAGGCTAGCGCCCGCGACGCTGTTCCAAGTGAAGAGCTGGGTCACACTTGCGAGCTGCGTGCCCGCACCCGGGCTCGTCATCGAGGCGGGCGGCGGAAGGAAAGCGGTGTACGTGTAGTCGCGCGAGTACCAGATCCCCGAGAGCTGCGAGTAGAGGCGCACGTGGAGCGTGCGGCCGTCGGTGGGCAGGCCGGTCGCGCTGATCGACGTCGACGCCGTGCCGCCGGGCGGGAAAATGCCGATGTCCGTGGCGCCTAGCGAGTTGCCTACGGTGATCTGGTACAGGCTCGCGCCCACGGCGCTGTTCCAGGTGAAGAGCTGGGTCGCGCTGGCGAGCTGCGTGCCCGCGCCGGGGCTCGTCATCGAGGCGGGCGTCGGCAGGAAAGCGGTGTACGTGTAGTCGCGCAGATACCAGACGCCCGCAAAATTCGTGTAGAGACGCACGTAGAGGGTGCGTCCGTCGATGGGCAGGCCCGTCGCGGTCGTGGAAGTGGATGCCGTGGGGGTGGCCGGAAATGCGCCGATATCGGATGCGCCGAACGTGTTGCCCACCGCCACTTGGTAGAGGCTCGCGCCTGCAACACTATTCCAGGTGAAGAGTTGGCTGCTGCCGGCGAGCAGGGTGCCCGGCGCCGGACTCGTGATCGCCGCGGGCGGCGGCAACTGCGCGATATACGTGTAGTTGCGCGAGTACCAAATGCCGTTGAATTGCGAGTAGAGGCGCACGTAGAGCGTGCGGCCATCGGTGGGCAGGTTGGCTACGGTGACGGAGGTCGAGCCCGTCGTGGGGGACACGGCGATGTCGGTCGCGCCCAGCGAGTTGCCCACCGTGATCTGGTAGAGGCTCGCACTTGCATTGTTCCAGGTGAAGAGCTGAGTCGCGCTAGAAAGAGAGGTTCCCGGGGTGGGGCTCACCATCGACGCCGGTGTGTTCGCGCAATTACCGCCGACGGTGCCGGTGCCGTCGAAGCGGAAGGTGAGCGTGGCCGCGCACCCGGCAGAGATCGTGAAGGCCGTCGGCGTCCCGTTGCCCAGGGTGAGGGTGGGCATCGGCGTTAAGCCGGAGTAGAGCGGCGGCTGGAACGACGGTTGGCTCGCGTCTTCAGAATACGGTCCCACGCTCGAGTCCCCGGTGAATTGCTGGGCGAGGTCGATCGCTTCCGCGCGCAGGTTGTAGGTGCCCGCGGGAAGGAGAAGCTTGAAGTATCCGGTGCCCTGCGTGAGGTAGTCCGAGACGACGCTGTAGACCTTGTTGGTGGTCGTTTCCTTGGCCCACAAATTCGCGCCGAGCACGGGGGTCACCCCGTTGGCGAGCACGAACGTGCCGCTGATCTGGCCGTAGACACTGTTCAAGGTGACGTCGGGATAGAGCGCGCTCACCGCAGCGGCGTCGTCCTCGTGCAGCGAGAGCAATGTGCGAGAGGCGATCGGGTACATCAGGGCATAGTTGGACTGGCTGAGGCCCTGCGTATTGTCGAGCTGGGTGTGGTCGAGGCCGATGAAGTGCCCGATTTCGTGAGCCAACACCACGGTCAACGTGTTATCGCTGATGCTGAGGAAGCCGTTAATGACCGCCGAGCCCTCGGCATACCGGCAAGTCGGCGCGAGGGAGTAGGCCGACCCCGCGAAACCCAGCACGTGGCTCTTCGCTCCGGTCCCGAGCATGAGGTCGATGATCGAACCGTCGGTGTCGTAGACTACGGGATTGCGCCCATCGCCAAAAACGCTAACGTTGTTGAGGGATGGGGTGTAGAGATAGGTCGTGTAGTTGGCACTTGTAACATCCACGGGCAGGTCCGGCCCGCGCCCGATCGCGATGGTCGCGGTGGGAACGTTGGTCCACAGGGCCACCGCATTGGTGACGATCGCGTCAGCCTGGAGCTTGGTTCGCAAGCCGAGGTTGCCGAGGTCGTAGTGGAGGTTGACCACCGGGTTCGCATAGACGAGTGGTGTCTTGGCCGCGTCGTCGCAGATCGAGAGCGGGCCGCCGGCCTGCGCGCCCAGCGACGCGAGGACGACAACGGCGGCCGCCAGTCGCGCCAGCACGTTCAACGTGGCCTCCCGGCTCGCTCACGCACCAGCTGCTTGAAATCGGCGAGGTCCACGCTGCGCACCGGCTTGCCGTCGAGGGCCTTGGCCATGGCCTTTGCCAACACCGGAGAGGAAATCCCCGCGGCCATCTCGCGGAAATCGCGGCCGTTGGAGACCTTGGTGCTCTCGCCATCCGTCATCACGCTGAACTTGCCTTGGGCGAGGCCTACGGGGCTGGAGAACCCCGCCGAGGAAACGCCCGCCAGGAGCACGACATAATCCGCGCCCACCGAGAAAGTCGGAATGCCGTCGACGCGATAGCTCATCTGGCCCGCGGGCATCCTCCCGCCGATCTGCTTGATGACATAGGTCGGCGGCACCGTGCCCTTGAGCACCTCCTGCACGGTGAAAGTGGTGTACGTGACGACCATGTTGGTCGCCGTATCCAGCTCCGTTCGGTTGTCGATGCAGGTGCCGTGGAAAGCGACTGCCGCGCCATCCACGATCTGGTCGAGCTGCAGCGGCAGCACGCTCGTCGCGCCGGCGGGGCCGGCGAAGGTGAGCGCGAGGAGGCAGGAGGCTAGGATTCTTGCGAGCATGGGCCATCTTCCGGGTGTAGCAGGCATCTTGCATCGCTGCGGCGCCCGCCGATGTGAACTGGGTCACTTTCAGACCTCGATTTTAGGCGACGCCAAAGCTTCAAGCCACGGAATAAGAATGACAAATGGAAGGGAATAGTCGTCAATCAGAGACGACGCAGCCACGCTCCCGGCCAATGCGTGACGTTCATTTCCAGCTCGCTTTCGTTGAACGCCCAGGCGGGCTGTCCGAGCACGAATTCGCGATGTCGGGCGGCGAACTGCACTGCGGCGGCCGCGGGATGCTCCCCTTGCCACTGCGGATCGCCGCGCGGCACGTCGTGAAGATCCTCCATGATTCCGTCGGTGGCGACCAAGTAGGACCCGGGAGTGACCATCGCGCAGTACGCCTCCAGCTCCTCGGCGACGTGCTTGCGCGTGTGGTTGGAATCCAGGATCACCAGCACGGTATCGCCGGGCCGGCACGAAGCCCGCGCCTGCGCGATGACCTCCGGCGCGACGGAGCTGCCTTCGACGAGCGTGATCAGGCCCGCCAGCTCGTGTGCCTCGATCGCCTTGCGATTGTGCGGGCGGATCTCGATGTCGATGCCGACCACGCGCCCGCGCCCCATCGCCCTGCAGAGGCTCGCGTAGAAGACGAGGGAGCCGCCGTGCGCGACGCCGGTCTCGATGATGACGTCCGGCTTCACCCGGTAGATCGCTTCCTGGATGCGCACCATGTCTTCCGGGAGCTGGATCACCGGCCGGCCCATCCAGGTGAAGGTGTACTGGTATTTCTGGTTCCATCCGACCCGTACCCACTGGCGTGACAGGCGCTCGAACGCTTCGCGGCCGTAGAGCGGGAAAAGGCGCACCTCACCGTCTTCCTCCTCGGTAAGGGTCGCAGCGTCGGTATCAATGACGAGTTTCATCGGCTTTCACGCGATCCATTCGACGCTGGCCCCTGCACCGGCGAGGAGGGCGTCGTTTTCCGCGCGGTAGTTTGGATTCATGAGAATGGCGTGGGTGATCCCCCGCGCTATGAGCTCGCGGATCCCCACGATGGGATGCCCGGTGCCGGGAGTGTACTTGCCCTGCTTGTTCGGATTGAGGTCGATGAGGCAATCGACCAGCGTGCATCTCGGATCGACGAGCTGCGCGAAAGTCACGCCTTTCGCGCCCGCACCCCAGATGGCGACCTTTCCGGACTTCGCGAGCTCGCGCACGCGCCGCGACCATTCGGCGCCCAGGCGCTCTTCCTCGCGCGCGAATTGCTGTGCCCGCGCGACGATATCGCCGGGATGCAGGGGGGGCTCGAGCCTCGTATCCGCGAGGGCGGCTTCCGCCCACAGGTATTGCCCGCCGAAGGCGTGGCCGATCGAGCGCACGGCGAATCCTGCGCGCTCAAACGCCGTGCGCAGCGAGGAGGGCGCGAACAAGGAGCAATGCTCGTAGAAGAAGTCCCAGATCACGGCGTTCTCCAGGATCCACTCCACGCACGGCGTCTCGAAGAAGACGCGCGGCGCGGGCGATGAGCGCAAGGCTTCGCGCACCACGCGCAGGAGCTCGACCGGCCGCGCGACATGCTCGATCACGTGCCGGCAGATCACGACGTCCGCCGCGACGCTGGAGGCGCTGGCGTCGTAGTAGCTGCGCACGAAGCGCGCTCGCCCGTCGCAGTCCCCTTCGGGTCCCGCATAGCTCGGATCGAACCCCACTGCCGTATTGCCATTCGCCGCATCCTTCACCAGCGAGCGCATGAAGTCGCCGTGCCCGCAGCCCACCTCGACGATGCGGCAATTGGTGACGCCTTCTTCGCGCACCAGCCGTTCCGCGAGCGCCGCAAGATACTCGGCGAAGAAAGGCGAGTGCGACTGGTCGTTGTCGTAGCCCTCGCCATAGGCGAGCTTCGCGGGATCGAAGGCCGCGTTGAAAACGAAGCCGCAGGAGGCGCATGCCACGAACGCGAGGTCGCCGCGCGCCACGTCCAGGGCCGCGGCGCGCGTCGGCGCGAGGAGATTCTGGTGCACGGGAATCGATTCGCGCGACAGGAAAGGGGCGGGCACGCCTGCGCCGCACACCGGGCAGGTCGTCACCAGCCTGCCCCCCGCTTCGCCTCGGCAACGGTTTGCGCCATCCCCGTGCGCAGGTCGAAGCGCGGCACGAACCCGACCTCGGAGGCGAGGCGGCGGGTGTCGGCCACCAGGAAAGCCGGCTCGCCAGCCTGCCGGGGGATCGCGCCGAACCTCACGAGGTCGCGCGTGCCTAGGCAATCGGCTGCGGCGAGGACGACATCCTTCACCGCGACTGCCCTCCCGGAGGCGATGTTGACGCTGCCGCGCACGTCGCTATCGAGCAGCGCGGCGAAAGCGCTCGCCACGTCTTCCACGTGAAGGAAATCGCGCACTTGCAACCCGTCGCTGCAGGAAGCCGCCTCGCCGCGCAGCATCGCCCCGACCAACGACGCGACCAGCCTCGATGGATGTTCCCCGGGCCCGTAGAGGAAGAAGATGCGACCCCACGCCGAGCTCAATCCCTGCTGCCGCGAAAAGGCGGCGAGCGCTTCCTGGAGGGAGTGTTTGCAGACGCCGTAGGGCGTCGCCGGATGCAGAGCGCTCACCCCCTCGGTGAAGGGCTCGTCTCCTCCCCACTCGTACTCCGCGCAGCTCCCCGCCATCACGACCCGCAGGCCGCCGTTGCGCTGGAAGTCGTGCAGCAGCGCGATTCCCGCCTCGAGCCAGCGAGGATTTTCCGGGGCGTTCCAGAACGTGCCGGGATTCGTGTGCCACGCGAAGTGCAGCAGGTGCGTCGGCCGCACGGCATGGAGGAGGCCCGCGACGGCCGCCTCGTCGAGGAGGTCGGCAACGTGCCATTCGACTTGCGGCGTCGCAGGTGGCGCGGTGCGGGAGGAAACCGCGTGGACGTCATAGCCGCGTGCGATGAGGGGCGCGAGCGCGTGGCGCCCGATGAAGCCCGTGGCACCGGTTACCACCACGCGTTTCACCGAGGGAAGTCCGGGTAGGCGCGATCGCGCTCGGAGATCACGCGCACCGCGTCGCGCCAATCGATGGCGAACGCCGGATCGTTCCAGCGCACGCCCGCGGCGCTCGCCTCGTGGAAAGGCGTCGACATCTGGTAGAGGACTTCGCTCTCGTCTACGGTCGTGAGGAAGCCATGGGCGCAGCCCTCGGGGACGTACACGGCGTTGGAGCTGACGGCGGTGAGCTCCGTGGCCACCCATCGAAGAAAGGCGGGTGAGTCGCGGCGCAGGTCGACGATCACGTCGCGGATCGCACCGTGGGTGCAGCGCACGAGCTTCGCCTCCTGGTGCGGTGCGGTTTGGTAATGAAGGCCGCGCAACGTGCCCTTCGCGGCGTTGAAGGAGATGCTGGATTGCGCGAGGTCCCCGCTGAGCCCGCGCGCGGCGAACTCCTCGCGGCAGAAGGTGCGCGCGAAGAATCCGCGCTCGTCCTCGATGCGCTCGGGCTCGATCACGAAGGCGCCGGGGATCGCAAGCGGCAGGAACTTCACGCGAGCACCTCTGCGCGCGGGATGGGAACCACGAACTTGCCGCCCCAATCAAGCACCTCTCGCATCTGCGTGACGATTTCTTCCTTCAGGTTCCACGGCAGGATCAGCACGTAATCGGGACGCGTGCGGCGCAGCATTTCCGGGGCGTGGATGGGGATGTGGGTGCCCGGCAGGAAGAGGCCCTGCTTGTGCGGACTGCGATCCACGACGTAGTCGAGAAAATCGGTGCGCACGCCGCAATAGTTGAGGAGCGTGTTGCCCTTGGCCGCGGCGCCGTAGCCGGCGACCGATTTTCCAGAGCGCCGCGCGGAGATGAGGAAGTCGAGGAGGGCACGCTTCGCCTCCGCCACGCGAGCGGCGAATCCACGCATCGCGTCCGCGTCGCAAAGGCCCGCGGCAATCTCGCGTGCTTTCACCTTGCCGACCCGCGCGCTCGCCTGCGCTTTCGCGCTGTCCCGATGGCACGCATGGACGCGAAGCGATCCGCCATGGGTCGGCAGCTCCTCCACGTCGAATACGACGAGCTCCTTCGCGGCGAGGGCGGTCTCCACAGTGACGAGCGAGAGGTAAGAGAAGTGCTCGTGGTAAATCGTGTCGAACTGGATACCCTCCACCAAGCGCAGGAGGTGTGGAAACTCGAGGGTGATGACGCCGTCCCCCGCGAGGAGGAGCTTCAGCCCGGCAATGAACCCATTGATGTCGGGCACGTGCGCGAGCACGTTGTTGCCGACGAGGAGGTCGGCCTTCAGCCCCTCTGCTGCGAGCAGGCGTGCTGTTTCCTCGCCGAAGAAAATGTTTCGGGTAGGAATGCCGCGCCCGGTCGCGACCTGCGCCACGTTGCGCGCGGGCTCGATGCCGAGCACGGGAATGCCCGTTTCCTGGAAGTACTGGAGCAGGTAGCCGTCGTTGCTGCCGATCTCCACGACGCGGCTCTGCGCGCCGAGGGCGAGGCCTTTCGTCATCGCACGGGCGTAGTCGCGAGCGTGGGCGAGCCAGCCCTCGGAGTACGACGAAAAGTATGCGTACTCGCTGAAGATGCTCTGCGCAGAAGCGTGCTCCGGCAGCTGCACCAGGAAGCAGCGCGTGCAGAAATAGGCGTGCAGCGGATAGAAGGGCTCCATCTCGAGGAGCTGCCGCGCCGACCGGTAGGAGTTCGAGAGCGGCGACATGCCGAGGTCGCAAAACGACTCGGTGAGCGCGGCGGCGCACATGCGGCAGAAAAGGGTCGGCTCCAAAGCCATCCGTCTAGGAGACCCGCGACGAGAAGCGGTCGATCTGGGACTCGGTCAGGCTCTTCATGTCCTTGCCGTCATGCCACCCCCGATACCACTCGACGGTCCAGGCGAGCGCATCGTCGAGGGAGGTGCGCGGCATCCATCCCAGCCGCTGGCGCGCTTTCGAAGCGTCGAGCGCGAGCGCGGCGGCTTCGGGAGGATGCGCTCCCGAAGACGATTGCCAGCGCGCGCCGCCCCCCCACAACTTCGCGAGCCGTGTCGCTACCTCGCCGACCGAATGGCTGTCGTCGGGGCCGATGTTCCAGGATTGCGAGAACTCCCGGCCGGCGACGCACAGGCGCTCGGCGAGAGCGAGGTAGGCCGAAGCCGGCTCGAGGACGTGTTGCCACGGGCGCGTGGCGCCCGCGTTGCGAACCTCGAGGGGCAGGCGCGCGGCGAACGCGCGAATCGCATCGGGCACGAGGCGGTCGTCCGCCCAATCGCCCCCGCCGATGACGTTCCCCGCCCTCACCGTCGCGAGGGCGAGGCGGCTCCCCAGGAATGAATGGCGGTAGGCGCCCGCCACCAGCTCCGCGCACGCCTTGCTGGCGGAATAGGGATCGTTGCCGCCGAGCGGGTCCTCCTCTCGATGCGGCGCGTGCTCGCCATCGTTCGCATAGCACTTGTCGCTCGTGACGACGACGATCGCGCGGACGCTCGGCGCCGTGCGCGCGGCTTCGAGCAGGTTCGCCGTGCCCATGACGTTCACGGCGAAGGTCTCCAGCGGCTCCCGGTAGGAGCGGCGCACCAGCGACTGCGCGGCCATGTGAATGATGATCTCCGCGTCGGCGGCGTCGAGCGCGCCGCGCAAGGCGTCGAGGTCGCGTATATCGCCGCGCAAGTCGCGCATGCCGCGCGCGACTCCGGCAAGCTCGAAGAGCGCGGGCTCGGTGGGGGCGAGGGCGAAGCCGGTGACCTCGGCGCCGAGGCGTTGCAGCCACAGGGCGAGCCAGCTCCCCTTGAATCCGGTGTGCCCGGTGAGGAGGACGCGCCGGCCGCGCCAGAACGCGCCATCCACTACCAGACTTTCCACGGCGCTTTTCCGCTACGCCACAATTCCTCGAGGTGATTCTTGTCGCGCAGCGTGTCGATTGCCTGCCAGAAGCCGCGATGATGGAATGCCGCGAGCTGGTTGCGAGAGGCGAGGACATCGAGGGGGCCGCGCTCCCACGCGGTGGCATCGCCTTCGATGCCATCGAGCGCCTCGGGGCGCAGCACGAAGAAGCCGCCGTTCACCCAGCCGCCGTCGCCCTGCGGCTTCTCGATGAAGCCCGCGACGCGATCGCCTTGCAGCTGGAGCGCGCCGTAGCGCCCCGGCGGCTGCACGGTCGTCACCGTCGCCGTGAGCTGGTGGGCGCGATGGAACTTCACCAGCGCGCCGATATCGATGTCGGCGATGCCGTCGCCATAGGTGAAGCAGAAGTCCTCGCCGTCGAGATAGCGCGCGACACGCTTCAGCCGGCCGCCGGTGAGCGTGCCCTCGCCGGTATCCACCAGCGTCACCCGCCACGGCTCGGCGCTGTTCTGGTGGATCTCGGTCGTGTTCACCGACATGTCGAAGGTCACGTCGGACATGTGCAGGAAATAGTTGGCGAAGTATTCCTTGATCACGTAGCCCTTGTAGCCCAGGCAGATGACGAAGTCGTTGATGCCGTGGTGCGAGTAGAGCTTCATGATGTGCCAGAGCAGCGGCTTGCCGCCGATCTCCACCATCGGCTTGGGCTTCACCGTGGTCTCTTCGCTCAACCGCGTGCCGAGCCCTCCGGCTAGGATCACCGCTTTCATGCCGCGCCTCCCAGGCGCTCGCGGATTCGCCAGGGCAGGTCGCTCAGCACGTGCTTCAACATGTACGGGGCGATGGCGTTGCGCACCTCGACGCGCGAAGGCACGCGTCCCAGCACGCGCTCGCGGATGCGGTCCATCTCCTGGAAGCCGATCTCGGTGATCGACGCCGAGGTCTTCTGCTGCGAATGGATGCGGAAGCCGCCGAGGAATCTCGGTAACCGCGCGAAGCGCGCGCCCGCCTCGCGGAATCTCACCAGCAGGTCCCAGTCGAGCGCGAAGCGGAACGACTCGTCGACCTTCCCGCCAGCCTTGTCCCAGATCCGCCGGCGCCAGAAGAGCGTCTCCTGCGGGACGAAGTCGGCCCACGACAACACCGCGTCGTCGTGCGCGGGCATCACCCAGCGGCCGATCTGGCGGTCGTTTTCGTCGATCAGCATGCGATGCCCGTAGACCACGTCGACCTCCGGATGGCGATGGAAGAAATCGCCCACGAAGGCGAGGGCGCCCGGCAGCAGGACGTCGTCGGAATTGATCCATCCCATGATCTCGCCTTTCGTGCGCGCGAATCCCACGTTGATGGCCGCGGCCTGCCCGTTGTCGGGCCGCGAGTCCCAGCCGGCCAGCCGGTCCGCGTAGCGCTCCAGGATCTCGCGCGTCCCGTCCTGGGATCCCCCGTCCTGCACGAAATACTCGAGGTTCGGATAGGACTGCTCCAGCACGCTCAGTATGGTGCGCTCGATGAAGGCGGCCTGCCGGAAGGACGGCGTGACGAGGCAGATGCCGGGCGCATCGACCAGCCTCACCGGCTCGCGATAGCGCGCCGGCAGCCGTAACTCGCGCGGCGGGTGCTGCTGCAGGATGCCCAGGCGCGGCGCGAGCGCGAGGCGCGGGAGATTCGCCCACCACTGGCCCCATCGGTTAAGCCGCCGCATCGGCAGGATTGCGTACCGCAGGACTCCGTACGAGGCGCGGAATGCGTGGATGGCGGACGAGAGCTCCCGAATCACGGCCTCCTTTTCCGCCAAGTCGCGGGAGAGAACGTGGTAGCGGCCGGTGCTTTCGCCAATGGAGGAGGGCGAGGTCGCGGAGCTGGATGGGGCGGCCACAGGCGCCGGCGCTGCGGGCGCGCCCGGCGCGGGGGCGGGAAGCTCACGGGGCGTAGGGCGGCGGGTTGGCAGCACGCGGCGTGGAAGACGCGCCATCCAGAGGGCCCCGCGCGCAAGCCCGCGCGCCGGCAGGATCCCGTACCGCAGGACTCCATGCGTGGCGCGAAACGCGCCCAGCGCAGAGCGCAGTTCCTGGATCACTTCTTCCTTGGCGATGAGGGAGGCGAGAAGCTCGCGGTGCCTTTCATCGTCCTGCACAACGGGGGCGGACGCGACTTCACCGGCTCCCTTTGCGCGCCCGATCGCCGCGCTGAGGGCCACGATCTGCTCTTCCTTCTCGCGCATCGCCGCGTCGCCTAGTTTCCAGCCTTCGGTGCTGCGCTCGACCTCGGCCTTGAGGAGGACGATCTGCGATTCCTTTTCGAGCAGGGCCGCGTTGGCGGCGCGGCGATCGCGATTGAGGGCTTCCTGCAAGTCGGGGACGATGAAATCGAAGACGCCGGGTGGGATTGCGAGGCGCGGGGCCAGGTGGCGCATGTCGTCGCGCAGGTAGAAGCGGTTCAGTCCGTCGAAGTGCGCGAACGTGTAGCCGGCGGCGAGCACGGTGGGCTCCCACTCCAGCCAGCGTGCGCCAACCCGCGGCGACCACTTCGCCCATCCGGGGAACGCCACGTCCTGAGCGGTCGCCTCGATCACAATGACCTTCGGCCGGTGCTTCGCCAGGTCGATGGAGCGCAGCACCTCGGACTCGGAGCCTTCGACGTCGATCTTGAGGAACTCCACCTCGGCCGGGCACTGCGTGAACAGGCTATCGCCGGTCACGCATTCCACCTCGTATCGCCGGGTGCGCACGCCGCTCGCCGCCAGCTCGCCGATGCGCGCGGAATCGAGCGAGGAGAGGGCGTCGTTGTCGATCACCTCGCAGAACTCGCGCCGCCCCGGCGTGATGGCGACCGCCACGTTCAGGTTCACGTCGCGCGGGCGCCCCTTCGCGAAGCGCTCCCAGTTCGCGGGGATCGGCTCGACGTTGATGCCGCGCCAGCCTAGCTCGTAGAAATGGCGGGTCACGGACAGGAACGTCGGGTCTCCCGCGCCGATGTCGATGTAGAACCCCGCCTTCTCCCCGTCGAAGAGCCTGGCGAGCATCACGTCCTCGAAGTTCTGCGCATAGGTGATCACGGCGCACTCTCCGGCCGCGCGGGCACGGCGGTTATCGTGATTCTCTCGAGCCCCACGCCCAGCGGACGGTTGTCGTCGCCGATGCCAAGGACGGCCGTGTTGACGAGATCCACGCAGCGGAAGACGAGCTCGACATCGCGATCGCCCCCGAGGTCGGCGAGGTCCAGCTCGAGCACGTCGGTGCCGGCCCAGCGCAGCGCGGAAAACTCTCCGGAGACCGAGCGCCGTGCGCGCGGAACCTGGATGGCGTAGAAGAAACGCGAGTCCGCTCCGGTGACCGGCCCGCGCGCCGTGACCTCGATTCGAAGGAGGCCGTCCGCAAATGCGTTGGGGACAGGCAGCCGGACGCTCGCGCGGTAGTCGCAGGCCCAGGTGCCGAACGTTTCCGGACGGTTCCAGCCCGCGCCAAGGAGTTGCACCGCGTTGCCGGTGCGTGAAAAGGCCAGCTCGTCCGCCTGGCCGGCGACCGCGCGTTGCGAGAGCTCGAATCCCACACGGGACACGGCAGCCGGCCTCGGGCTGCCGAGGAGCTGGGCGATGGAGCGGGCCGCGGAGTCGATGTCGTTGTCCCCACGCTCGGCGAGGTCGCGGTCCATCACGACCGCGGTCGCGGAATCGGCCTCTCCGGCCGCGGCGGGCGTGCGTGCGGGGCCTAGAAGAAAGCGCGCGGCGATCTCGTCGAAATCGAGCGCGTGGCGCTCGCAGAAGGCACGCAGCGCATCGCGCGACGCGCCTATCCGCCCGGGATACCGGTTCAATTGCGCCGCCACGTACTCGGCTACGTCCTGCATGTTCGCCGGCAAGCCGCGCTTGTCGAGCCCCAGCATCCCCCGCAATGCGAGCAGCTCCGCGGCGATGCCGAAATCGAGGTTCGAACCGGGGGCGATCCAGGGCTGCTCGACGCGCCGCGGCATGAAGTCGCGCATCGCGCCGGCGCTGACTTGCGAATCGTCCTGCATTACCAGCCGGTGGCCGGTGCTGTTCTTCGAAATGCCCGTGATCGACAACGGATAATTGCACCACAGGAATTCATCGCAGTGGCTCGCGTTCACCACTCCGGAGGTGACGTCAGGGGAATTCAGGAAGAAATACCTGCCGCGCTCGGCGCGGATCGATTCGACCAGGTCGCGCCGGATGAACGAGTTGTAGATCATCGGCATGTCGGAATAGTGCCACTTGAAACGATAGAGGCAACGCAAGGCGTAGTCGCTGCAGAAGCGGATGTTACCCGCCGCGATGTCGTAGCGATAAATGGCGCGCCCGGCGAGCGACGGATTGAAGTAGGAGGGCCAGTAGTACGTCACCGGGCGCCACGTGAGGAGGCGCGGCCTGTGCTCGTCGATGAGCGCGTCGGCGAGCTCGAACGCCCCGGGAACGATGCCGTCGTCGTCGCCGATCACCGTGACGAATTCTCCCCGCGCGTGGCCGAGCGCAAGCTCCCAGTTCTCCACCATCGGAACGGCCTGCGCGGAAGCGAGGTAGCGCACGCGGCCGTCGCCCACCGATGCCACCGCCGCCTGCGTCGCCTGGTCCGCGCCGCATTGATGCACCACCACCTCGACGTCGCGCCGCGGCGTCGAGAGCACGTTGCGCAGCACGTGCTGCAGGGTGTCCGCGCGCGACTTGGTCGGAATCACCACCGAATACTTGACCACTATTCCGCGCTCCGCGCGCTGACCCTCGCGGGGAGGCCGAACATCCCGTGGAAGGGCGCCTCGTCGCGTTCGTAGTCCCACTCCACGGAAATCGGGCCCAGCGCCGGCGATTCGCTCACGATAGGCCCGATGTTGGGCCCGGTGGGCGCGCCGATGTAGGCTTGCAAGCCATAGCGTCCGGCCTCGAGGTTGAGGTCGAGCTCGAAGACGAACGTCGCACGCCCGGAAGCCGGCGCTGGCGCCGGGCCGGAGAAGCCGGTCACGTTGACGACCTGGCCGAGCGAATTCTTGAGCATGATGGCGGGCACGAAGCCCGCTCCCGGATGGGCGACGTCCACCAGCACGCGCAGCGTTTCTCCGATACGAAATCGAATCGCGCGTTGGCCGCGGGTGTCCTGAACGTCCACGCCCATCACGCGGGGCGTCGACGAGTCCGGCGCCGCATCCTCCGCTCGCCAGAGGAAATCGCGCGGCGAGGGGGGCTCAGGAATCGCTCCCCGGACGGAGTCGCGCTCGCGGGCGGGCATCGCGGCCGAGGCGCCTTCCTGGAAGTAGAGATGCCCGGCGCGCTCCGCGTCCCCGTCGTACACGAGTGCTCCGGCGCGCAGGTAGATCGCGCGCGCGCAGACGTTCCTCACCATGCCCATGTCGTGCGAGACGAAAAGGATGGTCACGCCGCGGCGCTGCATCGACTGGATGTGGGCGAGGCACTTCTGCTGGAAGAAGAAATCGCCCACGCTGAGCGCCTCGTCGACGATGAGGATCTCGGGGTCGAGCGCCACCTGCACCGCGAACGCGAGGCGCGCGACCATGCCGCTGGAGTAGGTCTTCACGGGCCGATCCATCGCCGCGCCGATCTCGGCGAATTCCGCGATGCTCGCGAAGCGCTCGCGCACCTGCCGGCGTGTCACGCCAAGCAGGAGGCCATTCAGGATCGCGTTGTCGCGGCCGGTGTATTCCGGGTTGAAGCCGCTGCCAAGCTCGAGGAGCGCCGAGACTCGCCCATTGACGCGTGTCTCGCCGCTCGTGGGGGCGAGTGTGCCGGTGAGGATCTCCAGCAGCGTGCTCTTGCCGCTGCCGTTGCGCCCGATGATGCCGACCGACTCGCCGCGCCGGATATCGAGATCGATGTCGCGAAGCGCCCAGACCTCTTCCATGCCGGAGCGGCTTCGCGGCCACACCGCGTGCACCAGCCGGGCGCGCGTGTTGTCGAAGACCTGGTAGCACTTCGAGATGCCGCGCGCGGAGATGACGATGTCGTCCATCGCTAGACCAGGTCGGCGAAGCGCGGACGCAGGTGGCGGAAGATGCGCCACGCAAGCCATGCGAACAGGGTCGCGCAGGCGAAATAGACGAGAAGCCCGCGCAGGCTCGGAAATGTGCCGAAGAAGAGCACCTGGCGCAGCTGCTCGACGATGAACGTGAGGGGATTGGCGAGGAGGAAGCCGCGCAGCACCGCGGGTGCTGCATCGAGGCTGTAGAAGATCGGCGTGAGGAAAAGGAGCGCGTGCGAGAGCATCACGGTGAGCTGCCCGATGTCGCGCGCGAACACTCCCAGCGCCGACAACAGCCAGCAGATGCCGAGAAGCAGGGGAAAGAGACAGAGAAGCACGAGCGGGAAGAAAACCGCGGTCCAGGGCGGTACGCCCCTGAACAGGAAATAGCCCAGGAACCACACGGCGACGCCGACCAGCGCGTGCGCGAGCGTGGTGAGCGCCATGACCCAGGCGAGGATCTCCAGCGGGAACACCACCTTCTTCACGAAGTTCGGGCTCCCCGCGACGAGCATGGGCGCCCTGGCGAGGCATTCCGCGCAGGCATTGAAGACGATGAGCCCGGCGAAGAGGAGGAGCGCGTAGTCCGCGGTGCCGCCGGAAAGTCCCCAGCGCGTCTTGAGGATCACTCCAAAGGCGACGGTGTACACCGCGAGCAGGAAGACGGGCTGCGCGAAGGACCAGGCGAGGCCGCCGAACGATCCGCGATAGCGCCCGGAGAATTCGCGCTTGAGCAGCTCCACGATCAGGTCCAGGTCGCGCCCGGGCGTCATCGATTCGCCACCCGCCCGTACTTGTCGTCGAAGCGCACGATGTCGTCCTCGCCGAGGTAGTCGCCGCTCTGCACCTCGATCATCACCAGGGTCTCGTGTGTGGCGTTCTCGAGGCGGTGCTTGTTGCCCGCGGGGATGAAGGTCGACTCGTTGGTGGCGACGGTGAGCTCGCGATCGCCGTTCACGACCTTCGCGGTGCCGCTCACCACGACCCAGTGCTCGCTGCGGCGCTGGTGCATCTGCAGGCTCAGGCTCGCGCCGGGCTTCACCTCGATGCGCTTGATCTTGAAGCCGGCTCCTTCTTCAAGCACGGTGTAGGTGCCCCAGGGTCGATGCACGGTGCGATGCAGCTTGTGCGCCTCGTTGCCGGCCGCCTTCAGCTTCGCGTAGATGTGCTTCACGTC
>JBBRQA010000016.1:0-30164 GCA_038227085.1 Burkholderiales bacterium | reverse complement strand
CTCGGGAAGGAAATTGTTGGCAGGATTCTCGGCGCACAGGCGCACCTCGATCGAGTGGCCGCCGGAAGTGATCTCGCCCTGGTGCAGGGGCAGGGGCTCGCCGGCCGCGACGCGCAGCTGCCACTCGACCAGGTCCTCGCCGGTGATCATCTCGGTCACGGGGTGCTCGACCTGCAGGCGCGTGTTCATCTCCATGAAGAAGAACTTGCGGTCGGCGCCGGCGATGAACTCGATGGTGCCCGCGCCGCGATAGGCGATGGCGCGCACCGCGGCCACGGCCGCCTCGCCCATGGCCGCGCGCATCGCGCCGTCGAGGAAGGGCGACGGCGTCTCCTCGAGCACTTTCTGGTGGCGGCGCTGGATCGAGCACTCGCGCTCGAAGAGGTGCACGTAGTTGCCGTGCGTGTCGCCGAACACCTGGAACTCGATATGGTGCGGGCCTTCCACGAAACGCTCGAGGAGCACCGCGTCTTCGCCGAAGGCGTTCTTCGCCTCGCGGCGCGCGGAGGCGAGCTGCTCGTCGAACTCCGAATCCTTCGTCACGAGGCGCATGCCCTTGCCGCCGCCGCCCGCGACCGCCTTCACCAGCAGCGGAAAGCCGATTTTCTTCGCCTCACCGCGCAGGAATTTCGCATCCTGGTTTGCGCCGTGATAACCGGGCACCACGGGCACGCCGGCCTTCTCCATGATCGCCTTGGCGCGGTCCTTGAGACCCATCTTCTCGATGGCTTCCGGCGTGGGGCCGATGAAGACCAGGCCCGCGGCCTCGACCGCGCGCGCGAAGTCCTCGTTCTCCGAGAGGAAACCGTAGCCCGGATGGATCGCCTGCGCGCCGCACGCCCTCGCCACCTCGATGATCTTGTCGCCGCGCAGGTACGAATCGGCCGGGCGCGGGCCGCCGATGAGGTAGGCCTCGTCGGCCTGTTCGACGTGGAGCGCATGCGCGTCGATGGTCGAGTGGACGGCGACCGTGCGGATGGACAGGCGACGGCAGGTGCGCATCACGCGGCAGGCGATCTCGCCGCGGTTGGCGATGAGGATCTTGTCGAATATCAGAACGGGCCGCTCACGTTGCCTGACGTGTCCTGACGCCAGAACTGGCCCCTGCCCACGTAGATCGTGCCGTTGGCGAAGAGCACCGACCGGGCGCCGTCCGCCGCGAAGTCGGGAATGGGCGCGGCCTGCGGCATCTGGTACGTCACCAGACTCGGCAGCGCCGCGAGGTGTGCGTCCGCCGCCGTGGTGCCGCGCAGCTCGAAGCGCATCAGCCCGCTCCTTTGCCACGGATAGTAGGCTGAGGGTCCGGTTCCGGTAGGGCTGCCGTCGTGAAGGCTTGCCGGAATGGCGATGTTGGCCACGCCGTCCCCCATCGTGAGGAAGCTGAACGCGTGGTGATCGCGCAACAGCGCGGAATCGCTGCCGCGCTTGCCCATCAGCATGCGCTGGATTTCCCGTGGCGCGCCGATGTTGCCGACATCGAAGAGCGTGAGCTGCAGCCCCTGGTACCACGCGAAGTTTGCGTCGCCGGTGGTGTCGGCGGGCACGGTGTCCTTGCCGAAGCCGAGGAGGAGGCCATTGGGCAGCGGATGGAGGTAGTCGGAGAAACCAGGAATCTCGAGGGCGCCGACGATACGCGGATCGGCCGCATTCGCCAGGTCCACGACGTAGAGCGGATCGACGCTCTTGAACGTCACGGCGTAGAGCCTCTCATCGACGAAGCGCGTGCCGTAGAGGATCTCGTTGGGCTTGCCGAGCGGGTCGGGACGCTGCGCGTTCGGCAGGATCGACACCGTACGCAATAACCCGGGCGCGGAGGTCGACGGCTCCAGGATGGTGAGTCGGTTCTTGTTCCCGGGCCCCCAGATCGTTCCGGTAGTGCTGGTAACCGCGCGAAGCCGGCCTTGGTACTCGCTCATGCGGAACGCCGCCTTGTCGGCCACCGTGCCGAAGAATCCCTCGAGCGAGCCCGAGCCCACGATCGCCATCGCGTCGGTGCCAAGCCGGACCTGGTGGATATCGGTCACGTAGAACGGAGGCTCGGGCAGCAGGTTGCCCACGCCATCGCGAAGCGGCCGGCGCGAGCTGGCGAGGAACAGGTTCGTGGTGGACGCGTACAAGGTATCGACGGCGCCGATGATCGCGATCGTCTGCACGATGCGTGGCGAGATGAGATCGATCGCGGTGACCATCACCAAGTCCGCAACGGGTTTGCGCGCGCCCGGCGGCGGCAGGTATACCGACGCGGCCTGCACCGCCGGCGCATTTGCCCCGCCATTGATGCGTATCGAGGGAAGCAGCCCGGAGAGCGGCGTAATGGCGAGGATCGCTTCGTTCGAAGCCAGGATCGCCGGCGATGTCGCGGCGCCGTACACGTAGCCTTGCAGGAACGGCACGAAACGGGAGATGACGTACAGGCGATCGCCGATGCGGCGGCTGGCGACGATATGGCCTTCGATCTCGGCGCGCCATGTCGTGACCGGTAGCCCGGACGACGTGGACAGCATCTCAATGTTGGTGACGCCCTTCTGCCACGCGCCCGGGTATTGCCAAGGCCAGCCGACGGAGGATGCCGCCTGCGTTCCCGACACGGAGACGAGCTTGTCGCCGGAGAGGAAGAGGCCGGCGTTCGCCATCGGGGCGGAGGGTCCGCTCGCGAGCGGCACCGTGCCCCGGATCTCGAGGCTCGCGCCGGCGTCCGGCGTGCGCGCCACGCGGATGGCGGGAAGGCGCGTGCCGGAGTAGTCGCCGGCGTACGCGTAGGCGTAGATCGATTGGCCGTCGGACTTCACCAGGTCGGCCTCGTCCACGCCGATTTCCTGCAGGTTCGTGGTGGAGAACGCGGCGGCCGGCGGCGCCGGGGAAAATTCGACCCCGGGCGAGTAGATGACATTCTGCAATCCCGCGGCGAGATAGGCCTTCAACGCGGCATCGCCTGCGAAGTTCGCCAGCTGGCGGTCCGCCGCGCGCCACGAGGCGGGGCGGCTCAGGGGAGTCATGCGCGCGCCCTCGACGTTCACGCCCGGTGCCATGGACGTGGCGAGCGCATTGTGGAGCGTGAGCTGGTTCTCCGCCGCGAAATCGAAGGTCAGCGTGCCGGCGCTGCGAGTGACGGTGGTGGTGTACGCGCAGGATGGGCACGCCCCGGTGCATGCGAAGTATTCGACGGTGCGGCTCGCGCGTTGGTAGCCCGCAAGCCACGTGGAAGCGCCCGCCGCGTCGTAGGCGAATATCGCGCCGCCGAGCACGTCGCCTTGCTCCGCGACGGTGACACCCCATCCCCCGTTGCGGGGATCGAACCACGAGCCGCTATGGTCGACCTCGTTCAGGACTCCCGAAAACACCAGCGGCTCGATGGCCCATGTGCCGCTCGTGCCGTTCACTTGCCAGGTCGCCTTCATCGACTCGGGGTGCACGATCTCGAGCTTGAGAGAGCCCACGGCGGTGGAGGCGCTGATGCCGCTGCCGCTCCACTGATGGCGCATGAGCGGCCAGGCCTGCGTGCCGAGGCTGGACTCGTCGCCCTGGGCGGTGTACCAGACGGGTTTCCCGCTTTCGTCGAAGGTGTACCAGACCACGGCCACTTGCCCGGCGGCGCTGAAGATCTCGAAGCCGCTGCCCGAGCGTTGCGGGTTCCACCAGTGGCCCTGCGCGAACGGCGAGCGCTCCGCGACGGTGGCGGCAGCGCAGAACGCACTGAAGGCGACGGCGGCGATTGCGAGTATGAGGCGAAGCGTTTTCATGTTGAGCCTCCTTGCCGCAATTTTACCCCTCAACTGCCGGGGCTCTCCGGGGGAATTTCTGGCTCCGGGTCCGGCGGGACCCACGAGGCGCGCCGCTTCTCGAGGAAGGCGGCGACCCCCTCGCGCCCCTCCGGTGAGGAGCGGATCTTCGCGATGCGCTCGGCCGTGTCCTGCACCACCTCGCTGGTGAGCGGCCGGTTGGCCACAGCGCGGATCAGGTCCTTGGCTTCTTTCTGCGCGGCCGGACTTGCTGCGAGCATGGCGTCGACGATAGTGCCGATGGTCTCGTCCACGTCGGTCTCGGTCGCGCCGATCTCGTGCACCAGGCCCAGGCGCCACGCCTCCGCCGCGTCGAAGCGCTCGGCGGTGAGGAAGTAGCGGCGCGCCGCGCGCTCGCCTATCGCGGCGACCACGTAGGGCGAGATCACCGCGGGAATCAGGCCGAGCTTCGCCTCGGAGAGGGCGAACGTCGCGCTTTGCGTCGCCACCGCGACGTCGCAGCACGCGACCAGGCCCACCCCGCCGCCGAGGGCCGCGCCCTGCACGCGCGCGATCGTGGGCTTGCGCAGATGGGCGATGGTGCGCATGAGCGCGGCGAGGCCCATCGCGTCGCGGCGGTTCTCCTCCATCGAGAAGCCCGCCATGCGCCTCATCCAGTTCAGGTCCGCGCCCGCCGAGAACGACTTGCCCGCGCCGGAGAGCACCACGATGCGCACGCCGTCCTCCGCCTCCATCGAGCGGAATGCCTCGATGAGCTCCGCGATCAGCATGTCGTCGAACGCGTTGTGGCGCTCGGGCCGGTTCATGGTGATGAGGCCCAGGGGACCCTGGCGCTCGATGGCGAGTGCGTCGCTCACGTCTACATCCGGAAGACGCCGAAATGCGTCTCCTCGGCCGGTGCATTCGTGGTCGCCGCGAGCGCGAGACCGAGCACGCGGCGCGTATCGGCGGGATCGATGACGCCATCGTCCCAGAGGCGCGCCGTGGCGTAGTACGGGTGGCCCTGCTTCTCGTACTGCTCGCGGATCGGGTCCTTGAAGGCCTCTTCCTCCTGCTTCGACCAGCTCTTGCCCTTCGCCTCGATGCCGTCGCGTTTGACGGTGGCGAGGACCGAGGCTGCCTGCTCGCCGCCCATCACCGAGATGCGGGCGTTGGGCCATGTCCACAGGAAGCGCGGGTTGAACGCGCGCCCGCACATGCCGTAGTTGCCCGCGCCGAACGAGCCGCCGAGGATCACGGTGAGCTTCGGCACCTTCGCGCACGACACCGCCGTCACCATCTTGGCACCGTCCTTGGCGATGCCGCCCGCCTCGTACTTCTTGCCGACCATGAAGCCCGTGATGTTCTGCAGGAAGAGGAGCGGGATGCCGCGCTGGGTGCACAGCTCGATGAAGTGCGTGCCCTTCAACGCCGACTCGGAGAAGAGGATGCCGTTGTTGGCGAGGATCCCGATCGGATGCCCGTGCAGGTGCGCGAACCCGGTGACGAGCGTCGATCCGTAGAGCGCCTTGAATTCGTGGAGCTGCGAGCCGTCGACGATGCGGGCGATGATCTCGCGCACGTCGAACGGATGGCGCGGGTCCTTCGGGATGATTCCGTACAAGTCGTCGGCCGGATAGAGCGGTTCGATGACACTGGAGCCCGGGCCATCGCCTCGTTGGAGCGCCCGGGATGACGAATGACTGATGATCTCGCGGGCGATCGACAGCGCATGGCGATCGTCGTCGGCCAGGTGGTCCGTCACCCCGGACGTACGCGAATGCACGTCGCCGCCGCCGAGTTCTTCCGCGGTGACGACCTCCCCCGTGGCGGCCTTCACCAGCGGCGGGCCGCCGAGGAATATCGTGCCCTGGTTCTTCACGATGATCGACTCGTCGCACATCGCGGGGACGTAGGCGCCGCCCGCGGTGCACGAGCCCATCACCACCGCCACCTGCGGCACGCCGAGCGCGGAAAGGTTGGCCTGGTTGTAGAAGATGCGGCCGAAGTGCTCCCGGTCGGGAAAGACCTCATCCTGCAACGGCAGGAACGCCCCGCCCGAGTCGACGAGATAGACGCAGGGCAGCCGGTTCTGCAGCGCGATCTCCTGCGCGCGCAGGTGCTTCTTCACCGTCATCGGGTAGTACGTGCCGCCCTTCACGGTCGCGTCGTTGGCGACGATCACCACCTCGCGTCCCTCCACGCGGCCCATGCCGGTGACGAGGCCGGCGGCAGGGGCATCGTCGCCGTACATGCCGAACGCGGCGAGCTGCGAGAACTCGAGGAAGGGCGAGCCCGGGTCGAGGAGGGCGCGCACGCGCTCGCGCGGCAGGAGCTTGCCGCGCGCGGTGTGCTTCTTCTGAGCCTCCGGGCCGCCGCCTTCGGCGACGCGCGCGACGCGTTCGCGCAGGTCGGCGGCGAGCGCGCGATGGTGCTCGACGTTCGCCTGGAAGGCGGGACTGCCGTTGTCGAGGCGTGACTTGATGGTCGGCATTGTCAGGCGGTGACGGCGGCTCGCTCGGCCGTGGCGAGCTTCACCCACTCCTGCTCGCTTTCGAGGGCGGTGCGGCGCGCGTTCTGGACGATGTGGGCGAAGAGATCGTCGGCCTCGCGCGTGCGGCCCAGCCGCTTCAGCGCGACCCCCAGCCGGTACTTCGCCTCGAAGCCCACGTAGGTCGTGCGCAGGTGCTCGTAGAGGGCGAGCGCCCGATCGGTCTCCCCGATCGTGTCGAGCACCCGGGCCTCGAGGAGCTCGGCCTCGTCGCGACGGAACTTCGGATGGGACTTCGCCAGGCGCGCGAGGATCTCCTCGGCCTGGCGGTTGGCTCCGTCGTAGAAATACGCGCGCGCGCAGGCGAAGAGAATGCGCGCGTCGTTCTTGTGCGGCCCCTCGAGGCAGCTCTCGTAGAGCCGGATCGCCTCCGCGAACATTCCCTTCTCCAGGCACTCGTCGGCGAGCCGGGAGCGATTGTCGACGCTCGCGTTGGTGGTGACCTCCTCGGTGCGGCGCTTCAGCTCGCCATCCGGATTGAGCGCCTTGGCGATGTCGTGGACGTGGCGGCGCACGGCGCGCTGCTCGCGCGTGCCGGGGAAGACTTCCATGAAGTAATAGGCGATGCAGCCGACCACGGGGAACATCATGATGACCGTGACCCACAGCGCGCCCTTGCCCGACTTCACCGCGTGGAAGGCGAAGGTGAGTTGGATGATGGCGCTGAGGATGGCGAGGGCGCGGATCATCGCCGGGCGGAGCTCGCGGTGAAGGGCCGGTAGGAGAGCCTGAGCGCGACGCTCACCGCCGCGGCGCCCAGGAACCAGCGGCTCTCGCCCCCGGCCAGGAGATAGAGCGCGCCGAGGGCCATGGGCAGCTCGCAGAGCGCGCCCCCCAGGGTGAGCTTGCGCAGCAGCTCCCGGCGCAGCGTCGGATCGGGAACGCCCTGGCGGCTCACCGCGGCGATGTCCGCGTTCAGCGCGCGCTTGAAGCGGCGCACGTACCAGATGGCGGGTGCGCCGGCGGCGAGGATCCCGTAGAGCCCGTAGCGCGTCCATTCGGGATCGACGCCGGCGATGACCGGCGTGCCCTTGCCGAGCCAGAGATAGAGCGCGATCGCGATCGCCACGGCGCCCGCGAGCTGGGCGCCCCACACGAGAACCGGCTGGGGCAACGGGGAGGGGGATATCGCCAGAGGGCTTACTCGGAGAGGTTCCGCGCGATGAGCAGGCGCTGGATTTCGCTGGTGCCTTCGTAGATCTGCGTGATGCGCGCGTCGCGGTAGTGGCGCTCCACCGGGTAGTCACGGAGATACCCGTAGCCGCCGTGGATCTGGATCGCCTTGGAGCACACCCACTCGGCGAGCTCGGAGGCGTAGAGCTTGGCCTGCGAGGCTTCCGACAGGCACGGAATGCCTTCGGTGCGCATGCGCGCGGCGTGCAGGATCAGGAGCCGCGCGGCGTTGATGCGCGTGTGCATGTCGGCCAGGTAGTTGCCGATCGGCGCGTGCTCGACCAGCTTCTTGCCGAACTGGGTGCGGTCCTTCGCATAGGCGACGGCCGCCTCGAAAGCGGCGCGCGCGATGCCGAGAGCCTGGGCGGCGATGCCGATGCGCCCGCCCTCCAGGTTGGACAGCGCGATGGCGAGCCCCTTGCCGCGGGGTCCCAGCATGTGGTCCTCGGGAACCGCGCAGTCTTCGAGCACGATCGCGGTGGTGTCGGATGCCTTGATGCCGAGCTTCTGCTCGAGCTTCTGCGGCGTGAAGCCGCGCGTATCCGTGGGCACGATGAAGGCGGAGAGGCCCTTCTTGCCGAGATCCGGATCGGTGACCGCGAACACGATCGCCACCGCGGCGCGCTTGCCGTTGGTGACGAATTGCTTGTTGCCGTTCAGGATCCACTGGCCGTCCTTCAGCACGGCGCGGGTCTTCAAGTTGTTGGCCTCGCTGCCGGCCTGCGGCTCGGTGAGGCAGAAGCAGCCGATCTTGCGCCCCGTCGCCATGTCGGGGAGGAACGCCTTCTTCTGCGCGTCGCTGCCCCAGGCGAGGATGGGACCGCAGCCCACGGAGTTGTGCACGCTCATCAGGGTCGCGGTGGACGCGCACCCGGCAGCGATCTCCTCCATGGCGAGTGCGTAGGCCACGTAGTCGGAAAAGGACCCGCCCCATTCCTCCGGCACCACCATGCCCAGCAGGCCCAGCTCGCCCAACTTGGCGACCACCGCGTCGGGGATCCAGCCTTCCTCTTCCCACTGGCCGGCGTGCGGCGCCAGCTCCGCACGCGCGAACTCGCGTGCCATGTCGCGAATCATCCGCTGCTCTTCGGACAGGAAATCCGTGTGCGCGCGCGTGAGCATCTCGTTACTTGGCGTCTTTTTCGATCTTGTCGACGGCTTCCGCCGCCTTCTTGTTCACGTCGGCCTCGAGGCCCTTGGCGGTCTCGAGCGCCTTCACCTGCGTGCCGAAGGCGGCGTTCTTCGAGCGCTCGAGCGCGGCGGCACGCTCCGCCGCGTCGTCGACCTTGGGCGTCGCTTCCTTTTTGCAGGCCGCGACAACGAGCGCCGCGGCGAAGACCGCCGCGAGCGCCGCGCCGCGTAGCAGCGTCATCGCCTGCCTCAGGCCCGGACGGCCTTCACCCGATGGCGGATGTCGGCGCGCACCTTGGGCGGCAGGTGGTTCCAGCGCACGCCCGCCACGGCGCCCGCGAGCGCGAGGCACGCGGGAACGCTGTTGCGCTCCGGGTTGGCGCGGCGAAGCTGCAGCCACGCGTCCCAGAACCCGACGCGCATGAGCGCCTCGAGGGAATCGATGCCGACGGAGCGAAGCTCGGCCGCGAGGGTCTGGCCGATGTTGGGTGTGTGTTCGATCGGAGTTGCAGGTGCGGTTGCGGTTGCAGTTGCCATGCTTACAAGACCTCCAGTGCTAGAGCCGTTCCTTCGCCGCCGCCGATACAAAGTGCGGCGACCCCCTTTTTCAAGCCGCGCTTCTTCAGCGCGTAAATCAGCGTCGTGATGATGCGGGCGCCGGTGGCACCGATGGGGTGACCCAGCGCGCATGCCCCCCCGTTCACGTTCACTTTCTCGTGCGGAATTCCCACGTCCTTCATCGCCGCCATGGTGACGACGGCGAATGCCTCGTTCACCTCGAAGAGGTCGACGTCGGAGGCCTTCCAGCCGGCCTTGTCGAGGACCTTCTTGATGGCGCCGACCGGCGCCGTCGTGAACCACTCCGGCTCGTGCGCGTTCGACGCATAGGCGACGATTCTGGCGAGCGGCTTGGCGCCGCGCTTCTTCGCCTCCGATTCCGACATCAACACGAGCGCCGCGGCGCCGTCGGAGATCGACGAGGACGTGGCAGCGGTGACGGTGCCGTCCTTGTTGAAGGCCGGGCGCAGCGTGGGGATCTTCTCGATGTTCACGTTGAAGGGCGTCTCGTCGTCCTTCACCACCTCGTCGCCCTTGCGGCCCTTCACAGTGACCGAGGCGATCTCGTCGGCGAAGGCGCCGGACTTGGACGCGCCCACGGCGCGCTCCGTGGAGGTCTTCGCGTAGGCGTCCATCTGCTCGCGCGTGAAGCCGTACTTCTCCGCGGTCTTGTCGGCGAAGAAGCCCATGGGCTTGCCGTCGTAGGCGTTCTCGAGGCCGTCGGTGGCCATATGGTCGAGGACCTGCCCGCTGCCATAGCGGATGCCGCTGCGGCCCTTGGGCAGCAGGTGCGGCGCATTGGTCATGGACTCCATGCCGCCGGCGACGACGATGGTGGCGTTGCCCGAGGAAATCTCATCGGCGGCCATCATCGCGGCCTTCATGCCCGATCCGCACATCTTGTTGATGGTGGTCGCGGGCGTGGCCTTGTCGAGTCCCGCGCCGAGGGCGGCCTGGCGCGCCGGCGCCTGGCCCTGGCCCGCGCCGAGCACGTTGCCGAAGATGAGGTCGTCCACTTCGCTCGGCTTCACGCCCGCCTGCTCGATGGCGGCCTTGATCGCGACGGAGCCCAGCTGCGACGCGGAGACGGAGCCGAACTTGCCCTGCATGGATCCGATCGGGGTGCGCTTGGCGCCGACGATGACGATGCTTTCTGCCATATCTATCTCCTGGTCAAACGGATTCTTCGAAGAGCTCGCGCCCGATCAACATGCGTCGGATCTCGTTGGTGCCCGCCCCGATGTCGTAGAGCTTGGCGTCGCGCAACAGGCGACCGGCCGGGAATTCGTTGATGTAACCATTGCCGCCGAGGGCCTGGATCGCCTCGAGAGCGACCTGCACCGCGTTCTCGGACGAGAAGAGGAGGCAGGCCGCGGCGTCCTTGCGCGCGGCGCGCCCGCGCCCCTGGTCGAGGGCCTGCGCGGTGCGATAGCTGAAGGCGCGCGAGGCCTGCAGCTTGGTGTACATGTCGGCGAGCTTGCCCTGCATCAGCTCGAACGTGCCGATCGGCTGGCCGAACTGCTTGCGCTCGTGGATGTACGGAAGCACGAGATCCATCGCCGCCTGCATGATGCCGAGCGGGCCGCCGGAGAGCACGGTGCGCTCCGTATCGAGGCCACGCATCAATACGCGCGACCCGCCGTTCACCTCGCCGAGCACGTTCTCCACCGGGATCTCGCAATCCTGGAAGACGAGCTCGCAGGTATTGGAGCCACGCATGCCGAGCTTGTCGAGCTTCTGCGCGGTGGTGAAGCCCTTCATTCCCTTTTCCACCAGGAAGGCGGTCATCGCCTTGGAGCCCTGGTCCTTCGGCGCGGTGCGCATGTAGACGATCGCGACGTCCGCATCCGGGCCGTTGGTGATCCACATCTTCGAGCCGTTGGCGACCCAGCGATCGCCCTTCTTCTCGGCCTTGCACAGCATCGAGCCCACGACGTCGGAGCCGGCGCCGGGCTCGCTCATGGCGAGCGCGCCGACGAACTCACCGGAGCAGAGCTTCGGCAGGTACTTGCGCCGCTGTGCTTCGGAGCCGTTGAGGAAAAGGTTGTTGACGCAGAGGTTGGAGTGGGCGCCGTAGGAAAGGCCTACGGACGCCGAGGCGCGCGATACCTCTTCCATCGCGACGACGTGGGCGAGGTAGCCCAATCCCGTACCGCCGTACGGCTCGGGGACCGTCATGCCCAGCAGCCCCAGCTCCCCCAGCTTCTTCCACATGTCGGCCGGGAACTCGTTCTTCGCATCGATCCCGGCGGCGCGCGGCGCCAGCTCGGTGTCGCACATGCGCTTCACCGTGTCGCGCAGCGCGTCGAAATCCTCGGTGAGATGGGTGTCGAATAGCAAAGGCAGCTTTTCGGAGGGACGAGAGTGTAATTATCGCATTTCTGGAGGCGCGATGCCGGGATCGCCCTTACTCGGCGTGAGCGCCTCCATTGACAAGCATCGGGCGAAATGCCTCGGCTTTCGCGTTCGCCGTGGCGATTTCGAGCGCCGAGCGGTCGAGCTCGTGGCGTAACCGCTCCACTTCCAGCGCGTGCAGGTCATAGCCGACCTGGCGCGCCACGAAGCCGAGGACATCGATCTCGTCGGGCCGGTAGGATTCACCGACGGGCTTCGGCCCCAGGAGGATGAAGCCGTTCAACGAGCCGCGGCTCGCCATGGGCAGCGCGAGGGCGGCGCCATTCGCGCCGGAGTCCTCGTCGAGGACCGTGGGGACGGGATCGGTGCGCAGCGTGACGGCGATCGCAGCGTCGGCGGCGAACGGTTCGCGCGTGGGCGCGTCGCCCGAAAGCAGCCGATACGCGCCGCCGGCGTCGCGCGCGTAGATCGCGCAGGTCGCCCCGCCCGTGAAGCGCGCGAGCGCCGCGCGCAGCGCCTCGATGAGCGTCGCCGGCGCGGCGAAGTGCGACGCCTGCTTGACGAACTTGCGCAGGGCCGCCTCGCGCTCGTGCCACGCGTGGAAGAAGAGCCGCTCCACCCACTGCTCGGCGAAGTGGTGGATCTTGTTGAAGGCGAGGAAGACGACGAGGGCGATGCCGGCATCGAGAAGCACGTTGTGCTGCTGGTCGTCGAAGTGCACGAGCTTGTGGGAGAGCCACTCGAGCAGCCCGAACGCGAGGAGGATGGTCGCGCTCACCGCGGCGTACACCAACGCACGGTTGACGGCGAAGCCGATGTCGAAGATTCGATGGCGCAACAGGGCGTATGCCAATCCGAAGTAGCCCGCCGCGATCGCGCTCGCTGAGAGGTACTGCTGGGATTTCGCCCACTCGGTGAGGCCGAGCAGCGCCATGGCGTTGCCCCACAGGTACGAGAGGTACACGAGTCCCATCGAGAACGTGATCCAGGCGATGCGCGTGCGCATGTCGCCCGTCGCCTCGCGCCACGCGAGGATGAGCCCGGCGAGCGAAAGGACGATGCACGCGATCGCGTAGATCGGGAAAGCCCGCGTGACGGGAGCGTCGATCCACCCGAGGACGTAGCCGATGCCCCATGAACCGATGGCGAGCGCGGCCACGGCGGCGAGGGGCAGGAGCCTGCGCAAGCGGCTGCGCCACGGCCCCATGCGGCTATCGGGAAAGGTGAGGCAGAAACATACGAAGGAGAAATAGATCGCGCTGAACGGGACCAATGGATTCAGCAGGTCGAGGAAATCCGCCACCGCGCCCGGGGGAATGCGCAGGTTCGCGTAGTTGAGCGGCTGCATGAGGATCGCCAACGCGAAGAAGCGGACGGATGCGTGGTCCGCGCGGCGCAACCCGATCGTCATGCCGATCGCGAGCGCGAGTGCGGAGACGAACGCGGTGAGGAAAGCGCCGAATCCCGTGGTGAAGAATCCTGGCGGCCCCGGTGCCGCCACGACGTCCCTATGCACGCTCGCGTCGCCCGACAGGACCTGCAATCCGATCACTTCGCCCGTGCCGACATAGCGCCGCGCGTCGCGGTTGTGGTCGAGTCGGATGCGGTCGCCGACCTTGGCGCCCGCGGCGGCGAGCGGGGAGCCGGGGGCGAGCTGCGCGATGGGCGACTCTTGGTGGGCGGTCCGCTCCCCGAAGCGCACGCCGAGCGTCCCGGGATTCGAGTAGGTGGGCCACGCGGAGAGCGCCCACAGGTAAAGCAGCGTCACGCAGGCGCCGAACGCGAGGACGAAGGCCTTCCATCGAGCGGGCGAGATATGCACCGCCGCGCCTTACTTCGCCGTCATCCGGATCGCGCCGTCGAGGCGGATCACTTCGCCATTGAGGACCTCGTTCTCGAGGATCTGGCGCACGAGCTGCGCGTATTCCTCGGGCTTGCCGAGGCGCGAAGGGAAGGGGATTTGCGCGCCGAGGGAGGCGCGGATTTCTTCGCTCATCCCCTGCAGCATGGGCGTATCGAAGATGCCCGGCGCGATCGTCATCACACGGATGCCGAACTTGGCGAGCTCGCGCGCGATGGGAAGCGTCATGCCGTTGACGCCGGCTTTGGACGCGGCGTAAGCCGCCTGGCCGATCTGGCCGTCCATCGAGGCCACCGACGACGTATTCACGATCACGCCGCGCTCGCCGCCCGCTTGCGCCGGTTGCACGCTCATCTTCGCCGCGGCCAGCCGGATCGCGTTGAAGGTGCCGATCAGGTTGATCTTCACCGCGCGCTCGAAGCTCGCCAGCGCGTGCGGGCCGTTGCGCCCGACGACGCGCTCCCCGGGAGCCACGCCGGCGCAATTCACCAGGCCGTGGAGCCCGCCGAATGCGGAGATGCACAAGTCGACCGCGGCCTGCGTCGAGGCCTCGTCGGTCACGTCGGCCTTGATGAAGCGCACCGTCGCGCCGAGGAATCTCGCGAGGTCCTTGCCGGTCGGCTCATTCAAATCTGCGATGACGACCTTGCCGCCGTTGGCCGCCAGCATGGTGGCGGTCGCGGCGCCGAGGCCCGAGCCTCCCCCGGTCACGAGGAAGACGTGGTTCTGGATCTGCATCAGGAGCTCTCTTTCGGTGAAGGATATCGAACGGCGGCGATCGGCAGGTCGTGCTCGCGCCCCCACGCCTCCCAGTAATCGGCATCGTGGGAGGCGAAGAGATCGCGCAACGCCTCGACGCTGAGCTCCTCCAGCGCGAAGCGCTGCGCGAGGCGTTGCGCGAAGTGCGGCTCGAGCGCGGCGACCGCGACCCACCCCGCGCGCGCCGCGTAGAGATTATAGCCAGCGAACCCGCCGCCGAGGAACGCGCCTTTTCGGGTGAGGCCCTCGCGCAGCGGTTGCGCCAGCATCGCCGCGGCGTCGGCGAGCGCCACGGCTTGCGCCGCGCCCTTGCCGGAGCGATCGCGTGCGATCACCAGCGCGAGGGCCGTGGACACGGCGCGCTCCGCGCCCGCCATGTCCGCGAAGAGCGTGAGCGGCATCTGCGGCGGCGCGATGAGCCCGTGCTCGGCGAGGTAGGTGAGGTCGTGGCCGGGAAGCTCGTCATGCGGCGGTGCGTGGCCGGTGATCGCGACGTGGCAAAGGCGCGGATAAGCCCCGGCGAGATGCGCGGGCCCGAGTCCCAGCCGCTCGAGGGCCGAGCGACGCTGCGCGGTGACCAGCAGATCGGCGCTGGCGAGGAGCTTCGCCATGGCCTTGCGCCCGGTCTCGGACTTGAGATCGAGGCGCCCGACCTCGACGCCCTCGTGCAGGCGGCGATACCACGCCGGACAGAATTGCTCGAAGGGATCGCCCGCGGGCGGCTCCACTTTCGCCACCGTGGCGCCAAAGTCGCGCAGACTTGCACAGGCCGCGGGGCCTGGCAGGTTGAGCGCCGTCGTGACGACGCGAAGGCCTTGCAGCAGGTTCATGTTTAAATTCTATATGGCTCCCTCGCTTCCGCAATCGCTGCGCGTGATCGTGCGCGGCTGGCTCAATTGCAACCAGGTCGTAATGCTCGCCTCTCGCGATAACCTGCTCGTCGATTCGGGCTATTGCACCCATCGCGAGCAGACGCTTGAGCGCCTGGCCGGTCCCGAAGGCCTCGACGGCGAGCCGCTCGAACGCCTCATCAATACGCATTGCCATTCCGACCATATGGGAGGCAATGCGGCGGTGGCGCACGCGCACGGCTGCTCCATCACCATCCCCGCCGGCGAAGCGAAGCACATCGATCCGTGGACGCCGCAGACCGCGTGGATGGAGGAATTCGACCAGCGCGCCGATCCCTTCCGCTTCGACGACACGATCGCCGCGGGCGACACCTTCGAGGGCGGCGGCTTCGAATGGCAGGCGCACGCGGCGCCCGGGCACGACATGGACGCGCTCATGTTCTACGCGCCTGCCCCTCGCATATTGATCTCCGGGGATGCGCTGTGGCAGAACGGCATGGGATTCGTATGGCCAGAGGAGGGCGCCAATCCCTTCATCGACGCGGCGCAAGCCACGCTCACCGCGATCGAGAAGCTCGATCCGGCGCTGGTGATCCCCGGCCATGGCAAGCCCTTCGCGAACGCTGCGGGCGCGGTCGCGAACGTGCGCTCGCGCCTCGCGGCCTTCGAGCGCGATCCCGCGAAGAACGCGCGCCACGTGGTGAAGGTGATGTTCGTCTTCGCGCTCCTCGACCGCGGCCGCATGGCGCAGGCCGACGTGCCCGCGTATCTCGGGCGCATCGGCTGCTATCGGCGCATGTCCGAGCGCTTCCTGGGGTGCGCACCCGAGTCGCTCGCCGGCGGGCTGGTCGAAGATCTCGCGCGCTCCGGGGTGATCACGGTCGCCAACGAGACGCTGACGCCGACCCTCGCCGCATGAGGCGCGTAAAATGGCCGCGATGAAAGATCACGAGCTTTTCGACGCGTTCGAGCTGCAGGTGTGGACCGCCGACGCGTCCGGTCTCCTCACGTTCGTGAATGCTTTCACCGCGAGCTACTTCGGCAGGTCCCGCGAGCAGCTGGTGGGCGAGGGCTGGCAGAACATGCTCCACTCCGCCGACCTGCCAATCGCGGTCGAGCGCTGGACACAGGCGCTCGGCACGGGCGAGGTCTACCACGTGGATTTCCGGTTGCTGCGCGGATCCGACCGCACCTACCGCTGGCACCACGCCTCGGCGCGTCGCGTGCCCACTCGCGAAGGCTTCGTGTGGGTCGGCTCCAACGTCGACGTCGACGCGAACAAGCGTGCCGACGAGGTGCTCAACAGCTGGCGCGGCCAGGCTCGGGGCAGCGTCGTCGAGCGCGATTAGTTTCCGAAGCTGTGCAACGGCTACACTAGTTCAAAATCGGAGGAGATCGAGCCATGCCGGAAGGCAACGGAACGTACGACACGTTCCCGAAGCTTCTGCTGCTGCACGCGCGCGAGCGAGGATCGCATCCCGCGATTCGCGAGAAGGCGCTCGGCATCTGGCAAAGCTGGACCTGGGGCGCCGTGGCCGGCGAGATCGAGGCGCTCGCTTGCGGGCTGGCCCGGGCCGGCCTCGTGCGTGGCGTGCACGTCGCGGTCATCGGCGCAAACCGGCCGCGCCTCTATTGGACCATCACCGCGGCGCAGGCCCTCGGCGCCATTCCCGTGCCGTTCTACGAGGACGCCGTCGCCCAGGAGATGGTCTACGTCTTCCAGAACGCGGAGATCGAATTCGCGGTGGTCGAGGACCAGGAGCAGGCCGACAAGCTTTTCGAGATCATGCCGCAGTGCCCGAAGCTGAAGCACGTGTGGTACGACGATCCGCGCGGGCTGCGCCACTACCCCCAGCCTGAGCTCGCGAGCTACGAGAGCCTCGCCGAAGCGGGGCGCGCTTTCTCGAAGGAAAACCCGCGCTTCTTCACGGACCAAGTGGCGCGCGGCACCGGCGGGGATACCGCGATCATGCTGTATACCTCGGGCACGACCGGGCACCCGAAGGGTGTCGTGCTCTCCCACGACAACCTGGTGCACGCGAGCCGCGCCTACGCCGAGCTGGAAAGCCTGCGCGACGACGAGGAGGTGCTCGCCTACCTGCCGATGGCGTGGATCGGGCAGAACCTTTTCTCCTACGCGCAGTGGATGGTGGTGGGCTTCCGCATCAACTGCATCGAGTCGGGCGAGACGGTGATCACCGACATGCGCGAAATCGGGCCCACCTACTACTTCGCGCCGCCGCGCGTGCTGGAAGCGCTCCTCACCCAGGTCACCATCCGCATGGAAGACGCGAGCTGGGTGAAGCGGCGCATGTTCCAGCACTTCATGGAGCTTGCGCGGCGCGTGGGGTCCGACATCCTCGATCACCACGCGGTCGGCGCGTGGGATCGCTTTCGCTACGCCATGGGCGGCCTCCTCGTCTACGCCCCTCTCAAGAATTCGCTCGGCATGTCGCGGGTGCGCGTGGCCTATACCGCGGGAGAAGCGATCGGCCCGGACCTCTTCGTCTTCTACCGCTCGCTAGGGATCAATCTCAAGCAGCTCTACGGATCGACCGAGACCTCGGTGATGGTGTGCGTGCAGCCCGACGGCGAGGTGAAGCCCGATACCGTGGGCCCGCCGATGAAGGGAGTCGAGATCCGCGTGCTCGATTCCGGCGAGATCGTGCTGCGCTGCCCCGGGCTCTTCCTCGCCTACTACAAGAACGACGAGGCGACGCGCGCGGCCAAGGACGCGGAGGGCTGGTTCCACACCGGCGACGCCGGCTTCTTCGACGCGGCCGGGCACCTGAAGATCATCGACCGCGCCAAGGATGTCGGGAAGCTGTCCGGCGGGACGCTCTTCGCTCCCAAGTACCTCGAGAACAAGCTCAAGTTCTTCCCGCATATCAAGGAGGCCGTCGCCTTCGGCCAGGGCCGTCCGGAAGCCACCGCGATGGTGAACATCGACGTGCAAGCCGTCGGCGACTGGGCCGAGCGCCGCGGCATACCGTATTCGGGTTACACCGACCTCGCCGCCAAGCCGCAGGTGGTGCAGCTGATCCGCGAGTGCGTCGAGAAGGTGAACGCCGACCTCGCGCGTGATCCCAACCTCGCGGCAAGTCAGATCCACCGCTTCGTGATCCTGCACAAGGAGCTCGACGCCGACGACGGTGAGCTCACCCGCACCCGCAAAGTCCGGCGCGGCTTCATCGGCGAGAAATATGCAACCATCGTCGACGCCCTCTATTCCGGAGCGGCGAGCTGCGTGGTCGAGGCGCAGGTGCGCTTCGAGGACGGGCGCACCGGCAACATCCGCGCGGAGCTTCCCGTCAACCCCGCGAAGACCTTCGCGCGGCAAGCCCTGAAGGCCGCGGCGTGAACCTGCGCGACGCCGAGCCGCAAGTCGCCGCGCGCACGGTGGGAGAGGTGATCCTCGCGGTCGAAAACATCTCGCTCGCCTTCGGCGGAGTAAAGGCGCTCTCGGAAGTGAGCTTCGAGGTGCGCGAGCACGAGGTGCGCGCCATCATCGGTCCCAACGGCGCCGGCAAAAGCTCGATGCTGAACGTGATCAACGGCGTCTATCGGCCGCAGCAAGGGCGCATCACCTTCCGCGGCGAGACGCGCGACCACATGGACCCGCGCCACAGCGCCGAGCGCGGCATCGCCCGCACCTTCCAGAGCCTCGCCCTGTTCAAGGGCATGTCCGTGCTCGACAACATCCTCGCCGGGCGCAACCTCAAGATGAAGTCCAATCTCCTCCTGCAGGCGTTGCGCGTGGGGCCGGCGCTGCGCGAGGAGATCGCGCACCGCCGGAAGGTGGAAGAGATCATCGACTTCCTCGAGATTGCGCACGTGAGGAAAACGCCGGTGGGACGGCTGCCTTACGGATTGCAGAAGCGCGTCGACCTGGGGCGCGCCCTCGCCGCGGAGCCGCGCGTCCTCCTCCTCGACGAGCCGATGGCGGGCATGAACGTGGAGGAGAAGCAGGACATGAGCCGCTTCATCCTCGACGTGAACGACGAGTTCGGCACGACGATCGTCCTCATCGAGCACGACATGGGCGTGGTGATGGACCTTTCCGACCGCGTGGTGGTGCTCGACTACGGGCGCAAGATCGCCGACGGCACGCCGGACGAGGTGCGCGCGAGCCAGGCGGTGATCGATGCGTATCTCGGAGTGAAGCACTGATGAGCGCGACCGCCCGCAACCTCACCGTCGCCTTTTTCGTGCTGCTGGTCGCGGGCGCGGTCTCGCCGATGGTGATCGGGTCGACCAAATTCCCGCAATGGCTCGAGGTGGCGCTGGGCGGGCTCCTCACCGGCGTGCTCTATTCGCTGGTGGCGCTCGGCCTCGTGCTGATCTTCAAGGCTTCGGGCGTCTTCAACTTCGCCCAGGGCGCGATGGTGCTCTTCGCCGCGCTGACGCTGGTGCGCCTCATGGAGAAGATGCCGTTCGCCGTGGCGGTGGTGGCCACGCTCGCCGTCATGTTCGCGCTCGCGTTCGTGATCGAGCGCCTGGTGCTGCGCCCGTTGGTCAACCAGGAGGGGATCGTCCTCTTCATGGCGACCCTCGGCGTCGCCTACTTCCTCGACGGCTTCGGCCAGGCGCTCTGGGGAAGCGAGATCTACACGCTCAACGTGGGCATGCCGAAGGAGCCGAGGATCATCCTGCAGGGCACCTTCGAAGGCGGCGTGCTCCTAGACATGGAGGATCTGGTGGCCGCCGGCATCGCGGCGACCCTGGTGGCGGCGCTGATGCTCTTCTTCCAGAAGACCGCCACGGGGAGGGCGCTGCGCGCGGTCGCCGACGACCACCAGGCGGCGCAGTCGGTCGGCATTCCGCTGAATCGGATCTGGGTGATCGTGTGGAGCGTGGCGGGGTTGGTGGCGCTGGTGGCGGGGGTCGTGTGGGGCTCCAAGCTCGGGGTGCAGTTCTCGCTCTCGCAGGTCGCGCTGAAGGCGCTCCCCGTAGTGATCCTGGGCGGATTCACCTCGATACCGGGCGCGATCGTTGGAGGCCTCATCATCGGGTTGGGCGAGAAGCTCTCCGAGGTCTACCTGGGGCCCACGCTGGGCGGGGGCATCGAGAACTGGTTCGCCTACGTGCTTGCGCTGGTGTTCCTGCTGTTCCGGCCCGAAGGCCTGTTCGGCGAAAAAATCATCGATCGGGTCTGACCGTGATCTACCGCGAAACCGGGCAGTTCAAGACAAGCTACGCATCGGACCAGCAGCTCTTCCCGATCCTGCAGGACCGCGTGTTCGTGATCGGCTTCCTGGTATTCGCGTTCGGCGTGATGCCCTTCGTCGCGAGCGAGTACATGTTCCGCGCGATCCTGGTGCCGTTCCTCATCCTGTCGCTCGCCGCCCTGGGGCTGAACGTCCTGGTGGGCTACTGCGGCCAGGTCTCGCTCGGCACCGGCGGCTTCATGGCGGTCGGCGCCTACGCGGCGTACAACCTCGCCGTGCGCGTGCCGGACCTGAACCTGCTGGTGGTCTTCGTCCTCGCGGGTCTCTGCGCGACCATCGTGGGCGTGCTGTTCGGCATCCCGAGCCTGCGCATCAAGGGCTTCTACCTGGCGGTGGCGACCCTCGCTGCGCAGTTCTTCATCGACTGGCTGTTCGCGCGCGTGAAATGGTTCACCAACGACTCGTCGTCGGGCTCGGTGAGCGCGCCGCCCCTCGCGATGTTCGGCTTCCCGATCGAGTCGCCCGCGGAGAAGTACCTCTTCGTGCTCGCCATCGTCGTGGTGTTCGCCCTGGTCGCGAGGAACCTCACGCGCGGGGCGATCGGGCGATCCTGGATGGCGACGCGCGACATGGACGTGGCCGCGGCGGTGATCGGCATTCGTCCTTTGACGGCGAAGCTGTCCGCCTTCGCGGTGAGCTCGTTTTTCGTCGGCGTGTCCGGAGCGCTCTGGGGGTTCGTGTACCTCGGATCGTGGGAGCCGCTCGCCTTCGACGTAAACCGTTCCTTCCAGCTCCTCTTCATGGTGATCATCGGCGGGCTGGGGTCGATCCTCGGATCGTTCCTGGGGGCCGCCTTCATCGTGATCCTGCCGCTCGCGCTGAACCAGCTGCCGGCGGCGCTGGGCATCCGGCTTTCGACGGCGATGATCTCGCATATCGAGCTCATGATCTTCGGCGCGCTGATCGTCTTCTTCCTGATCGTCGAGCCGCGCGGCCTCGCGCGCCTGTGGGCGATCGCGAAAGAGAAGCTGCGCCTTTGGCCTTTCCCGCATTGAAGACTTACCTGTGTGTACAACAAGGAGGAGGAACGACATGAAACATGCAACTCGGATGAAGGCAGCCCTGGCGCTCGCCCTTGCGGGAGCGATGGGAGTCGCGCTCGACGCGGCCGCGCAAGCCAACGAGATCTTCGTGCCGGCGCTCGTGTACCGCACCGGCGCCTACGCGCCGAACGGCGTGCCATGGGCGGACGGGTTCGTCGACTACCTCAAGCTCGTCAAAGCGCGCGACGGCGGGGTGAACGGCAACAAGATCGCCTACGAGGAGTGCGAGACCGGCTACGCGACCGATCGCGGCGACGAGTGCTACGAGCGCCTGAAAAGCAAGAAGCCTGTGGCGTTCAGCCCGCTTTCCACGGGCATCACCTACGCGTTGATCGACAAGGTGCCCGCCGACAAGATCGTGCTCATCACCGCGGGCTATGGTCGCGCGGATTCGGTGGATGGCGGCGACTTCAAGTACGTATTCCCGATGCTGGGCACCTACTGGGACGCGGCCGACATCCTGGTGCAGCACGTGAAGACGAAGGGCAGCCTCAAGGGCAAGAAGATCGCGCTCGTCTACCACGACTCGCCCTACGGGAAGGAGCCGATCCCGGTCCTGGAGGCGCTGTCGAAGAGCGAAGGCTTCGAGCTTCTCAAGCTTCCCGTGACGCACCCCGGCGTCGAGCAGAAGGCGACCTGGCTGCAGATCCGCCAGCAGCGTCCCGACTACGTGTTCCTCTGGGGCTGGGGCGTGATGAACTCGACCGCCATCAAGGAGGCGATCGCGGTTTCCTATCCGCGCCTGCAGATGTACGGGGTGTGGTGGGCGGCCGCCGAGCCCGACGTGCTGCCCGCGGAGATGGCCGCCAAGGGGTACAACGGCCTGGCGCTCGGGCACTCCTCGGAGAGCAACAACCCGATCCACAAGGACATGATCAAGTACCTGTACGACAAGGGGCAGGGCACCGCCGCGAAGAAGGAGGAAGTGGGCAGCGTCCTCTATAACCGCGGCATGCTCTCGGCGATGCTCACCATCGAGTCGATCCGCTCGGCGCAGGGCAAGTACGGCAAGCGCGTCGTGACCGGCGAGGAAGTCCAGTGGGGCGCCGAGCACCTGAACCTCGACGCGGCGCGCCTCAAGGCGCTCGGGGTCGATGGGATGATGCAGCCGATGAAGACCTCGTGCAGCGACCACGAAGGCGTGCGCAAGGCGCGCATCCACACGTGGGACGGCTCCAAGTGGAGCTATACGTCGGACTGGTACGAGTCCGACGCCAAGCTGCTGCGCCCGATGATCAAGGCGTCCGCGGACAAGTATGCCGCGGAGAAGAAGTTCGAGGCGCGCGACTGCTCGAAGGTGAGCTAGGGCGAGAGGCACGGGGCGCGCGATGGCCGCGAAGACGCTGCTCCAGGTGAACGGCATCGAGGTGATCTACAACCACGTGATCCTCGTGCTGAAAGGCGTCTCGCTCGCGGTTCCCGAGGGGGGCATCGTCGCCCTCCTCGGGGCCAACGGCGCCGGCAAGACCACCACGCTGAAGGCGATCTCGAACCTGCTCATGGCCGAGCGCGGCGAGGTGACCAAGGGCACGATCGAGTTCGACGGCGCGCGCGTCGACAAGCTGAATCCCTCCGAGCTGGTGAAGCGCGGCGTGATCCAGGTGATGGAAGGGCGGCACTGCTTCGCGCACCTCACGGTCGAGGACAACCTCCTCACCGGGGCGTATACGCGCGGCGTGTCGCGCTCCGAGATCAAGATCGACCTGGCGAAGGTCTACGAATTCTTTCCGCGACTGAAGCAGCGGCGCGCCTCGCTCGCGGGCTACACCTCCGGGGGGGAGCAGCAGATGACGGCGATCGGACGCGCGCTGATGGCCAAGCCGCGCATGATCCTGCTGGACGAGCCGAGCATGGGGTTGGCGCCGCAGATCGTCGAGGAGATCTTCGAGATCGTGAAGAACCTCAACAAGGCCGAGGGCGTGAGCTTCCTTCTCGCCGAGCAGAACACCATGGTCGCCCTGCGCTTCGCCGATTTCGGCTACATCCTCGAGAACGGACGCGTGGTCCTCGAGGGCGCCGCGGCCGCACTCTCCGATAACGAGGACGTGAAGGAGTTCTACCTGGGGATCTCGGGCGGGGCGCGCAGGAGCTTTCGCGAGACCAAGCACTATCGCCGCCGCAAGCGTTGGCTTGCCTGATGGCGATCTACTACGACGCCTCGGACACTCGCGACCAGGCGCTGCGCGAGAAGGATCTCTTCGCCCGGCTGCCCGCGCAGATCGCCCACGCGAAGGCCCACGCGCCCTTCTACCGAACCGCGCTTGCCGGCGTCGAGCCGGCATCGATCAGCGATCGCGCCGCGCTCGCGACGCTCCCGGTCACGCGCAAGTCGGAGCTCACCGAGATGCAGAAGGCGGTGAAGCCGTTCGGCGGGCTCAACGCGACCCCGGCTTCGGGCCTCGCGCGCATCTTCGTTTCCCCGGGCCCGATCTACGACCCCGAAGGCCGGCGCGCCGATTTCTGGCACGCCGCGCGTGCGCTCTTCGCGGCGGGTTTTCGCGGCGGCGACGTGGTGCTGAATTGCTTTTCCTACCACTTCACGCCGGCGGGGAGCATGTTCGAGACCGGGCTGCACCATCTCGGATGCGCGGTGATCCCGGGCGGGGTGGGGCAGACCGAGATGCAGGCGCGCGCCATTGCCGATCTCGAGCCCGCCGGCTACGTGGGCACCCCGTCGTTCCTCAAGCTGATCCTGGAGAAGTGCGACGAGCTCGGGCTCTCCGCGGGGTCGCTGAAGCGCGCGCTGGTGTCGGGCGAGGCATTCATGCCCGCGGTGCGCGCGTTCCTGGCCGCGCGTGGCATCGAAACCTACCAGGCCTACGGCACGGCCGACCTCGGCGTCGTCGCGTACGAGTCGGAGGGGCGCGCGGGGCTGGTGGTGAGCGAGGAGGCGATCGTCGAGATCGTGCGCCCTGGCACCGGCGAGCCGCTTCCCGACGGCGAGGTGGGCGAGGTTGTAGTTACAACGTTTGGAGCGGATTACCCCCTGATCCGCTTCGCCACCGGCGACTTGTCGGCGGTAATGTCCGGTAACAGCCCGTGCGGCCGGACCGCCATGCGCATCAAGGGATGGATGGGCCGCGCCGATCAAGCGACCAAGGTGCGCGGCATGTTCGTGCACCCCCACCAGGTGGCGGAAGTCCTGCGCCGTCATGGACTTGCGCGCGGCCGGCTGGTGGTCGGCAACGAGCAGGGCGAGGACCGCATGAGCCTGCGCGTGGAGCGTCCGGAAGGCGCCGCCGATGCGCTCGTGAGCGCGATCGAGGCCACCGTGCGGGATCTCTTGAAGGTGCGCGGCGACGTGTCGCTGGTCGCTCCCGGCAGCCTCCCCAACGACGGAAAAGTGATCGACGACGTTCGAATTTATTCGTAAACCGATTATCATGGCCGCTCTGTTTTCAACTTCACGAAAGCGCCGCACCCCATGACCAAATCGATCCTTGCCGTGCTTGCTGCTTCGTTCCTCGCCGGCGCTTGCGCCACCAATTCCGTCGACTCGTCCGCGGAGCCGCGCTCCGAGCGCCAATACCAGACCGGCAGCAACATCGCCAAGCGCAAGACCGACGGCCCCGCCGACGGCCCCGCCGTCGCGAACCGCGACGACATCGAGCGCGCCCGCGACAACGCGGGCCCCAATAGCTTCATTCCGAAGGGGAAGTAACGCCGCACCCGGAGAGCGGCCCGCGATGCGGGCCGCTTTCTTTTGGGGCTAGCGCTCGCGCCTAATGTCTCCGTCCCTGACGCCCCTCGTTTCCGCGCTCGGCATCGCCCAGATCATCTCGTGGGGAAGCCTCTTCTACGCGATCGGCGTGCTCGGCCCGGCCATGCGCCGCGACCTGGGCGTGAGCGAGCTGTTCCTGTTCGGTGCTTTCACCGCCGGGCTCCTGGTGTCGGGGACGCTGGCTCCGGCCGCGGGGCGCGCGATCGACCGGCGCGGCGGGCGCCTCGTGCTTTCGTTGGGGACGGTGCTCGCCATCGTAGCGCTGGCGTTGCTCGCCGTGGCGCCGAATCCCTCGGTGATGGTGCTGGGCTGGCTCGTCGCCGGCGCGTCGATGGCCGCTTGCCTCTACGACCCGGCGTTCGCGACGCTCTCGCAGTACGCTGGCGCGCGGTATCGCCGCGCGGTCACTGCCTTGACGCTGTTCGGAGGGTTCGCGAGCACAGTGTTCTGGCCCCTGTCGCACCTCTTGCTCGAAGCGTGGGGGTGGAGGATCACGTTCGCCATCTACGCGGGAATGCACCTGTTCATCTGCTTGCCGATCCACCAGCTTTTCGTGCCGAAGCATTCGCGCATCACGCGCGAAGACGTGGGCACCGAAGTGGTGGCCGCGGCGCCACGCTCCGACGCGCGCCTGCATTGGCTTACCGCGAGCTTCGCGATCGCCACATTCGTCTTCGGAGTGATTGCCGTGCACATCGTGAGCCTGCTCACCAGCGCGGGGCTTACCGCCGCACAGGCGGTCACCGTGTCCATGCTCGTGGGCCCGATGCAGGTCGCCGGCCGCTTGATCGAGCTCGGCGTTTCGGGACGGGTGCGATCGGCCACGGTCGGCATCGTCGCCTTCGCGCTCATGCTGCTGGCACTCGGGGCCCTGATCAGCGTCGACGGCTTCGGCATCGCGGCGATCTTCTTCGTGACGGCCTATGGTTGCGGCAACGGCGTCCTCACGATCGTGAAGGGCACCGCGCCGGCCGAGCTCTTCGGGCGCGAGGGCCTGGGCGCCCTGCTCGGGCACCTCTCCCGGGCGGGGCTGTACGCAAAGGCCGTCGCGCCCGCGTCATTTTCGGCGCTCCTTACTTTCGGCCTGACGCGTAACGGCGCGCTCGCGGCGCTGATGGCGGTTTCAGTCGCCGGGATGGGGAGCTTCGCCATCGCCACGCGCCCCCTCCGGGCCGCTCGCGAAGTGTAGTACGGGCGGGGGAAAGTCCGAACGAAAACAAAGTGTTGCATCCCTCGACCGAGAGGCGGCGGGAATGATCGGGGCGGGGTGGTGTCGATCGTTTGATAAGACCCCCCTGGTGGGCTACACTTACCGGCTTTTGATGGGCGCCGCCGGGACCTTTCGTCGGCACCCGAAAAGCCCCCGCAGCGAGGATTAATGGCAAGCAAATCGAAGACCCTGACCGAGGCCGAGCTCGTCAAGATGCCGAAGTCGGATTACATGAACGCGGCCCAGCTGCGCTTCTTCCGCGAGCGCCTCGTGGCGCTGCAAAAGGAGCTGCGCGACAACGCGGGCGCCACCACCGAACACCTGCGCGAGCTGTCGTTCGCCCCGGATCCCGCGGACCGCGCGACGCTCGAGGAAGAGCACGCCCTGGAGTTGCGCACGCGCGACCGCGAGAGGAAGCTCCTGAAGAAGATCGACCAGGCCCTGGCGCGTATCGACGACGGCAGTTACGGCTATTGCGAGGAGACGGGCGAGGCCATCGGCATCCAGCGCCTCCTGGCGCGGCCCACTGCCACCCTCACTATCGAGGCCCAGGAGCGCCGCGAGATCAAGCAGAAGCTCTACGGGGAGTAGCGCGTTGTCCGGAATTCGGGGTGAAGCCCCAGTGAAAGGCGCCGAAAGGCGCCTTTTTCGCTTGGGGATTTCGCCGACCTATAATGACCTCGCGCGACAATAATCCCCAACGAGTATCCCCACCGATGCGTGATCCCGACTTCGTCAATTTCGAACCCAAGACCCCATTCTCAAGGCGCGAATTCGTCATGACTACTCTCGCAACCGGTTTCGCCGCGGCGGTGAGCCCGGTGTCCGCGCAAACCCAGGTCACCACCGACACGCAGGGCCTCGATGCCGGCGAGGTGAAGGTCGCGGTCAAGGACGGCCAGATGCCGGCCTATATGGCCAAGCCTGCCGGCAAGTCGAACCTACCCGTGGTCCTGGTGGTGCAGGAAATCTTCGGCGTTCACGAGCACATCAAGGACATGGCGCGGCGCTTCGCCAAGGCTGGCTACCTCGCCATCGCCCCCGAGCTCTACGCGCGCCAGGGCGATGTGAGCAAGCTGACGAGCATCGACGACATCCGCGTGATCGTCGCCAAGGTCCCCGACGCGCAGGTGATGTCGGACCTCGACGCCGCGGCGGATTGGGCCGGAAAGAACGGCGGCGACACCAAGAGGCTCGCGGTCACCGGATGGTGCTGGGGCGGGCGCATCGTGTGGCTTTACGCCGCGCATAACCCGAACCTCAAGGCGGGCGTGGCGTGGTACGGACCGGTCGAGGGCGCGACCAACGAGCTGAAGCCGAAGAACCCGATCGACCTGGCCCAGGACATCAAGGCGCCGGTGCTGGGTCTGTATGGCGGCGCCGATGCCGGCATTTCCAACGAGGGCGTGGAGCGCATGCGCGCGGCCTTGAAGGCTGCGGGCAAGCACTCTGAAATCCATACCTATCCCGACAAGCCGCACGGCTTCAACGCCGACTATCGTCCCTCGTATCGCCAGGATGCGGCCGAGGACGGCTGGAAGCGGCTCCTCGCGTGGTTCCGGGCGAACGGCGTCGCGTAGCGCGCCGCACGGCGGGCGCGCGCAGATGAAAGAGCATGTGAGCGAGATACGGCGTGACGTCTCGCAGCAGCTGCGCAAGCTCCTCGACGAGCGCTCGCTCACCTCGGTCTTCCAGCCGATCTTCGGGTTCCGGGAGGGGCGCATCCTCGGCTACGAGGCGTTGGTGCGCGGGCCCGAGGGCTCGCTGATCCAGACGCCCGGCGAGCTCTTCGCCGCGGCGACGCAGGACGGCGTCTCCGCGGAGCTGAACCTGCTCTGCATCCAGGAGATCCTGCGCGCCTTCTCGGAGCGCAAGATCGCGGGCAGCCTTTTCCTCAACGTGTCGCCGCAGATCATCCTGCAGGGCGGCTTCAGCCAGCAGCGCGCCGCCCGCTTCCTGGAGTCGCTCGCCATCGAGCCCGAACGCATCGTGATCGAGCTGACCGAGGACTATCCGACACTCGATTTCCAGGTGGTCCACGAAGCGCTGATGCTGTATCGCTCGATGGGATTCCGCATCGCCATCGACGACCTCGGCGAGGGCTTCGCGAGCCTGCGACTCTGGTCGGAGTTGAAGCCGGAGTACGTGAAGGCCGACAAGCACTTCGTCACCGGCATCTCCGAGGACCCGGTGAAGATGCAGTTCCTGCGCGCGATCCAGCACATCGCGGAGAACAGCGCCTCGCAGGTGATCGCCGAGGGCATCGAGAACGCCGCCGACTTCAAGGTCGTGAAGGACATCGGGATCGCGTGCGGGCAGGGCTGGTTCATCGGCCGGCCGGCGGAGAGACCCGATGGCAAGCTGCCGCCCGAAGCCGAGCGCGCGCAGGCCGACGCGCGCGTGCCGGTCGTTCCCGCGCCGCGGCTGCGCGCGGGCACCGAGCCTCGTGCCCAGGATTTCGTGCACGCGGTCGACGCCGCGGCCCCGCAGGCGAGCCTCGCATCGGTGATCGACCGGTTCGCCCACTCGCCCGCGCTCGCCGCGATCCCGTTGATGGGCGCGGGCGGCATCGAAGGCGTCGTGTCGCGCGCGTGGCTGGACCTCGTGCGCGCGAGCCCCGATGCGCAGGCGCTGGGCTCGCGCGCCTGCATCGAGTTCGCCGACCGCGCGCCGATCAAGGTCGAGGCCGATCTCGACCTCGCCTCGCTCACCGCGATCCTGGTGGAGTCGGACGCGCGCCGCATCGCCGAGGGCTTCGTGATCCTCTCCCGGGGCCGCTACCTCGGCATGGGCACGAGCGCGGACGTGATGCGCTCTCTGCAAAGCTCGCGCGTGCTCGCGGCGCGCTACACCAACCCGCTTACGCTGCTGCCGGGCCAGGTGCCGATCAACGAGCACCTCGAAAGGCTCCTCTCCGGGAACGTCCCTTTTACCGCGTGGTTCATCGAGATCGACCAGATGCGCGGCCTCAACGACTCGCAGGGCTTTTCCGCGGGCGATGCTCTCATCCACGCGACCGCGCGGCTGGTCGAGTCGGTTTGCGAGCACGGCGTGGACTTCGCCGGGCACTTCACCGGCAGCCGATTCGTGCTGTTGATGCAGAGCGAGGACTGGCGCGCGCGTGGAGATCGGCTTATCGCCGACTTTCCGCCGGTGATGGAGGCGCACGTTCCCGCCAAGGAGCTGGAACGCGGCTACTTCACCGTCAAGCGCCGCGACGGCCGGGAATACGTGCGGCCCATGCCCAAGCTCGTGATCGGCATCTTGCCGGTATTGCCGGGCCTGTTCGAGTCGCGCCACGAGGTGGTGGCGGTCGCCAAGCGCGCCGCCGAGCGCGCGCAGGCGCAGCCGGACAGCGCGATCTACGTCGACCAGCAGCACGGCAACGCCTATCCTCAGTCGCTCCTCTTCGGCGACGACGCCTGACGGCGCCACGCCTGCCAGCGTTCCTTCGCCGCGAACACCGGGATCGAATCGGCGACCGGCTCGTCGGCGATGCGCGCGAAGGCGGGCTCGAGGAGCGCCGTGAGCTCGTCCATCGAGGCGAGCGGGAAGGGCGGGCCGCGCTCGCCTTCACCGAAGAAGAAGAACCCGGCCAGGAGCCCGCCGGGCGCGACCACTTCGGCCATCCGCCTCGCCCAATCGCTCCACATGTGCCGCGGCAGCGCGCAAAGAAACGCGCGCTCGTACGCCACGTCGAAGGGCTCGCCCGCGAGCGGCGCGAAGAAGTCGGCGTGCCGCACGCGCCCGGAAAGCGGCCCGAGGATCTCGCGCGCGTGGGCGAGGGCCTCGCGGCTGAAGTCGATGCCGAGCACGTCCCAGCCGCTCTCGGCGAGGAAACGCACGTCCCACGCGCTGCCGCAGCCCGGCACGATCACGCGCCGCGGCACGGGCGAGGCGGCGACGAATTCGCGCAAACGCGTGGGCACCTTCCCCGCGTCCCAGGGCGCGAAGCGCGCCCCATATCGCAGGTCCCAGAATTCCGGGCCGGCGGGGTCGCTCCT
>JBBRQA010000015.1:0-30625 GCA_038227085.1 Burkholderiales bacterium | reverse complement strand
CTCGGCCACCGCGACGTCCATTCCCTTGCGGTGCGCGTAGTCGGCGACCTGGTCGCGCTCGATCTTTCCCACGGCGAAATAACGCGACTGGGGATGCGAGAGGTAGAAGCCGCTCACCGAGGCGGTGGGAAGCATCGCGAAAGACTCCGTGAGGACCATGCCCGCGTTCTTGTCCGCGGCGAGGAGCGCGAAGAGATCCGCCTTCTCGGTGTGGTCCGGGCACGCCGGATAGCCGGGCGCGGGGCGGATGCCGGAATACTTCTCGGCGATGAGGTCGTCGGTGGCGAGCTTCTCGTCCGCCGCATAGCCCCAGAACTCGGTGCGCACACGGTGGTGCAGGTGCTCCGCGAACGCCTCGGCGAATCGGTCGGCGATCGCCTTCACCATGATCGCGTTGTAGTCGTCGTTCGCCGCTTCGAAGCCCTTTACGCGGGCCTCATCTAGGGCCGCCGTGACCGCGAAGGCGCCGATGTAGTCCGGCACTCCCGAATCCTTCGGCGCGATGAAGTCCGCGAGGCCCTGGTTGGGATTGCCCGGCGGCTTCTGGTTCTGCTGGCGCAGGTTGTGCCACGTCATGAGCACGCGGTCGCGCCTGTCGTCCGCGTAGATCTCGATGTCGTCGCCGACGCTGTTCGCCGGCCACAGTCCGAACACGCCGCTCGCCGTGATCCAGCGGCCCTTCACGATGCGATCGAGCATCGCGCGGCCTTCCTTCATCACGTTGCGCGCGGCTTCGCCGACGACGGGATCGTCAAGGATGTCCGGATACTTGCCCGCCAGGTCCCAGGTCTGGAAGAAGGGTGCCCAGTCGATGTAGGGGACGAGCTTCTCGAGCAGATAATTCTTGAGCGACGTGATGCCGAGCTGCATCGGCCTGGGCGGCGTGCATCCGCTCCAGTCGAGCTTCGTCGCGTTCGCGCGAGCGGCCTCGAGCGTGACGCTCTTCTGCCCTGTCTTGGCCGCGTGCTGCGCTCGCACCTTGACGTAGTCTTCGCGCACGCCTTGCATGTACACATCGCGCTGCTCGGGGCTTGCCAGCGCGGAGGCGACACCCACCGCGCGCGAGGCGTCAGGCACCCACACCGTGGGGCCCGAGTAGTGGGGCTCGATCTTCACCGCGGTGTGCGTTCGAGAGGTGGTCGCTCCGCCGATGAGGAGCGGCAGCTTGAACCCGAGGCGCTCCATCTCCTTCGCGACGTGCGCCATCTCTTCGAGCGAGGGAGTGATGAGACCGGAGAGCCCGACCATGTCGGCATTCTCCTTCTTCGCGGTCTCGAGGATGGTCTCGCACGACACCATCACGCCGAGGTCGACCACGTCGTAGTTGTTGCACTGGAGGACCACGCCCACGATGTTCTTGCCGATGTCGTGCACGTCGCCCTTCACCGTGGCCATCACCACCTTACCCTTGGCCTTGGGCGCCGTGCCCAGTCGCTTCTTCTCTTCCTCGATGTAGGGGATCAGGTGCGCCACCGCTTGTTTCATCACGCGCGCGGACTTGACCACCTGCGGGAGGAACATCTTGCCGGATCCGAAGAGATCGCCCACGACATTCATGCCATCCATGAGCGGGCCTTCGATCACCTGGAGCGGGCGCTCGTACTGCGTGCGCGCCTCCTCGGTGTCCTCGACGATGTGCGAGGTCACGCCGCGCACCAGCGCGTGGATGATGCGCTCCTGCACCGTGCCCGAGCGCCACGCGAGCTCCTCGACCGCGTCCTTCTTCTTGCCCTTGAACGACTCGGCGAATTCCACCAGGCGCTCGGTGGCGTCGGGGCGGCGGTTGAAGATCACGTCCTCGACGCGCTCGAGCATGTCCTTCGGGATGTCCGCGTAGACGCCGAGCTGCCCCGCGTTCACGATGCCCATCGTGAGGCCCGCCTTGGTCGCGTGGTAGAGGAACGCGGTGTGCATGGCTTCGCGCACCGGATCGTTGCCGCGGAACGAGAACGAAAAGTTCGACACGCCTCCCGACGTCTTCGCGTGCGGCAAGTGGTGGCTGATCCACTGCACCGCCTCGATATAGTCGCGCCCGTAGATGTTGTGCTCCTCGATGCCGGTAGCGACCGCGAAGATGTTGGCGTCGAAGATGATGTCCTCGGGCGGGAAACCGACCTGCTTCGTGAGGATTTCGTAGCAGCGCGCGCTGATGTCGGTCTTGCGCTTCAGCGTGTCGGCCTGGCCCTTCTCGTCGAAGGCCATCACCACCACCGCCGCGCCATAGCGGCGCGCGAGCTTCGCCTGCTGGATGAATTCGGCCTCGCCGGCCTTGAGCGAGATCGAGTTCACGATCGACTTGCCCTGCACGCACTTCAGGCCGGCCTCGATGACCGACCATTTGGAGCTGTCGATCATGATCGGCACGCGCGAGATGTCGGGCTCGGCTGCGACCAGTTGCAGGAAGCGCGTCATGGCCGCCTGGGAGTCGAGCATCGCCTCGTCCATGTTGATGTCGATCACCTGTGCGCCGCTCTCGACCTGCTGGCGCGCCACCGACAGCGCCTCCGGGTAGTCGCCCGCGAGGACGAGGCGCGAGAACACCTTCGAGCCGGTGACGTTGGTCCGCTCGCCCACGTTCACGAACAGGGAATCGCCGCCGACGTTGAGGGGCTCGAGGCCCGCGAGGCGCAGCTTCTTCTCGATCACCGGCACGATGCGCGGCTTGAACGCCGACACCGTCTCGACGATCGCATTGATGTGGTCGGGCGTGGTGCCGCAGCAGCCGCCCGTGATGTTGAGCCAGCCGCTCTCGGCCCACTCGCGGATGTAGCCCGCGGTCTCGGCGGCCTGCTCGTCGTACTCGGCCATCGCGTTGGGCAGGCCCGCATTGGGGTGCGCCGAGACGTAGACGTCGGCGATGCGCGAGAGCTCCTCGATGTGCGGGCGCAGCTGCTTGGCGCCGAGCGCGCAGTTGAATCCCACGGAAAGCGGCTTCGCGTGACGCACCGAATTCCAGAATGCCTCCGCGGTCTGGCCGGAGAGCGTGCGCCCCGAGGCGTCGGTGATCGTCCCCGAGATCATGATCGGCAGCTTCAATCCGATCTCCTCGAAGTGCTCGTCGATCGCGAAGAGCGCGGCCTTGGCGTTCAGCGTGTCGAAGATGGTCTCGACCATGATGAGGTCCACGCCGCCCTCGACCAGCGCCGTTACCGCGACCTTGTACGCGTCCTTCACCTGGTCGAAAGTGACCGCGCGGAAGCCCGGATCGTTCACGTCGGGAGAAAGCGAGAGCGTGCGGTTCATGGGGCCCAGCACGCCGGCCACGAAGCGCGGCTTGCCGGGCGTGCGCGCCGTGAAGGAATCCGCCACTTCGCGCGCGAGTCGCGCGCCCACGAGGTTCAGCTCCTCGACGATGCTCTCGAGCCGGTAGTCGGCCTGCGAGATCGAGGTGGAGTTGAAGGTGTTGGTCTCGAGGATGTCGGCGCCCGCCTCCAGGTATTGCGCATGGATTTCGCGGATCACCTGCGGGCGCGTGATCGACAGCAGGTCGTTGTTGCCGCGCAGGTCCTTGCCGAAGTCCTTGAATCGCTCGCCGCGGAATTCGGCCTCCGTCAGCTGGTGGCGCTGCACCATCGTCCCCATCGCCCCGTCGAGGACGAGGATGCGCTGCTTGAGGGCATCCTCGAGCGCGGCGAGCCGGGCAGGGCGTGTCGAGATCGGTTGGTCCATTCTTTCGTCATCCCCGCGCAGGCGGGGATCCAATAAACAAAAAACCCGTCGGCGCTTCAGCGAACGGGTTTTTGGCCGATCGCTTTAGCTGCATTTGTTGAGCGCCCGCAAGCTGACGAATCAAATCGGCGCTTTCTACTGACCCCATTCTACGCTCGGCGGCGCGGCCTCGCAATTGCGCTAGCGGTCGGTCGCCGCGAGGCGCAGTCCAAGCGCGATCAACACGCCCCCGCTCACGCGGTTCAACCACGTCATCGCGGCGGGATGGCCGAGCACGCGCTCGGACAAGCTCCCCGCCGCGAGGCCCACCGCAGCCTTCACCGGAAAGGCAAGCAGAGCGTAGAGAACGCCGAGGTAAGCGAGGTCGCGCGTCGGGTGTGCGCTCGCCGGATCGACGAACTGCGGCAGGAAGGCGAAGAAGAAAAGCACGATCTTGGGATTGGTCACATTGGAGAGCACGCCCTGCCACACGAGGCAGAGCGGTGCCGCGCGAGTGCGCGCCGCGGCGTCGATGCGCGCGGCGTCGCGGGAAAGGACGAGGCGCAGCCCCAGGTACACGAGATAGGCGGCGCCGGCCCATTTCAGCAGGAGGAACAGCGACTCGCTCGCCTGCAGGATCGCGCCCACGCCGAGCGCGGCGAGGGCGGTGTGCACGAGGATGCCGAGGCAGACGCCCACCGCGGAGCACAGGCCGGCGAAGCGCCCCTGCGCGAGCGAGCGCGTGATCACGTAGATCATGTCCTGGCCCGGTGTCGCGATGAGCGCGAGGGACGCGAGGACGTACAGGCCGAGGGAGGGCGACTCCACCAGGCGTTACTTCGCGTTGGCGGCGAGCCAGTCGAGCGCGAGCGCGGAAAGCGTCCTCATGCCGATCTTCAGGCACTCCTCGTCCACGTAGAAGCGCGGGCTGTGGTTGGGCGCGGCAGTCTCGGCGTCGCGATCGCGCGGCGTGCAGCCGACGAAATAGAAGAAGCCCGGCACTTCCTTCTGGTAGAAGGAGAAGTCCTCCGCGCCGCACACCTTGTCGATCACCTTCACGTGCTGCTCGCCGGCCATGCGCCCGAGCGTCGGGACCGACCACTCGGTGAGGCCGGGATGGTTCACCGTCACGTCGTACCAGCGGTGGATGTGCACCTTCGCGGTGGCGCCGCCGGCGAGCGCGATCATCTCGGAGATGCGCGTCACGTGCTTGTGGATCTCGTCCCTCTGCGTCTCGTCGAAGGTGCGGATGGTGCCCTCGAGCTTCACCTCGTCCGGGATGATGTTGTGGCGAACGCCGCCGTGGAACACGCCGACCGTCACGACCGAAGGCTCGTGCGTGATGTTCATCTGGCGCGACACGATGGTCTGCAGCCCGAGCACGATCTGGGAGGTCACCACGATCGGGTCGACGCCGCGCCACGGCATTGCCGCGTGCGTCTGCACGCCGCGCACGAACACGCGGAAGTCGTCGGCCGAGGCCATCAGCGGGCCCGAGCGGTAGCCGATCATGCCGGTGGGGAAGACCGAGGTCACGTGCAGGCCGAAGATCGCGTCGACGTCGGGGCCTTTCATGCAGCCCTGCTCCACCATCATCCTGGCGCCGCCGTTCTCGCCGACGGGCGGGGTCTCTTCGGCCGGCTGGAAGATGAATTTCACCGTGCCGGGGATGCGCTCGCGCACTTCCGCGAGGATCTCGGCCACACCCATGAGGATCGAGGTGTGCGCGTCGTGGCCGCACGCGTGCATCACGCCGCATTTCTGTCCGTTCCACTCGGTGCGCACCATGCTCTTGAAGGGAACGTCCACCTCCTCGGCGACGGGAAGCGAGTCCATGTCGGCGCGCAGCGCCACGACCGGCCCGGGCTTGCCGCCCTTCAGCACGCCGACGACGCCGGTATGCGCAACTTTTTCCTGCACGGAGTCGAAGCCGAGCGCGCGCAGGTGGTCGGCCACGATGCGCGCGGTGCGCACCTCGCGGTTGCCGAGCTCGGGGTTCTGGTGGAGGTCGCGCCGCCAGGCGATGACCTTGGGCTCGAGGCGATCGGCGGCCGCGGCGATCGCGCCGTCGAAGGCAAAGGGCGTGTCGGGTGCGTTCATGAAGGAAATTCTACGCCCTATAATTGGCCCCTTAGAGGGAGGCCCCCGTGGAACATCTCGACCCCAAGGAAGCGCACCAGTTCCTCAAGAAGAATCCCGACGCGGTGTTCATCGACTGCCGCAGCGAGATGGAATACATGTTCGTCGGCCACCCGGTAGGCGCGATGATGGTGCCCTGGTACGATGGCGCGGACTGGGAGATGAATCCCCACTTCGTGGGCCAGGTGAAGAAGATCGCCGGCGCGAACTTCGAGAAGCGCCCCATCGTCCTCATCTGCCGCAGCGGCAATCGCACGGTCGAGGCGGGCGATGCCCTCGAGCGCAACGGGTTCAAGAAGGTCCTGAACGTGGTGCACGGGTTCGAGGGCGAGCTCGACGAGACCCACCACCGCAACGTTCGCAACGGCTGGCGCGTGGACGGCCTGCCGTGGGAGCAATACTGAGGCGCGATATCAAGCCGACACCCCCACCGGCATCGTTGGCGTGGTTCGTGTGGGGGCTCGCCGCCGCCCTCTATCTCATCGCGTTCTACCAGCGCGTCGCCCCCGCGGTCATCACCAACGAGCTGTCGGGCGAATTCACGCTCACCGCCGCGGCGCTCGGCAACCTCTCGGCCTTCTACTTCTACAGCTACGTCGCGATGCAGATCCCGACGGGGCTCCTCGCCGACCGCTGGGGGCCACGCCGCGTGCTGGCCGCCGGAGGCGTGTTGACCGCCGTGGGCACTCTGGTGTTCGCGCTCGCGCCCAACGTCTCCGTAGCAGCCGCGGGGCGCTTCGCCATCGGCGCGGCGGGCGGCGTGGCGTTCGTGTCGATGCTGAAGCTCGCGAGCCACTGGATGCCGCCGCGGCAGTTCGCTTTCGCGAGCGGCTTCGCGCTTTTCGTGGGGACGCTCGGCGCCACGCTCGCGGGCGCGCCGCTGCGCGCGGCAGTGGACGCGTTCGGGTGGCGCCCCGTGATGATGGCGAGCGCCGCGTTCACGGCGCTGGTGGCCGTGGCGATCTGGATCGTGGTGCGCGACGATCCTACCGAGCGCGGCCACGCCAGCTACTTTCCCGAGGAAGAGCGCGAAAGAGACGTGGCCTCGGTCGCCGCGCACCTGCGCGAGGTTTTCCGCTATCGCAATGCGTTCGTGAGCCTCGCCGTGCCGGGCGCGACGACCGGGATCGTGCTTACCTTCGCGGGGCTCTGGGGCGTGCCCTACCTCGTCTCGCGGCACGCCTTCGCGCCGCGCGAGGCGGCGATGACGACTTCGGCGATGCTGATCGCGTGGGCCGTGGGCGGGCTCGCGTTCGGCGAGCTCTCGCAACGCATCGGATTGCGCAGGGCGCCGATGATGGCGGGCCTTGCGGCCACGCTCGCGCTCTGGTCGATCGTGGTGTTCGCGCCCGACATCGAGGGCGCCGCGCTGGTGGCACTCCTCCTCGTGCTCGCGTTCATCGGCGGCACGGTGGTATTGGTGTTCGCGTTCGCGAAGGAGTCGGTGCCACGGCATCTGGGCGGCAGCGTCTCGGGCATCGCCAACATGGGGATGATGCTGGGCGGCATGGTGATGCAACCCGCGGTGGGCTTCGTGCTCGATCGCCACTGGTCGGGCGCGATGGCGGGGGGCGCGCGCGTCTATGACGACGCTGCGTTTCGCTGGGCCTTCGCGGTCATGTTCGCGTGGGGCGCGGCGGCGCTGGTGCTCCTCGCCGTGGCGCGCGAGACGCGCTGCAGGCCGCTTGCCTAGAACTGCGTCACCGGGTCGGGCGGCGGCGCGTCCTTGCGCCGCGACATGCGCAGGAACGCGAGCCAGCTCGCGAGCCCCGCGGACATCAGAGCCACCATCGCAACCGCGAGCCAGCGCGTGTCGTGCGACACCGCCGGCGAGATCACGCCCGCGGTGACGACGTTCACCATCCCGGAGACGAACCCCTGGAGCGAAGCCGCCATGCCGCGGCGCGTGGGGAACAGATCGAGCGTGATGAGCGACACCGATGGCATCGCCATCGCAAAGCCGATGCCGAAGATGGCGATCGGCACGATGGCCCACGGGACCGAAGGCGGCAGCGCGAAGGAGTAGACGAGGTTGCCGAGCGCGGCCACGACCATGAATCCATAGGCGCGCTTCACGGTCTGCGCCGGGAGATAGCGTCCCGCTGCGCGCCCCGACAGTTGCGAGCCGAACATGATGCCGAGGATGCACGGCAGGAAAAGCCAGGCGTATTGCTGCGGCCCGAGATGCAGGTGCTCGCCGAGAAACACCGGCGCGGAGACGATGTAGAGGAAGAATGCGTTGAAGTTGAAGCCGACACAGAGCGACAGCGCCAGGAAGCGCGCGTGGATGCCGACCTCCTCGTATCCCTTGAGGAGCGCGACGAAGTGGAAGGGCTGGCGGTTCGCCTCGGGAAGCGTCTCCGGCAGGCGGATCCAGCCCACGACGACGAGGACGAAGCCCACGACGGTGAGGAACCAGAAGATCGAGCGCCATCCGAGGCCGGCGAAGAGGAGGCCTCCGATCACCGGCGCCACCGCGGGCGCGAGGCCGAAGAAAAGCGTCACCAGCGACATGAGGCGTTGCGCGTCCTCGGAGCCGAAGAGGTCGCGGATCATCGCGCGGCCGACCACCATGCCCGCGCCCACCGACAGGCCCTGCACCACGCGCCACACGATGAGCATGTGCACGCTGGGTGCGAGCGCGGCGCCCGCCGAGGCGAGCGTGTACACCACGAGCGCGACCAGGATCACCGAGCGGCGCCCGAAGCTGTCGGAGAGCGCGCCGTGGAAGAGGAACATGATCCCGAAGGCGAAGAGGTACGCCGAGAGCGTCTGCTGGATCTCGAGCGGGGTCGCGCCGAGGTTCTCCTGGATGCCGGCGAAGGCGGGCAGGTACGCATCGATCGAGAAGGGCCCGAGCGCGGAAAGAGACGCGAGGATCGCCGCGAACTTCCAGCGGAAGGCGCGCGACTTGATGTCCGCGGTGATCAGCAAGGGATCATTGCGGACCGGCGGCGAGTGCCGCGCGCACGCGCTCGATCACCGCGTCCCAATCGCCCGCGCCCGGTTGCCGGAAGAGGCGCGCGCTCGGATACCACGGGCTGTCTTCGCGGTCGAGGAAGTAGCGGTAGTCGGCCATCCAGGTGAGGAGGATCCAGGTGGGCCGCCCGAGCGCGCCGGCGAGGTGCGCGATCGAGGTGTCCACGGAGATCACGAGGTCGAGCGCGTTGGCGAGCGCCGCCGTGTCGGCGAAATCGCCGAGCTCCGCGTCCCAACGGCGCACCTGGCGCAACCGCATGAGCGCCTCGCCGTCGCCCGGCCGCAGGTCCTTCTGAAGGCAGTGGAATTCGAAATCCATTTCCAGCAGCGGCGCCAGGTGTCGAAACGCCATGCTGCGGTTGTGGTCGTTCCTCTGCGCGGGGTTGCCTGCCCATGCGATGCCGATGCGCTTCTTCGTGCGCGGCCCGAGGCGCTCGGTCCATTCGCGCTGGCGTGCCTCCTCGACAGCGAGATACGGCACACGCGCAGGAATCGTCTCGACGGTGGTGCCGAAAGCGAGCGGCAGGCTCACCAGCGGGACCTGGAAATCGATCGCGCCATGGAACGCGTTCTTCGCGACGATCGTGGCTTCGGGAAAGCTCGAGGCCATGAGCGGCCGCAACGCCGCGGGCGTCTCGAAGATCACGTGCGCACCGCGCGCGGCCGCCTCATGCACGTAGCGCGCGTACTGGATCGTGTCGCCCAGCCCCTGCTCGGAGTGGACGAGCATCGTCTTGCCGGCGATGTCTTCCTTGCCCAGCCACAAGGGCTCGGCGAAGGCGCGAAACTGCGGCGCGATGTCCTCGGTCTTCCAGCGCCACTCGAACAGATCCCAGCCGCGCGCGTAGTCGCCGCGCAGCAGGTGCAGGAGCGACATGTTCCAGCGCGGCTCGGCGTAGTCGGGGCGCGCGTCGATCGACTGCTGGTAGCTCGCGAGCGCCTCGTCCCACCGCCGCAGGTCGTGCAGCACGAAGCCGCGATTGTTGAGCGCCTCCGGGAAACCCGGCCGCACCTGGAGCGCGCGATCGCAATAGCGCAGCGCCTCGTCCCAGCGGTTCATCTCCTTCAATGCGAGGCCGAGGTTGCTCAAGGCCTCCGCGTAATCTGGACGCAGCGCGAGCGCCTTGCCGTAGTCGCGCACCGCTTCGTCCCAGCGGCGCAGCTCGCGCAGCACCGCGCCGCGATTGGTGAGCGCCTCCGGGTAGTCGGGCCGCAGCTCCAGCGCCTTCTGGTAGCCGGCGAGTGCCTCGTCCCAGCGCTTGAGCTTCTGCAGCACGTTGCCGCGGTTGTTGTGCACGCGCGCGTTGCGCGGATCGAGCTCGAGGGCGCGCGCGTACGCCTGCAGCGCCTCGTCCCAGCGCTTCATCTCGCTCAGCACCACACCGCGGTTGTAGACGGCGTCGACGAAGGCGGGCTCGATCGCTGCCGCGCGCACGAAGCTCGCGAGCGCCTCGTCCCAGCGCTTCATCTGCTGGAGCACCACGCCGCGGTTGTTGAAGCCTTGCGAAAAATCCGGCGCGACCTCGACCGCGCGCGAGAAATGCGCGAGCGCGGCCGGCGTGTTGCCCGCTTGCAGCGCGAGCGCGCCGGCCATGTTGATGGCATCAAGGTGGCGCGGTTCGGCGGCGAGGATCGCGTCGCAGAGTCGCGCGGCCTCGGCGAACTCGCCCGACCGGTATGCGGAGATCGCGCGCTCCATCGCCTGCGGCACGGTCAACGAGAGCGGTTGCGGGTTCACAGCGAGTTTGACGTAACAGGGGTTCCAGTATAAAGCGCCAGCGCCGGCGCCAATTCCCGGAGAGCGTCGCGATGATCGGGTACCCCCCTTGGGCGCTTTCCCTGCGCGCCCCTCCGCCCTTGTCGGTCCTCGCGACCGCGGCGGAAATTTGAAGTTGCCGGAGCGTCAGGCGCATCGAGGAACTCTCTCGCCGAACTGCCAAGGGAACTCGTGAGCATGGCGATTGGTGTCCACCCTGCTGCTTGCGATGGCCATGTCGGCGCTCGGGCTCACCACCCACTTCTCCGCCATCCGGACCGCGGGAATCAAGCCCTTGCTGTTGCGCTGCTCTTCGCCTGGCTGATCGTGGGCGGAATCGCCATCAACGGCGCCGCTAGCACGTGGCTCGGCGGAACTTCCCGTATTGCGGAAAGGAAGTCGAGGCCCCAAGGGAATAACCGCCGGCGCCGCTCGTATACCCCTCTGTACGCCCCGTTTCGATCAACCCAATTCCCACAGAGAGACCCATGAAAAAGTTGCTGCTTGCCTGCGTCTTCGCCTGCACCGGTTTCGCCATCACCTCCGCCGTCGCCAGCCCTTCCGACGATGCGAAGCTCCACTTCCAGGCCGTCGCCTCCGGCGACGTCGCGCTCCTGATGCGCGGCTACGCGGATAACGCGCAGTTCAACTGGGTCGGTGGGCCGCTCGATGGCACCTACGTCGGCGCGGACAACATTCGCGGCGTCTGGGAGAAATTCTCCAAGTCGTCGCCCCTGAAGCTCACCGTCTCCAACCTGGAAGAGTCCGCCAACCCGAAGGGCGCGACCGTGACCGCGAACGTGCTCTTCGAAGGCAAGCAGCCGATCAAGGTGCGCTACGCGCTCACCTACCGCGAAGGCAGGATCGTCGGCGAAACCTGGCAGATCGATCCGAAACTGGCGCTTAACGGGACCTGATCGCGCGGCCACGGGAACGAATGACCGTGAATGTCGTCCACGCAAGCAGGGAAGCCACGCGCCGATGCCGTCAGAGCAGGGATCGATGAACGATGCGGGCGCGCAAATGGTGGCCTGCATCCCGCGCATGCGTCGCTACGCGCGGGCGCTGGTCGGCGACCGCAACGCCGCCGACGACCTGGTGCAGGACACCTTCGAGCGAGCGTGGGCAAGGCTCGCCACGTGGCGGCGCGGTTCCGACATGCGCGCCTGGCTCTTCAGCATCATGCACAACCTTCACGTCGACCAGCGGCGCAAGCCGGTGGTCGCCACGACCTCCATGGATGACGAAGCTTTCGAGATACCGGTTCGGGGGATGCAGGACGATCGACTGGAGGTGCGCGACCTCGGCGCCGCTTTCGCCCGACTGCCGACCGACCAGCGCGAGATCCTGCTTCTCGTCGTGCTCGAAGACATGGGTTACGACGAAGTGGCGCGCACGCTGGACGTGCCGATCGGCACCGTCATGTCGCGATTGTCGCGCGGTCGTGCGCGGCTTCGCGCCTTGATGGAGAGCCGTGATCAACCCGTCGCCCTCAAGGTAGTGAGATGACTAACCCGTTCCCCGTGACCGAAGCGGATCTCCATGCCTATGTGGATGGTCCGTTGGCTGCGTCTCGCGCGGCCGAGATCGACGCGTATTTGGCATCTCGGCCCGACGAGGCCGAGCGAGTGCGTGTCTATCGTGAGCACAATCAAGGGCTGCAGGCGTTTCTCGAACCCCAGCTCGAAGAGGCGGTTCCCGCCCGCCTGCGCGAGGCGGCGCTTTCACCGGGGGCGCGGCGGGGTTGGCGCGCTGCATGGGCAGCGCCGCGCGGCTCGCTGCAACGCGTTGCGGCCAGCTGCGCCCTGGTGTTTGTCGGCGTGGCGTCAGGCTGGCTCGGGCGCGCAGCGCTGGAGCCTCCCGCAGTCGTGGCCCGGGGGCCGAGCGTTTTCCAGGGTGCGAGCCTGGGGGCGGCGAGCCTTCCCCGCCAGGCGGCGATCGCGCACGTCGTCTACAGCCCTGATGTGCGCCACCCCGTCGAGATCGGCGCCGACCAGGAGGACCAGCTGGTCACATGGCTTTCCAAGCGGTTGGGCGCGAATATCCGCCCGCCCAAGCTCGGCACGCTCGGCTATGAGCTGATCGGCGGGCGGCTCCTCCCCGGCACGAGCGGCCCCGTCGCGCAATTCATGTACCACGATGTGACCGGCCAGCGGCTCACCCTCTACGTCTCGACCGAGAACGCCGCCAACAAGGACACCGCGTTTCGCTTTGCCCAGGAGGGCCCGGTGAACGTCTTTTATTGGATCGACGGCAAGTTCGGCTACGCGCTTTCGGCAGGCATCGACAAGGGCGAGCTCGCACGCGTCGCGGCTGCCGTGTTCGAACAACTCGAATCGAGGTGATGCGATGAAGATATCGGCATGCGGATTGTTCGCCGCCCTGGTGCTCGGCGGCTCGGTGGCACATGCGCAAATGGCCGGCCATCACCGCGGCGCGCCGGCCGAGCCCCCGCCGCCCTTCGTCGCGAGCACCGCCAAGCCCTTCGCGCAGTTGATGGACGACGCGATGGCCGTCATGGACTACGGGATGCGTGCCGCGCCGATGAATGGCGAGCCCAACCACGATTTCGTCACCATGATGATTCCCCACCACCAGGGCGCGGTCGACATGGCCAAGGCGCTGCTTTTGCAAACGCAGGATCCCGAACTGCGCAATCTCGCGCAAGGCATCATCACCGAGCAGCAGAACGAGATCCGGTTGATGCAGTCATGGCTCGCACGCCATTCACCGAAGCAAAAAGGAAACCCATGAACATGCATCGATTGTCCCTCGCCGCCGCTCTCGCGTGCGGCGCCAGCCTCGCGCTCGCGGCACCCGCATCCACCGACCGGGTGTACACCGGCGACCAGAACACCAACACGGTCTCGGTGATCGATCCCGCCAGCAACGCGCTCCTCGGGCAGATCCGGCTCGGCAACGTGCGCCCCGACGTGCTGTCGCCGCTCTACAAGGGCGAGCTCAATGTGCACGGCCTGGGATTCTCCCCGGATCACAAGACCCTGATCGCGATATCCAACGGCTCCAATTCGGTCGCCTTCATCGATACCGCGACCAACAAGGTAAAGGGCATCGCCTATATCGGGCGCTCGCCCCACGAGGCGTTCTTCAGCGCCGACGGCAAGGCAGTCTGGGCCGTGGTGCGGGGCGAGAACTACCTCTCGGTGATCGATCCGAAGACGTTCAAGGAGACTGGCCGCATCGAAGTCGCGCCCGGCCCGGGGATGGTCCTGTTCCATCCGAACGGGAAGCTGGCCTTCGTCGTGTCGAGCTTCACGCCCGAAGTCGATGTCGTCGACGTGGCGTCGCGCAAGGTGATGAAGCGCATTCCCGTGGTGAGTCCCTTCTCGCCCTTCCTGCAATTCACGCCGGACTTCAAGGAGGTGTGGATGACGCACAAGGACGTGGGCAAGGTGACCCGCATCGACACGCAAAGCTTCGAAGTGAAAGGCGTTTTCGATACCGGCTTCATCACCAACCACCTGGGATTCGCGAAGACCGCGGCCGGTACCCGCGCATACATCACCATTGGCGGCGAAAACGCAGTCAAGGTGTACACGACGGATGCAACGCCGCAGCTCGTCGCGACGATTCCTGTCGGCGCCTTGCCGCACGGCATCTGGCCCTCGGATGACGGCTCGCGGATGTACGTGGGGCTGGAAAACGGCGACGCCGTCGATGTGATCGATACCGCCACCGACAAGGTCATCGCGCGCGTTCCGGCGGGACAAGCCCCGCAGGCGCTGGTTTACGTCTCGAACGCGGTGCCGAGCGGCGCTGGAACCGAAAATCTCGTCCCGCGAGTCAATAGCGAGCCGGTGAACATCTCCTTGAAGGCTGCCGTCGGCGAAGCCAAGGGCTTCATCGTGGCGCGCAACCTGGGCGTGGTCGATTCGCTGGAAGTTTTCCTCTACAAGTTGAAGCCGCAGACCGCATACAACGTCTACGTCACCGGGCAGGGCGCGCCTGTGGCCAGCTTCAGGACCAACCCGGTGGGCATGGCGAACGGCACGGCGATCGGACCCATGCGCGAAATTGTTTCGTCGCTCTCGTCGAAAACGCCGGCGGCATCTTCGATTTATGTCGTCGAGGCGGGCCAGCCGGGCGACGTCACGAAAGCGGTCTTGGTCAGCGCACAATAATCGACTGCTCACAGAGGAGAAAGTCATGGCGCACGAGAAGCACCCGTCGCCCCACGCGCTGGCCGGCCGCCGCATGGCCTTGAAAGCCCTGGGCGCGCTCGGGGCCGGCGCGGCGATCGCGCAGCCCGCGTTCGCGGCAATCGCCGCGCAGGTCACCCTGCCTTTCGAGAACGGCGAGCGCGAGCTCGTTGCCTTCCCGCAAAAGAGGCCGTTGATCCTTCTCACCAGCAGGCCACCGCAGCTGGAAACCCCTTTCGCGATTTTCAACGATGGCCTCATCACGCCCAACGACGCATTTTTCGTGCGCTACCACTGGAGCGGAATTCCGACCTCCGTCGACCCGCTCACCTACCGGCTGCGCGTCGGCGGGAAGGTCAATACGCCGCTCGAGCTTTCGCTGGACGACGTCAAGCGCCTGGCCGATCCTGTGGAAGTCATCGCGGTCAACCAATGCTCCGGCAATAGCCGCGGGCACTTCACCCCGCGCGCCAACGGCGGGCAGCTGTCGAACGGCGCGATGGGCAACGCGCGCTGGACCGGCGTGTCCTTGAAGAAGGTGCTGGAAAAGGCAGGCGTGCAGGCCGGCGCGCTGCAGGCGACTTTCGACGGATTGGATCGCCCGCTTCTCGAGGGCGGCCCGGACTTCGTGAAGTCGCTGAACATCGACCACGCGCTCGACGGCGAGGTCATGCTGGCCTGGGCCATGAACGGCGAAGACCTGCCGATGCTGAACGGCTACCCCCTGCGCCTCATCGTGCCGGGCTACTACGGCACCTACTGGGTGAAGCACCTTTCGGACATCCAGGTGATCGACAGCGTGTTCAACGGATTCTGGATGAACCCGGCCTATCGCATTCCGGACAACGCCTGCGCTTGCGTCGAACCGGGCACCGCGCCGGCGAAGACGATTCCCATCAATCGCTTCAACGTCCGCTCGTTCGTCACCAGTCTTTCCGACGGCGCGACGGTGGCGGCGGGTCGTGAGACCGTCGTGCGCGGCATCGCATTCGACGGCGGCTACGGGATTGCCGAGGTGGCTTTCTCCGCCGATGGCGGGGGCTCGTGGAACGAGGCGCGCCTCGGCAAGGACTCGGGCAGGTATTCGTTCCGCGAATGGACCGCCGCTTTCCGGCCGCCCAAGAAGGGTTCCTATGAGCTGAAGGTGCGCGCGGTCAATCGCATCGGGCAGAGCCAGCCCACGAGCGCGCTCTGGAATCCGGCGGGCTACATGCGCAACGTCGTCGAATCCACGCGGGTGGTCGCCGCATGAAGGGGCCGATCGTTTATGCCACCGCGTTCGCGTTCGCGATCGCGCCGCTTGCGCACGCATTGGATATCAAGCTGCCCCCGGAAACGTCGATCTACAAGCGGAGCGACCTGCCGGGGTATCGGCTGGTGCAGCAGTATTGCCTGACGTGTCACGCGGCGCAGTACGTGCAATTCCAGCCGCTTTCGTCGCCGCGCGGCTACTGGGATGCCACGGTGAAGAAGATGAAGAAGCCGTTCGGCGCGCCGTTCGCCGAGGCGGACATCCCGGCGATGGTGGACTACCTGGTGAAGACCTACGGCGCGGAGCAAGGTGCGCCGGGAGCGCTTTCGATCGCAGTGGCGTCGGCCCCATCGGTCACGCTCGACGCGACGGCGTTGCTCGCGGCCAACGGATGCAATGCGTGCCACGCTGTGGACAAGAAGATCGTCGGCCCGGCATTCAGGGACGTCGCGGCGAAGTACGCCGGCAAGCCGGACGCCCTCGGCCAGGCGAAGCAAAGCATTCGCATGGGGGGCGCGGGCAAGTGGGGCGAGGTTCCGATGCCGCCCTTCCCGCAACTCGGCGAAGGTGAACTGAACGCGCTGGCGTTCTGGATCCTGGCCCACTGAGGGTTACGTCAGCACGCCGAGGGCGTGACGCTCCATTGAGCGAGGGCGGATTGCGGCGAGCGTGCGCGCCCGCGCGCGGCTCACACGCTCGCGTACCGCGCTTGAAGGCTCGCCGCATGTCGAAAGTGCCCGCGCTCGATCCGGAGGATCTCGCATCGGGGGCTCCGTTCTGCCTCATGTTTCATGTGATTGTTCAACTTCTACGCAAGAAGGGTCTCAAGGCTCGGCGACTCAAGATGGAATGCCCAAGTGGGGCTCCGATTGGCGCTGTGAAGCGCAGTTCCCGCGCTCACATGCCGCGGATCCCGCTCATCATGGAAGCTTGAACAACGGCTCGATGCGAACGAGCGCGGCGGTCGCTGCCCTTGCGCCTGCGGCGATGAGCGGCCCGCGATCGCAGAAGGCCATTTGACCCGTGGTGCGGGGAAGCTCCGGAGCAATCACTTCATCCGCTTGCGCCCGCTCGAAGGTCTTGAGGCGATGGATAGAAATGATGAACGACTGAAACAGCACGCTCATCGTGTCTGAGACGAACGCCTCCTCGGGAGGGTAGATGACATCGACGGCGATCACCTTTCGCGCTCCGAGCCGCCGCGCGACTTCGACGGGGAGCGGGCTCGAGATTTGCCCGTCGATATACAGTCGACCGCCGATTCGCGCCGGCATGATCAGCCCAGGAGCAGCGCTCGAAGCGTGCACCGCCAGACCGACGTCGCCCGCGTTGAAGATCTGAACCGCCCCGGTCCGCAGATCGGTCGCGACGGCGGCATACCGGATCGGGAAATCCTCGATTTGATGGCGCAGGACTCGATCGTCGATGAAGCGATGCAATCTGTCGCCCCGGAGCAGGCCCATCGGGCTGGGTAACGGGCCGAAGCCCGGAATGACCCAGTCGTTGAACTGGCCGATACCGAGTTCTCCTACGGCACGCTCGAGTTCCCCCGCGGATAGTCCCGATGCGTAGAGAGCGCCGACAATGCTTCCTGCGCTGCTGCCGACGATGATTGATGGGCGCAATCCATGGGCCTCCAGTACTCCGATCACGCCTATATGCGCATATCCCCTCGCGGCTCCGCCCGACAAGACCAATGCGACCCCGGGATCACCAGGAGGAAGCGGGCGAGGGAAGGCAAAAAACGGATCCGTCTCGCGCTTGGCCGAGGGGGCCACGGCCGCGCACGCAGCAAGCAAGACAATGGCCGTGAGCGCTCCGATTCGTCCGACCCAGGGCAGCGCATCAGACTGCGTCATGGGGAGGCGCTGATGGCTTCAGGCAATTCGTCGGATCCGGCCTCGAAATCGAGCTCCTGCTGGATGCGTCGGTGCTTTTCCCTCAGTGCCGCCTCCGACTCGGCGCCCATGTTCAATACCGCGTAGCGGTGGCTGCCGAGCCACTTCATCTCGCGCGCCAGCGACCGGCCCTTCTTGAGGTAGAGCATGAGATGCGCGTCGGGATCGAATCGAGCGAGCCATGCGAGCTTGTCGCCGGTGGGTGGCCTGCGCAGGGCAGTTCCGTCGAATTTTCGGAACACGAAGCTCGCGGCCACGCGATTGCGGCCTTGCCGGGGCTCGAGGTCGGGTGTCGCGCCGCAACTCAGGTCGAGCGCGATGCGATGCAGGTTCAAGGCATGCACCTTGTCGAACAGGTCGGAGAACTGCGACGCCATGCGCGGGTTGATCTCGATGAGTTTGATGCTGCCGGTTTCAGCGTCAACGATGAATTCCAGATTGAAGAATCCATGGTTGTACTGCAGCGTTTCGACTATGCGCTTGGAGGCGGCGATGACCCTTTCACGCGACGCCGATGGCAGACGGCTCGGATAGTCCCAGCGCAAGAACGCCTGAGTGCCCGGATACATGGTGGCATCCACGATCCCCAGCACCCGGACCTTGCCGTCGAGCACAACGCCCTCGACGCTCACCTGCGCTCCCCTGAGCAGCGATTCGGCGATCAGGTGATCGGCCGAAATGGGGAATCCCGGGGTGGCCTTCAGGGCGTCGTTGAATGGCTTGGTGAGATGCTTGATGATGAAGGTTTCCAGCGGACCGAACCTGAGATGCTCGCGCAGCTCGGCGAGGCTTTCGACGCGCCGTGCAAGGACCGAATAGGTGGCTTTCACGGGTTTCACGAAGAATGGAAATGGCAATGCGATCTCGCGTTCCGACTTGACGGTGTAGCGGATCACGCAGTAATCCGGATTGAGCTCCGGCAGGACGACTTTGAGAGCCTCCCGCGCGTAGAACTTGTGCTGCGCAACGAGCACCGTCCGGGGCTTCAGGCCCGGCAGTTCGAGGCGCTCAGCGAGCAACGCGGCCGTCAATGCCCCGAACTGCTCGTTGTTGCTGAGCACTCCGTCTAAGCCGACACGCCGGTACTTGTTGGCCAGATGATCCACGTATCGGTGCAGATCGAACCCGATCAGCCGGGCATTTTGCGGAAAGGTGAAGAGGTCGAATCCTTCGAAAAAGAACTGATAGCGGGCGCGCAGCTCCGGTCCCGAAAAGCATTGCCGATCCCAGTCCTTGGGGAAAAGTATCAGGATTTTCTTCAACGTCGATCCAGGTACGCTTCTGATGCATTCTACGGCGTCGGGGAAATGTGCCGGGCCTCGTCCCGGCCGTCAGGAACAGCAGGAACGTTGCTCCTGGATCGGCGGGCACTTCGCCGTGCCGTCATTCAAGCGCTTAACCTCGATCGTGGGACCGATCCAATTTCCGATACTGAACCGCCTCGGCCACCTGCGCATCGGAAACGGATTCAATATCCTCGAGATCTGCAATCGTGCGAGCGACCTTGAGAATGCGGTGATACGCGCGTGCCGACAATCCCAGTCGCGCAATCGATCGCCGCAGTAGCGTCGCGCCCCTTTCGTCGGGCATGCAGTGGTTCTCGATTTGGGGAGCGGTAAGACGCCCGTTTTCCATTCCTTGACGCGCGATCATTTTGACGCGAGCTCTTTCCACTCGCTTCCGGACCACGATTGAAGAATCGCCGGCGCGCGCGCGAGACAGATCTTCCACTCCTACCGCCGGCACTTCCACTTGAATGTCGATCCGGTCCAGAAGCGGCCCGGAGATTCTTTGGTGATAGCGCAGAACCTGGTCGGGCGTGCAATGACATCTGCCGCTGTAATGGCCCAGGTAGCCACAAGCGCACGGGTTCATCGCGGCGATCAGCTGGAAGCGCGCGGGGAAGTCCGCCTGGCGCGCGGCGCGCGAGATGGTGATCCGCCCCGATTCTAGCGGCTCGCGCAGCACTTCGAGCACGTGGCGGCTGAACTCAGGAAGCTCGTCGAGGAAGAGCACGCCGTGATGCGCGAGCGAGATCTCGCCGGGGCGCGGCGGCGAGCTTCCGCCCACCAGGGCTGCGGCCGAGGCGCTGTGGTGCGGCGATCGGAACGTGCGCACGCCGAATCTCTCCGGACGGAAGAAGCCGCTCGCGAGGCTCTGCACGGCGGCCGCCTCAAGCGCTTCCTCTTCGGTCATGGTGGGAAGGATTCCGGCGATGCGGGTGGCGAGCATCGTCTTTCCGGTCCCGGGCGGGCCCGAGAAAAGCAGCGAGTGATTTCCCGCCGCGGCGATCTCGAGCGCGCGCCGCGCGAGTGCCTGGCCGTGCACGTCGGCCAGATCTGCATAAGAGGGCTCGACGGTCCCGCTTTTGCGACTGTATTCGGAAAGCGGCGCGATGCCGGTGAGGTGCGCGCAGACCTCGAGCAGCGATCGCGCGGGAAGGATGCGGGCGCCGCGCGCGAGCGACGCCTCCCCGGCGGCGGACTCCGGGATCACGAAAGCACGCCCATCGCGATGGGCGCCGAACGTCATCGCGAGCGCGCCGCGGATCGGCCGCAGCTCCCCCGACAACGCGAGCTCTCCCGCGAATTCCAGCTTTTCGAGGCCACGCGCGGGCACTTGTCCCGTGGCGGCGAGGATGCCGATGGCGATCGGCAGATCGAAGCGCCCGCTCTCCTTCGGAAGGTCCGCCGGCGCGAGGCTCACGGTGACGCGCCCCGCGGGCCAGTCGAAACGCGCGGTGTTCAACGCCGCGCGGACGCGATCACGCGCCTCCTTCACCTCGGTCTCGGGGAGACCCACGATGTGGAATTGCGGAAGGCCTCCGGCCACGTGCGCTTCGACGCGCACCAGCGGCGCGTCGAGGCCCGCCAGGCCCCGGCTGAAAACGACGGCGACACTCACGATGCGCTCCTTGGGATTGAGGGACTGCCCAGTCCCTCGAGGAACGCGGGTCCTTCCGCTGCTACCCTCCTAACGGGAAAGGGTCGTCACGGGTGGACATCGGGCGCGCCCTTGCGCGACTCGAGCTCGGCGACGCGCGCCTCGAGCACCGCCAATTTCTCGCGGGCGCGCGCGAGGACTTGCGTCTGCACTTCGTACTCCTCGCGGCTCACAAGATCCAGGCGCGTGAAGGCGCTCGCGAGCATGGCGCGCATGTTCTTCTCGAGGTCTTTCGCCGGGTTGGACGCGGCCAGTGCCGCGAGGCGCGCGGAGAGCTCGCCCAGGAGTTTCTCGTTCATCTCGTCAATCCCCAGAAGGTCCATCCGGTTGGCGCACCGGATCGGTGCGGCGCACCGCGCACGTGCACAGCGCGTGGGCATTGTCCGTCGGACAGCTAAACGCGGCCCGTAAAAACAAATACTTACCCACTGGCACGCTTGATGCTCTTTCGGTCGCTGAGTTGCTTTTTACAACAGCCCAAAGGATACCAACATGCAAAAGCTGCCCAAAGTCCTCCTCCTGGCCGGAGTGTTCGGACTTTCCCTCACCGTGGGCATCGCACGTGCCCAGTCACCGGCTCCCGCCCCGCCCGCCGCGGAGCCCGAGAACCCTGAGCACAGCTTCACTGGCAAGGCGGCGCTCTATTCCGAATACGAATATCGCGGCATCTCGCAGACCTCCGAGAAGCCCGCGGGGCAGCTGAACCTCGACTACGCGCACAAGAGCGGCCTGTACATAGGCACGTTCCTGTCGAACATCAAGTGGCTGAAGGACACGGCCGAAGTGAACGGCTTCTCCACCAGCGCCAACCTCGAATGGGATATATACGCGGGCTACAAGTTCGAGGTCGTGAAGGACGTGACCCTCGACGTGGGTTACCTGCGCTACGAATACCCGAGCTCGAGCTCGTTCAACCCCAAGCCGAACACCGACGAAGTCTACGTTGGCGCATCGTACGGCCCGGTATCGGCCAAGTATTCGTACTCGTTCAACAACACGTTCGGCGTCCCGAACAGCAAGGGCTCCGACTACATCGAGATCGACTATAACCAGCCGATCACGATGGTGAGCGAAAAGCTGACCTTCAATGGCGTGGTCGGCCACCAGTCGTACAAGCACAACAACAGCCTCGCATACACCGTATGGAAGGCCGGCGCGACTTGGGACTTCGGCGGCGGATGGAACGCAGGCGGCTACGTGAAGGGCACCGACGCCGAGCACGACCTCTACACCGTCAAGGGCAAGGACTGGAGCAAAACCCGCCTCGTCGCCTTCGTCACGTACTCGTTCTGACCGAAGCACGGCATCCATTAGGAGAGGAAAAATGAAACTGGTCACGGCAATCATCAAGCCGTTCAAGCTCGACGAGGTGCGCGAAGCCCTCTCGGCCATCGGCGTGCAGGGAATCACGGTCACCGAGGTGAAGGGGTTCGGCCGCCAGAAGGGCCACACCGAGCTTTACCGCGGCGCCGAATACGTCGTCGACTTCCTGCCGAAGGTGAAGGTGGAAGCCGCGATCAAGACCGACATGCTCGACCGCGTCATCGAGGCGATCGAGAAGAGCGCCAACACCGGCAAGATCGGCGACGGAAAGATCTTCGTCTTCGAGCTCGAGCAGGTCGTCCGCATCCGCACCGGCGAGACCGGCGCGGACGCACTTTGATCAAGGGGACACATAAAATGAAACGCGCATTGAGCCTCATCGCGCTCGCCGCCGCTCTCGCCTTCGGCGGGACGGCGCTGGCACAGGACAAGAAAGCCGATCCGGCGCCGGCGGCTACGCCCGCTCCCGCGGCCGCAACACCCGCAACCCCCGCGCCCGCGGCAGGCGCACCCGCGACTCCGGCTCCCGCCGGCGCGGGCGCACCCGCTGCGGCGCCCGCCGCAGCGCCGGTGGTCCAGCCGAACAAGGGCGACACCGCGTGGATGCTGGTCTCCACCGCGCTCGTCCTCATGATGAGCGTGCCGGCCCTGGCGCTCTTCTACGGCGGCATGGTGCGCTCGAAGAACATGCTGTCGATGCTGATGCAGGTGTTCGTCGTGTTCTCGCTGATCACGGTGCTGTGGTGCATCTACGGCTACAGCCTCGCCTTCACCGAAGGCAACGCGTACATCGGGGGCTTCGACAGGATCTTCCTGAAGGGCACCTTCGACGCGATGGCCGACCAGCAGTTCTCGTTGGCGGCGACGTTCTCGAAGGCCACGCCGATGTACGAGCTGGTGTTCGTCGCGTTCCAGGCGACCTTCGCGGCGATCACGTGCTGCCTGATCCTCGGCGCCTTCGCCGAGCGCGCGAAGTTCTCCGCGGTGCTGCTCTTCATCGTCATCTGGTTCACGTTCTCGTACCTGCCGGTCGCGCACATGGTGTGGTTCTGGCCTGGTCCGGATGCGTACACCGCGGCCAATGTCGTCGACGCGCAGAACGCGAAAGCGGGCCTCCTGTGGCAGTGGGGCGCGCTGGACTTCGCGGGCGGCACGGTGGTGCACATCAACGCCGGTATCGCGGGCCTCGTTGGAGCCTACGTGGTCGGCAGGCGCATCGGCTGGGGCAAGGAGCAGATGTCCCCGCATAACCTCCCGATGACGATGATCGGCGCGGCGCTGCTGTGGACGGGCTGGTTCGGGTTCAACGCGGGATCGGCGCTCGAGGCCAACGGCACGGCCGCGCTCGCGTTCATCAACACGTTCCTCGCCACGGCCTGTGCGGTGCTTTCGTGGATCTTCTTCGAGTGGATGTTCAAGGGCAAGCCCTCGATGCTGGGTGCGTGCTCGGGTGCGGTGGCGGGTCTGGTCGCCATCACCCCGGCGGCCGGCAACGTCGGCATCCTCGGCGCCTTCGTGATCGGCACCGCCGCGGGCGTGGTCTGCCTGTGGGGCGTGTCGGGCCTGAAGCGGATGCTGAAGGTGGACGACTCGCTCGACGTCTTCGGCGTGCACGCCGTGGGCGGCATTCTCGGCGCGTTGCTGACCGGCGTGTTCAACTCGCCGTCGCTGGGCGGGCCGAGCTTCCCGGTCGATTGGTTCACCGGCAAGCTCACCTCCGTCGCGGACTACTCGATCATGTCGCAGTTCATCGTCCAGGCGAAGGCCGTGGGCGTGACGCTGATCTGGTCGGGAGTGGTCGCCTTCATCGCCTACAAGATCGTCGACATGGTGATCGGCATGCGCGTCCCGGAAGAGGAAGAGCGCGAAGGCCTCGACACCACGTCGCATGGGGAGACCGCGTACAGCTGATCCATTCTTCGTTGCAATTCAAAAGCGGGCAGGCGACTGCCCGCTTTTTTTTGTCTGAGATGCGGAGAAGCCCTCTGACCAGGAGGGGCGGCGGCGACCCAATAGAGGATTTTCGATGGAGTTCGCAGGCCAGGCGGCACTTCGCGCGCAGGGGCGAGTCAGACTGCCGCATCAGAGCGTCCGAAGGCGCCAAGGACTGCTATACTTTTCAACCGCTTACGCAACGAATCCTCACTTTGCCCAAACGCCTTGGCGAAATCCTCATCGAGCGCGGCAAGCTCGATCCCGCGAACCTCGAACGTGCCCTGAAGCTCCAGGAGGGAGAGTCGCGAGAGAAGGTCGGTGTGATCCTGCTGCGGCTGGGCATGGTCTCGGGCCGCGACCTGGCCGATGCGCTCGCCGACCAGCTCGACCTGCCGCTCGCGCTTGCCACGGATTTCCCGGAGCTTCCGCTCATGGAGGAGCGGCTCTCGTCGAAATTCCTGCGCGACGCGCAAGCCGTGCCGCTGCGCGAGGACGACGAGGAGCTCGCCATCGCGATCGCCGACCCGAGCGACTCCTACGTGATCTCCGCGATGCAGATGGCCTCGGGCAAGCGCATCCGCCCTTATATCGCGGCGCCCAACGAGATCGAGGCGGCGTTGGAGCGCCTGTACGGGGGCGGCAAGTCGTCGATGGGCCAGATCGTCGACAACATCACCTCGCGCGACGAGGAGCAGGACTGGGGCGACGTCGAGCACCTGAAGGACCTCGCGTCCGAGGCGCCGGTGATCCGCCTGGTCAACCTGATCTTCACGCGCGCTCTGGAATCCCGTGCATCGGACATCCACATCGAGCCCTTCGAGAACCGGCTCGTCGTGCGCTACCGCATCGACGGAGTTCTCCACGAGGTCGAGTCGCCGCCCCGGAGGCTCAGCGCCGCGATCATCTCGCGCGTGAAGATCATGGCCTCCCTCGACATCGCCGAGCGCAGGCTCCCGCAGGACGGGCGCATCAAGCTGCGCATCTCCGGGAAAGAGATCGACTTGCGCGTCTCGACCGTGCCGACCATGCACGGCGAGAGCGTGGTGATGCGGATCCTCGACAAGGGCGGCGTGCCGCTCAACTTCGCTTCCCTCGGCTTCGAGGGCCAGGCGCTCGAGCGTTTCATCGGCGCGCTGGACCAGGTGCACGGGATCCTCCTCGTCACCGGCCCCACGGGTAGCGGCAAGACGACGACGCTCTACACAGCGCTCGATCGCCTCAACAAGCCCGACGTGAAGATCGTCACCGTCGAGGACCCGGTCGAGTACCAGATGCCCGGCATCAACCAGATCCAGGTGAAGCCGCAGATCGACCTCACGTTCTCCAACGCGCTGCGTTCGATCGTGCGCCAGGACCCGGACATCATCATGGTGGGCGAGATCCGCGACGTGGAGACGGTGCGGATCGCGATGCAGTCGGCGCTGACCGGCCACATGGTGATCTCGACGGTGCACACCAACGACGCGCCCTCGACCGTGAGCCGGCTCCTCGACATGGGCGCGGAGGATTACCTCCTCACCTCGACCATCAACGGCATCCTCGCGCAGCGACTGGTGCGCACGCTTTGCCCGAAATGCCGCGAGCCGCACACGGCGCTTCCCGAAGTGGTCGAGCAGATGGGGCTGCGCCGCCACCAGCCCACGGGCGACATCACGCTCTACCGGCCGGTGGGCTGCCCGGAATGCGCCGGCACCGGCTATTTCGGCCGCATCTGCATCCTCGAGATGCTGGTCATGACCGACAGCCTGCGCTCGCTCATCATGCGCCACTCCACGTCCGGGGAGCTGCGCGCCGCCGCGATCGCGGAGGGCATGGAGACCATGTACGAGGACGGCATGCGCAAGTCGATCGCGGGCGTCACCACCATCGAGGAAGTCCTGCGCGTGACGCGCGAGGACTAGGCGCGAGGCGCGATGCCGTTCTTCCAATACAAGGCGGTCAGCCCCACCGGCGAAGTCCAGGAGGGCGTGCTCGAGGCGTCGAGCACCAACAGCGCCGTCGCCCGCCTGCAGGAGATGGGCTTCATCCCGATCCGCGCCGAGGAGGCGGGCGGGGCGAAGGCCGCGGTCGCCGCCAGCTCGCGCGTGCCGTTCTTCACGCGCAACCGGATAAACCAGGAGGACATCGGGATCATCACGCGTGAGCTCGCCACGCTCCTCAAGGCGGGCCTGCCGCTCGACCGCAGCTTCGAGATCCTGATCAGCCTCGCCACCAGCCCGAAGGTGGCGGAGCTCCTCACCAGGATCCGCAACGAAGTGCGCGGCGGCGCGGCGCTCTCGAAGGCGCTCGACGGGCAGCGCGGCATCTTTACGCGCTTCTACGTGAACATGATTCGCGCGGGCGAGGCGGGCGGCAGCCTTCCCACGGTGCTGGTGCGCCTCGCCGAATACATGGAGCGCGCCAAGGCGCTGCGCGACAACGTGACGGCGTCCCTCACCTATCCCGTGTTCCTCGCGGTGGTGTCGCTGATGGCGGTCGTGGTGCTCCTCACCGCCGTGGTGCCGCGCTTCAAGCCGATCTTCGCCGGCGCCGGCAAGGCGGTGCCGTTCGTCACGCAGATGGTGCTCTTCGCCGGCGATGTGATGAGCAAGTATTGGCTCTTCATGCTGTTCGCATTGGGCGGCATTGCCGTCCTCGCGCAGCGGCGGCTGCGCGATCCGGAGGTGCGCTACAAATTCGACCGATGGCTCGTCACCGGGCCGGTGGTGGGCAACCTGTTCACGCGCGTGGAGATGGCGCGCTTCTCCCGCACGCTCGGGACGCTCCTCGCCAACGGCGTGACGCTGGTCGCGGCCCTGAACATCGTGCGCGAGACCATGGGCAACGCGTATCTCGCCGAGGCCGTGGGCGGCGTCGCGCGCGAGCTGAAAGAAGGCCGCGGCCTGGGCCGCCCGATGATGGAGACCGGGCGCTTCCCGATGCTCGCCGTGCACATGATCCAGGTCGGCGAGGAGACCGGTCGCCTCGACGACATGCTCATGCAAGTGGCCGAGACCTACGACCACGAGGTCGAGGTCGCAATCCGCAAGGCGCTCGCCCTGCTGCAGCCCGCGATCATCGTGCTCATGGCGGGCGTCATCGGTTTCATCATCATCGCCATCCTGTCGGCGATGCTTTCCGTCTACGACTTGCCGATCTGAGGTAGATAAAAATGAGACAGCGCTTTGCCGGCCGCCGCCAGCGCGGCTTCACGATCCTCGAGATCGTCATCGTCTTCGTGCTCCTCGCCGGAATCATGGCGTACATCGGGCCCAAGATCTACGAGCAGGCCGGCAAGGCCAAGTCTTCCGAGGCCAAGATCCGCATCCAGCAGCTGGTGGGCAACATCGAGCTCTACAAGCTCGAGGTCGGGCGCTATCCCGACAACCTCGGCGCGCTGGTGACGCAGCCCTCCGGGGTCGACAAGTGGAGCGGGCCGTACGCCAAGGCCGCCGACCTGAAGGACGCGTGGGGCAACGACTACAAGTACACGGTGCCGGGGCAGGGCAAGGCGTTCGACCTGATCTCGCTGGGTGCCGACGGCCGCGAAGGCGGCGACGGCGAAAACCGGGACGTCTCCAACTGAAATCGCGCGGCTTCACCCTCCTCGAGGTGATCGTCGTGCTCGCGCTCGGCGCCATCATCTATGCGGTGGTGCTCTCGGTGCCGATGGGCAAGGCCTCGGCGGCGGACCTGAAGGCCGCCGCTCGCTCGCTCGCTGCGGGGCTGCGAACCACGCAGAGCACCGCCATGGCGACGCGCCGCGACGCGCTCCTCACGGTCGACATGGAGTCGCGCGAGTTCATCACCACCGGCGAGCAGCAGGTGCATTCCCTGCCGAAGTCGCTCGACCTCAAGCTCTATACGGCGCAGACGGAGGTCGCCAGCGAGCGGCGCGGCTCGATCCGCTTCTACCCGGACGGCAGCTCTACGGGGGGGCGCATCACCGTGGCCTCGGGCGAGCGCAAGTACCTGGTGGACGTCGACTGGCTCACCGGGCGCGTGGCGATCAATGAGTAGGCAGAGAGGATTCACGCTGATCGAGGTCGTCGTGGCCTTCGTGCTGCTCGCCCTCGTCATGTCCACCGCCTTCGAGATCTTCTCGGCGGGCTTGTCGCGCGCGAGCCAGCTCGAGGAGCGCTCGCGCGCGCTGGTGATCGCGCAGTCGCGCATGGCGGTGGTCGGCGTCGAGGAGGCGCTCAAGGAAGGCGAGTCGAGTGGCGAGAGCGAGGACCGCAAGTACCAGTGGGCGGTGTCGGTGAAGCGCACCGGGGAGGGTGAAGACCCGGGCAAGCCCGCACCCAGCGTCTACGCGCTCTACCGGATCGACGTGCGCGTCACCTGGCGCGGCGCGGACACGCGCGACCATTCACTCGCGCTCTCCACCCTCGGCGTCTGGACGCGCGCATGAGGAAGCACGCGGCCGGTTTCACGATGATCGAGCTGGTGGTCGCGATGGCGCTCCTCGGCACCATGATGGTCCTCATGTATTCCGGCCTCTCGTTCTCGCTGAGGAGCTGGGACGCGGGCGAGGCGAACGGGCGGCGCACGGCGGACCGCCGGATCGGGGAGAATTTCCTGCGCCGCGAGATGGCCGAGCTCTTCCCGATGCGCTTCAAGGACCCGATGGCGGTCAAGGTCGCCTTCGTGGGCGAGCCGCACAAGCTGAAGTTCGTCTCGTCGCGCCCGGCGGGAATCACGCAGGGTGGATTGTCGCTGGTCGGGGTAGAGGTCGAGAACGGCGCCTCGCCTCGCGAGCGACACCTCGTGATGCGCCGCGCGATGCCGGACGACGAAGCCAAGGACTTCGGTCCCCTCGACCATGCCGAGCGCACCGTGCTGATCGAGGATGTGGAGAGCGTGCAATTCGACTACTTCGGCACCGAGAACGACTTCACCGACCAGAAGTGGTACGACACGTGGCCCTTCACGGAGCGCATCCCGCGCCTGGTGCGCGTGCGCATCCGCGCGCCGGACGCGACGCTCATGGCCGAGATGGTGATGCGCATCGAGGTCGCGGAGGAGGCGGGCTGCCTCGAGAATTCGTTCCAGCGCGTCTGCCGCCCGCGCAGGCCGGCGTGAGCGCGCGCCGCGAGCAGGGCGTGGCCCTGATCCTCGTGATGTGGATCGCGGTGCTCCTCACGGTGATCGCCTCGAGCTTCATCGTCGAGCGGCGCAGCGAGACGCTGGTGGTCGGCAACTCGATCTCGATCGCGCGCGCCGAGGCGATCGCCGGCGCCGGCATCTCGCGCGCGGTGTTCGAGATGTACCGCACCGACAACTCGCCGGACGCGTGGAAGCGTGACGGCACGGCGCAGCGCTGGAGCTTCGACGGCGTGCCGGTGACGGTCGTGATACGCGACGAGTCTGCTAAAATCGACATCAATACCGCGGCTGATCCGTTGCTCCGCGGCCTGTTCATCTCCCTTGGGATCGCCGACGACGAAGTGTCGAAGATCGTCGACGCGATCCTCGACTGGCGTGATCCGGACTCCCTGAGGCGCCCCAACGGCGCCGAGGAGCCGGAGTACCGCGCCGCCGGACTCGACTACAAACCCGCCAACGCGCCCTTCCAGGCCATTGAGGAGCTCCAGCTAGTGCTCGGTATGCGTCCCGATATCTACCGCCGCATCGCGCCGTCGATCACGGTGTTCTCACGCCAGCCCGGCGTGAACCCGCAGCTCGCCAGCCGCGAGGTGCTGTTGGCGGTGCCCGGCGTCACCACGGAGCAGGTCGACGAATACATCACGCTCCGCGAGGCCGCGCGCGCGCAGCGCCAGCCGCTGCCCGCGTTCGCGCAGGCCGGCGCTTATTCCTCGAGCTACACGATGGTCGCGACGGTGACCTCGGAAGCGCGCCTCGACGACGGCACCGTGTTCGCGCGCGAAGCCGTGGTGCTGCTGCGGCCGACGCCGCGCAGGGTCGCGAGCTACGTCGCGTGGCGCGAATCCACCGCCGCGCCGGAACCCGAGGCCGCGCCCGCCGCGGCGAGCGTGAACTGATGGCCACCAATCCCGAATTCGGCCCGTCGCGCGCGGCGGCGCCCTTCCGGCAGAAGCTCGCGGCGTTCTGGAGCTGGTGGACGGGCGAGATCGCCCGCCTCCTGCCGGAGCGCTTCTCGATGCTGCGCGGCGGCGGCGCGCCGATGATCGCGCTGGAAGGCGACGACGTGGTCCTCGCCTCGCCGTCCCCGGGCGGGGGCGAAGCGCGCACCGTGCTGACCCCCCTCGACGACACGCGCCGCAAGGCCGCGGTGCGCGCGCTCCTCGAGCGCGCCGGCGAGACTCGCGGGCGTGCGCGCCTCGCGCTCGGCCACGACGAGGCGTTGATGCGCAAGGTGACCATGCCCGCCGCGACAGAGGAGAACCTGCGCCAGGTCCTCGCGTTCGAGATGGACCGCCTCACGCCGTTCAAGGCCGACGAGGTTTACTTCGACTACCGCGTGCTGTCGCGCGAAGCGGCCACCGGGCAGATCCTGGTGCAGCTCGCGGTCGCGCGCCGCGAGCTGGTGGACGCGCGCGCGCAGAAGCTGCGTGCCCTCGGCGCGAACGTGCAGGGTGTCGCGGTGCGCGACGAGGCGGGTCACGGCGCGGCGCTCGACCTCATGCCCCTG